>NZ_JBDSNT010000018.1:0-25377 GCF_039915195.1 Gaiella sp.
ACCCCACCCCGGCGCGTGTCAGGCCGTCTTGGCGTTTGCCGCCCCGGGCGTCGGGGTCGTCGTGAACGACCAGTCCGCCGCTGCATTGTCGGTGTCGGAGCCGTCCGGAATGCGGGAGAGAGTCCCATCGACCGTGTTCGAGTCTGCAACCTCGACCGGAAGCACCGTTCCCTCGACGAGGTCGAAGACCGTCGTTCCGATCGTGGCCGTCGTGATCGCGCCCTCGTAGCTGAGTGCGTCGAGGAGCACGTCCTTGCCCGAATCGACGAGCGCGACTCCGTCAGGTGACCCGTTCTGGAGGTCGACGTCGATCACGAACTTCGCTCCCGCTGCGAGGCTTCCGGTCAGCGCCTTGCGCCCGTACTCCGCACCGTCGCCGCCGTTGACGAGCACGAGCGCGATGCCGTCGAGCGGCGCTGCCGCCGTGCCGGTATTCGCGATTTCGACGAATCCCCCGGCGTCGGCGCCGACCTGGTCGTAGTCGACCTCGTTGATCACGAGCCGAGCGGAACCCGTCGGCGGGGGTGTTGTTTCGGACTCACACGTGAGCGTGACCAGATCCGTCGCGGTCGAGCCGACATCGATCTTGCCCGTCTTGCCTTCGAACGTCGTGCAGGCGGTGCCGTCGAGGGTGTCGACGGAGACGATGCCGCCACCCGGGTCGCCCTTGGGCCCGGCCGGGCCGATCGCGCCGGCTGGGCCAGCAGGCCCAGCGGGACCCTCGCGGCCTTGCAGATCCCACGAGAGTGGCACCTCGTTGCTCTTGCAGCCCCTGCCGTCGCTGACGATCCGCACCAGCCCGTGCCGGATGTTGCGGCACGCCTCGATCGTCGTCGGCACGTCGCCCGCCGCAGTCGCGTACGCGACGGCACCCGCTAGCACGACGAGCGCGGCAGACGCAGCGGCGATCACCTGTCTCGACACTTCGAACCTCCTTCGGTCGTTGGTAGACCGCAAGGAGTACACCGAACGAACGCGGACTCCTAGTGTCCGTTCAGGACACGCAGGTCGAGAACGGCCGTTTCATGCGGCGGTGTGGAGCGATCGGCACGCACTCGACACGACTCGCCGAGGACGAATGCGCTCTACCGATGCCAGGGTGCGTCGAGATCGGCATCGATCCCGTAACGCTCGATCGCGTCCTGCACCACGTCGGGCGCGATCAGACCGTCGTCCGCGAGCCCCTTGAGGGAAGTCACAACGACATGGAACCGGTCGACCTCGAAGAACTGGCGCAGCTTGACGCGGTAGTCGCTGCGCCCGAACCCGTCGGTGCCGAGCACCGAGAACCGGCCCTTCACGAACGGGCGGATCTGGTCGGCGAACGCTCGCATGTAATCGGTGGCTGCGACGAACGGCCCCACGCGGCCCACCAAAGCCTGCTCCACGTAGGGCATTCGCTGCTCCTTGGTGGGATGGAGCCTGTTCCATCGCTCGATCTCGAGCCCGTCGCGCCGCAGTTCGGTGAAGCTCGTGACGCTCCAGATATCCGATGCAATGCCGTAGTCGGCTTCGAGCAGGTCGGCGCCCGCAATCACCTCACGCAGGATTGCGCCCGACCCGAGCAGCTGAACGCGCGGGCCGTCGCCCGCCCCCTCGCGGAGGAGGTAGATGCCGCGCAGGATCCCTTCCTCGGCGCCTTCGGGCAAAGCGGGCTGCACGTAGTTCTCGTTCATCACGGTGAGGTAGTAGAAGACGTCCTCCTGCTCCTCGCACATCCGCCGCAGTCCGTCGCGCACGATGACCGCGAGTTCGTATGCGTAGGTCGGGTCGTACGCGCGGCAGTTCGGGACGACGGACGCGAGCAGGTGCGAGTGGCCGTCTTCGTGCTGGAGCCCCTCCCCGTTCAGCGTGGTGCGTCCGGCGGTCGCGCCGATGAGAAAGCCACGCGCGCGGCTGTCTCCGGCCGCCCAGGCGAGGTCGCCGATGCGCTGGAATCCGAACATCGAATAGAAGATGTAGAAGGGCACCATCGCGACACCATGATTCGCGTACGACGTTGCTGCCGCGATCCACGAGGAAAACGCGCCCGGCTCGTTGATGCCCTCCTGCAGGATCTGGCCGTGCTGATCCTCGCGGTAGAACATGAAGTCATCGGCGTCCTCGGGCTGGTAGAGCTGCCCGACCTGGGAGAAGATCCCGAGCTGGCGGAACATCCCCTCCATCCCGAACGTCCGAGACTCGTCGGGGACGATCGGCACGATCCGCTCCCCCATCGCCGGGTCACGGACGAGCGTGTTGAGGATGCGGACGAACGCCATCGTCGTCGAGTTCTCGCGCTCGCCGCTGCCCTCGAGCACGGTGTCGAACGGCGCGGGCGTCGGCAGGGGATCGGCATCGGTGTGGCGCGCCGGCAAGCTGCCTCCAAGCGCTGCACGACGCTCGAGGAGGTAGCGAAGCTCGGGGCTGTCCGCTGACGGCCGATGGAAGAAGGCGCCCGTCGCCTGCTCGTCCGTCAGCGGGAGGCCGAGCCGATCGCGGATCGCGAGCCGCGCCTCGTCGTTCATCGACTTCTGCTGGTGCGTGATGTTCCGGCCCTCGCCCGCCATGCCCATGCCGTAGCCCTTGATCGTCTTCGCGAGAATGACCGTGGGCTTTCCGGTGGACTTCATCGCTGCTGCGTAGGCGGCATACACCTTCTGCGGGTCGTGTCCACCGCGGCGGAGCTCCCAGATCTGCGCGTCGCTCCAGCCCTCGACCATCGCGCGCGTCTCCGGGTACTTGCCGAAGAAGTGCTCGCGCACGTAGGCGCCGTCCTTCGACTTGAAGGTCTGGTACTCGCCGTCAACTGCCTCCTCCATCCGAAAGTGGAGCCATCCCTCGTGGTCGGCCTCGAGCAGCGAATCCCACCCGGAGCCCCAGATCACCTTGATCACGTTCCAGCCTGCGCCCGTGAAGTTCGTTTCGAGCTCCTGGATGATCTTCCCGTTCCCGCGCACCGGCCCGTCGAGCCGCTGCAGATTGCAGTTGATCACGAAGACGAGGTTGTCGAGCTTCTCGCGGCCGGCAAGAGAGATCGCACCCATGGACTCGGGCTCGTCCATCTCGCCGTCGCCCATGAACGCCCAGACCTTACGGTCACCCGTCTCGACGACCCCTCGGGCAGCGAGGTACTTCATGAACCGGGCCTGGTAGATCGCCATCAGAGGACCGAGGCCCATCGAGACCGTCGGGAACTGCCAGAACTCCGGCATCAGCCACGGATGCGGGTACGACGATAGCCCGTCGCCGTCGACCTCGCGGCGGAAGCGCCGGAGCTGCTCCTCGCTCAGCCGCCCCTCGAGGTACGCCCTGGCATAGATCCCGGGAGACGAGTGGCCCTGCATGTAGATGAGGTCGCCCCCGTGGCTCTCCGACCGGGCGCGCCAGAAGTGGTTGAAGCCCATCTCGTAGAGCGTCTCGGCGGACTGATAGCTCGCGATGTGACCCCCGAGCTCGGTGGACTCGGCGTTCGCCTGGAGGACGATCGCGATCGCGTTCCAGCGCACGAGCGCAGTCGCGAGCCGCTCGAGCTCCGGGTCGCCCGGGAGATCGGGCTCCTCGTCGACGCGAATCGTGTTCACGTAGGGCGTGCTCAGCCCTGCTGAGACCTTGACGCCGTAGTCCTGGGCATGGTCGATCGCCTGATCGAGAAGGTAGCCCATCCGCTCGCGCCCGTCGGACTCGACGACAGCCTCGACCGAATCGAGCCACTCCTGCGTCTCGCCGGGATCGCTATCGGGAAGTTCTGGTCTCATGACTCTGGTGCAGAGTAGTCGAGCCGTTCGGGAGGCCGTCGCCAGATACCCTGCCCGGCGATGTCGACACCGGATCCAGAAGACGCTTCAACAACGCGGGCCGATCGGGCCGAGCTCCTGCGTACCACCACCGAGCTCCTCGAGTCGATCGTGCGCGACCGCGGCATGCTCGGCTCCCTCTCGGTCGAGGATCGAACCCGACTGCTCACCGCAGCTGCGGACGTATTCGATCCCGACCCCGTTCAGCGCCGCCGCTACACGAAGGAGAAGCGCAAGCAGGAACGTGCCGCGAGCATCCGGGAGGACGAGGCGAAGCTCGCCGGCACGGGGATCCGCGTCCTGCGAGAGAAGCCGGTCTTCACGACCCCGAACGTCTATCCGCCGAGAACTCTGGAGCCGGCGGACGGGGCCAGCGATGCGCGCGAGACAACGGCGGAGCAGCACTGCTACGTCTGCAAGGGGCCATACCGCGAGCTGCACCACTTCTACGACCAGATGTGCCCGCCGTGCGCAGAGTTCAACTTTGCCAAGCGCTCCGAGACCGCCGACCTCGAAGGCCGGGTGGCCGTTCTCACCGGCGGGCGCGTCAAGATCGGCTACCAGACAGGGATCAAGCTCCTCCGCGCAGGGGCGCGCCTCGTCGTCACGACACGTTTCCCGCGCGACTCCGCGACCCGCTACGCCCAGGAGCCGGACTTCGACGAGTGGTGCGATCGGATCGAGATCTACGGTCTGGACCTTCGCCACACGCCCAGTGTCGAGGCGTTCTGTCGTCACCTGCAGGCGACCCACGACCGGCTCGACTACATCATCAACAACGCCTGCCAGACCGTCCGTCGCCCGCCCGACTTCTATCGTCACATGATGGACGCGGAGCTCGCATCGGAGCACAAGCTCCCTGCCGAGCTGCAGCGCCTACTCGGCGACTACTCGGGGTTGCGGCGCTACGACATGCTGGAGAGCGACATGGCTGTGCTGGCGGACACCGCGCCCGCCGTTCTCGAGCTCCCGACGGCCGCGGCGCTCTCGCAGCTTCGGCTCCTGCAAGAGGAATCCAACGATCAGGGCCACCTCTTTCCCGAAGGCCGTCTCGATCAGGATCTGCAACAGGTCGACCTCAGAGACCGCAACTCGTGGCGCTTTCTCCTGGCCGAGGTGTCGACGGTGGAGCTCCTCGAGACGCAACTCGTCAATGCGGTCGCGCCCTTCGTCCTGAACGCGCGCCTGAAGCCGCTGATGCTCCGCACCGGCGAGCGCGACAAGCACATCGTCAACGTCTCTGCGGTCGAGGGGCAGTTCTACCGCCGCTTCAAGACGACGCGGCACCCACACACGAACATGGCCAAGGCGGCGCTCAACATGATGACGCGCACCTCCGCGACGGACTACCACGGCGACGGCATCCACATGAACAGCGTCGACACGGGATGGGTAACAGACGAGGATCCACTGCACATCGCGGAGCAGAAGACGGCGGAGCACCGGTTCCGGCCGCCGCTCGACATCGTCGACGGCGCGGCGCGCATCGTCGACCCGATCATCGACGGCAAGAACACGGGCACCCACATGTGGGGCAAGTTCCTCAAGGATTACAAGCCAACGGACTGGTAGCGCCCGCTGCTTCCCCCCGGGAACACGCAGGGTCAACGCGGCGTTCTTGACGGTATGGCACAGGGAGCGCACGATCGCATCGTCGGTGAGGTTGCCGCGTGGGATGGAGTGGCCACCGGGTCGGGGAGATTCGGTTCGACACAGTTCCTCGTTGGCCGGCGAGAGCTGGGCCATCTACACGGTGACGCGCTCCTGGACGTGCCCCTCCCTCGAACGCTCCAGGCCGAGCTCCTCGCGAGCGGCCGCGTCGAGACGCACGAATGGGTGCCCGACTCGGGTTGGTCGTCTCGCCGGTTGACGACCGACGCGGACGTCGTCGATGCGATCGCAATCCTCCGCCTCCAGTGGGAGCGTGCCTCGGGAAGTGCCGCTCGGCGGGATGACGAGCCCTCCGAGGCCGAGATCGCGCTCGGCTAGCGCATCCCAAAAACGCCACCTCGCGAACGAGCCCGGCCGCTACGGTGCCAGCGTGATCCCCCGCACATCGACAGCTGCGCTCGTCGAGGCCGTTGACGGCCTCGCGGACGCCGCCATCGACCGCGTCCTACTGACCGGCGAGCGCGTGACGTCAGCCGCCGACGGCCGACGGCTCGTCGCGGGCAAGGCCGACACGGAGGCGCTTGCGGACAACATCCAGCGCGTCGTCGTTCTCCCCGTTCCCGTGATCCGCACCCTCGCGAAGGGAGCACGGTTCACGCGCGTGCCCTGGGTGATGGTCGCGTCGACGACGGTGTCCGTGGGCATCGCCGTCCGGACGGGCGTGCGCGAGCTGCAGGTGATCGCGGCGCTCGTCGCTCACCGCCTCGAGACCGGGCACGACTCCCCACCGGATCCCGCACTCGTCAAACGCGTCGCGGTCGAGCTCTACCTCGATCCGAAGCACGCCCCGGATCTCAGCGGCGACCGGCTTCGTCTCGTCCGTCTGACGCGGAAGTGGATCGTCAGCGGTGCATTCGGACGCAACACGTCGAAGCAGGCTACGAAGGCCCTCGACGCCGCGGAGAGGCTCGATGCGCCCGCCGTGCGCGCCCGCTGGGCTGCCCGATGACCCGGGTGTGCGTGATCGGAGCGGGCCTCGCGGGGCTCGCGGCCGCGGATGCGCTCGCTACGGGGGGCCTCGAAGTCAACGTCCTCGAGGCACGCAATCGCGTCGGTGGGCGGGTGTGGTCCGAACGGCTAGAGACAGGCGCGCTGATCGAGCGCGGCGGCGAGTTCCTCACGTACGGCTACGACGCCACGGAGCGAGTCGCAGCGCTCGTCGGCTGCGAGCTCGTCGGCATGGGCATCCGCTATCCCGACCGGCGACTCCACCCGGACCCCGGGATCGACCGCGACGCCGCTCTCCTCGCGGCGGCGGCGGTGGAAGCAGTTGCCACCGCCGACCCCGAGCGGGCTGCCATCGACGTCCTCGACGCGGAGGTTGCCGACCCGGCCATTCGTGAGCTCTTCGCGAGCCGGATTCAGAGCGCAACGGCACATCCGATCGGTGACCTCGAAGCCGGCTTCCTCCTCGGCGTCTCGTACCTGATGAAGAACGGCGAGTGTCGGAGGATCCGTGGCGGCAACCAGGAGCTCGCCCGGGGCCTCGCGGCCCGACTCGGGGACAGTGTCCACCTTCGCACGCCCGCAAACGCGGTTAGCCAGGACGCATCCGGCGTCCAGGTCGCAACGGCGGACGGACAGGTCGCCGCGGACGTGGTCGTCGTCGCGGTTCCGGTGCCGCTCCTCCGCGCACTCACCTTCGATCCGCCTCTCCCGGGCGCGGTCGTCGATGCACTCGCGGGGGTGCGCATGTCCGTTGCCGCGAAGTTGGCGGTACCGCTGCGCGCGGCCGCCGCGGCCGACGCCGTGATGTCCGTGCCAGGGCGCTACTGGGCGTACACGACCCCTTGTGACGAGATCGGCGGCCGGACGGTCGGGTCGTGGGCGGGCTCGACTCCGGTCGTTGCGGCGCTCCAGGCGACCAATGGCCCGGCGACGTGGATCGCCGGGATCCGGGAGCTCTGGCCGGAGCTCGATCTCGATGAGTCCGGCGCCGTAGTCACGACATGGCTCGACGATCCGTGGGCCCAGGGTGCGTACTCCGTGCTGATGAGTCGCGATCCCGACGAGCCGTCGCTTCTTGCGACCCCGGTCGGTCGCATCGTCTTTGCAGGCGAGCACACGTCACCCGACTGGAGCGGCACGATCGAGGGCGCGCTTCGGAGCGGTGAGCGCGCGGCAGCTGATGTGCTGCAGTTGGTCCGTTCCTCTTGAGCGAGATCGAGCGAGCGCCGACTCGCCGTGCCTACGGCTGGAGCGACTTCGACCAGGAGGTCGTGGAGGGCCTCGTCGAGAATGACGCGCGGTTCATCGACCGGCGTGCCGGTGGGTGGATCGCGTCGCCGCTCCTCGGCCACTACGACAACCAGCTCCCGTGGCAGGACGACAACTTCAAGAAGGGAAGTGTCGCCGCCGGCGACCCGCCGGTGAGCTTCCGCGCAGCGCCGACCTACGTCCTCGAGCGCCCGCTCGACAATGCCATCGCCGGACGCGAGCTGATCGTCGATGCCGTCGCAGGCCGGTGGGGCAACCCCGAAGCGAACCGGTTCGGAAACGAGAACAGCGAGGGCGCGCTTACCTGGAACGTCTTTCGCACGCTCCAGGAGGCTGGACGCCTGGCAGTCGTTACCGGGGCGCTCACCGGGTTCGAGCCTGCCGCAGAGCCGGATTTCTTCTACTGGGGTCGGCGGGTCGCGCTCGATGCCGCGACCGTCTGGGACGAGCTTTCGGCGACGCTCGCGAAGCTCGAGCCGGATGCTGCGCAACACGTCGAACCGGACGTGAGCCTCCACGTGCCCGGCTTCGGCTGGGTCGTGATCGAGGCGAGCTTCGGCCCGAGCTCGGACGCCTTCGACGCGCCGGCCGAAGTCGATGCTTTCCTCGGACGGTACGCCCCGGCGTGCCCCGGGCTGTTCGACGAAGAGAGGATCCGCACAACGCGACTCCGAGACCTCCCTCCGCTCCTCCTCCGCACGATCGCGATCGCTCACTCGCTGAGGGCCGAGGGCGAGCGAGCGGTCGTCGTCGCGCTCGTGCGCGAGAGCGACACCGCCGACGTCGAGCGGAGAATCGACCGCTGCCTCGCCGACACGGCAGACGTCGGGTTCCGTCGCGTCACGTGGGAGTCGCTCTACCGATCGCTCGACGCGGCAGATCCCGCGCTTTGGAAACTCCGCGCCTACCTCGAGGCGAAGAGCTTCGGCCTCCGCCCGGCGTTTGCACTGCAGAGCGACGAGAAGCAGGAGTCCGGCTAGGCGACCTGCTCGGCCCAGTCGCCGTACAGGCCGCGGTAGGCGCCGCCGCGCTGCATCAGCTCGGCGTGCGTTCCCTGTTCGACGATCCGGCCGTGGGCGAGCACGACGATGAGGTCGGCGCTCTGGATCGTCGACAGCCGATGCGCGATCACGAAGGCCGTCCGCCCTGCGAGCAGCTTCTCCAGCGCGCGCTCGATCACGCGCTCGGTGCCGATGTCGACAGACGAGGTCGCCTCGTCGAGGATCAGGATTCTCGGATCGGCGAGCAGTGCCCTCGCGAACGCGACCAGCTGGCGCTGCCCGAGCGACAGCCGGAACCCACGCTCACCGAGCTGCGTCTCGTACCCGTCCTCGAGCTCGCGGATCCATGCGTCGGCACCCACTGCACTCGCCGCCCGCTCGATCTCATCCTTCGTCGCGTCGGGGCGTGCGAAGGCGATGTTCTCCGCCACTGTTCCGGCGAACAAGAACCCCTCCTGCGGCACGACGCCGAGCTGCCGGCGCAGGGACTTCTGCTCGACCTCCCGAACATCGTGTCCGTCGATCGTGATCCGACCCTCGCGCACGTCGTAGAACCGCGCGATCAGCTTCGCGATCGTCGACTTCCCAGCGCCGGTCTGGCCGACGAGCGCCACCGTCGTCCCGGCGGGCACGTCGAGGGTGATTCCGTGGAGCACCTCGGCAAGCGCGCCGTAGCCGAACCTCACGTCCTCGAAGTGAACGCGCCCCTCGATCCGAGGGAGCGCGAGCGCTGACGGCTGATCAACGATCTCGGGCTCCTCGTCGAGCACCTCGATGATCTTGTCGAGCGCCGCCGTCGCCGAGAGAAACGTGTTGTAGAGCTGCGAGAGCTGCTGCACTGGATCGAAGAAATTCGCGAGGTAGAGGAAGAACGCGAGCAGCGTCCCGATCGAGATCTGGTCGTTGACGAGCAGGTACCCGCCGTAGCCGAGCACGATCGCGGTCGCGAGCGAGGCAAGGAAGTCGACGGCCGGGAAGTAGAGGCCGTTGAGCACGATCGTCTCGTAGTTGGCGTCGCGGTAGCGACTGTTGATGCCGCGGAAGCTCGACTGGTTCTGCGGCTCGCGGGCGTACGACTGAACGACGCGCATGCCGGCGATGTCCTCGGCGAGTGTCGCCGTGACGAGGCCGATGCGCTCCCGCACGCGCCGGTAGGCGCGGTTCGAGCGGATACGGAACCAGACCGTGGCAAGCGCCATCAGCGGGATCACCGAGAGCGTCGCGAGGGCGAGTCTCCAGTCGAGGACGAAGAGCACGACCGCCGTTCCCACGAGCAGCATCACGTTCTGTACGAGCGAGGTGACGCCGTCGGTGATCAGCGTGTCGAGTGCCTCGACGTCGTTCGTGATCCGGCTGATGATCGCGCCGGTGCGGTTGCGCTCGAAATAGCCGAGCGAGAGCCGCTGCAGGTGCTCGAAGAGCCGGATCCGCAGATCGGCGAGCGCGCGCTCCCCGACCCAGCCCGTGAGGTACGTCTGCACCGACGAGAGCGCGAAGGCCAGCAGGCCGACGATGACGAACGCGACCACGATCCAGATGAGCGTTTGCAGATCGCCCGTCTTGATCCCCTGGTCGACCGCCATCTTCGCAAGAAGCGGCGGCACGAGCGCGACGAGCGTGAAGGCGAAGAGCGAGACGATCGCCCCGGTCGTGCGCCCGCGGTAGGGCGTCACGAGCCCGATCAGCATCCGGATCCGGCGTCGGGACTGCTTCCAGGACCAGTCGCCCACCTTGCCGCCCCTCTCCTCGGAGAGGTGTGAGCCCGCTTGCCAGACCTTCATGCCGAAACCCCGATCTCCTGGAGCAGGCCGTACTCGTGGATCTCGCGAAAGATCGCGCTTCGCTCGAGAACCTCGTCGCGGCTGCCCGTGGCCACGATGCGGCCGTGCTCCAGCACGACGATCGTGTCCGCAAGGGCGATCGTGGAAAGCCGGTGCGCGATCACGATCGTCGTCCGCCCGCGCATCGCCTCCGTCAGGCCGGCCCGGATCAACGATTCCGTGGTTGCATCGACCGAGGCGGTGGCGTCGTCGAGAATGAGGATGCGCGGGTCGATCACGAGCGCCCTCGCGATCGCGAGCCGCTGCCGCTGCCCTCCCGAGAGCGTGATCCCACGCTCGCCGATCACCGTGTCGTAGCCGTTCGGCAGCTCCTCGATGAACGCGTGAGCCTGCGAAGCGCGCGCAGCCGCCTCCACGAGCTCCGGGAGGACGTCCGGCACTCCGAAGGCGATGTTGTCGCGAACGCTCGCGGAGAAGAGGAAGGGATCCTGGGAGATGACACCGACCGCGCGACGCAGCGACCGCCGCGTCACGTCCCGCACATCGATGCCGTCGATCGCGACGCTCCCCTCCAGTGTGTCGTAGAAGCGCTGCACGAGCGACGCGAGCGTCGTCTTCCCCGAACCGGAGGCGCCGATCAGCGCGATCGTGCTGCCTGCCTCGATCGCGAGATCGATTCTCTCGAGGACGGGCCGCTCCGCGGCGTAGCCGAAAGAGACACCCGAGAAGACGACGCGTCCCGGCCCCGCGGGGAGCTCGACCGCGCTCGCAGCGTCGGAGATCTCCTCGGGCTCGTCGATCACCTCGAAGAACCGCTCGCCCGACGCCGTCGCACGCTGCGCCTGGCCGACCCACATGCCGAGCATGCGCAGCGGCATCACGAGCATCATCAGCAGTAGGTTGAAGGCGAAGAAGCCGCCGATCGTGAGGTCGCCCTGAACGACGTAGTGGCCAGCGGCGAGCAGCACGCCGGCCTGCGCGAGTATGGGCAGGAACGAGAGCAGTGGGACGTAGAGTGAGCGCTGGATGTTGGCGCGGACAGAGGCCTCGAAGACGTCATCCGACGCCTTCCGGAACTGCCGCTCGACCTGCTCCTCCTGGGCGAACGACTTGACGATGTGAACGCCCACGATCGACTCCTCCGAGACCGTCGCAACCTCGCCGAGCTTCTGCTGCACGTCGCGAAGGACGGGATGCGAGACGTGGCTGTAGCGGTAGGCAACGCCGATCAACACCGGGGTGATCGCAAGCGCGATCAGCGCGAGCTTCCACTCGTAGAAGAAGAGCACGACCGTCACGCACACGATCGTGATCACGTGCTGGGCGAAGAAGATCAGTCCGTAACCGAGGAAGAAGCGAATCGTCTGCAGGTCGACCGTCGCACGCGACATCAGCTGCCCCGTCTGATGACGGTCGTAGTAGCCGAAGGAGAGCCGGAGCAGGCGCGCATACAGCGCATCGCGCATGTCCCACTCGACGGCGAGCGCCTGCTTCCCCGAGATGAAGCGACGCCCGAGCATCAGCAAGGCCCGCAGGAGGCCGACGCCGAGAATGACGAGGATCAGGAAGGCGAGGTAGTTGCCGTCCTGTCCACCCCTGAGCTCGTTGATCACGAAGCCGGTGAGCACGATCACCGCGATCGCCGCGGCCTGGGAGAGGATCGCAAGGATCGTCGAGACGATCAGCGATGAGCGATAGGGCCGCAGGAACTCGAGCAGGCGGACAAAGGTGCGGGAGTTCGACGTGGCGATCAGGTCATGGTAGGCGCAGCCTCCCTTCGCGTCTGCGTCACGAACGCGCTCGCGGCGTAGCGGGCAAGAAGGGTCGCGGCAACCGCCGCACAAGAACCGTCGTCGGACGCGACCGCCATGCACCCTCGTGCGACCGTATCGCTCGCTCGCAGGAGCCCCTGGAAGGGGAGCTGGCGCTGCGCGATGCGTGCTGTCACACCCCTCAGGCGCTCGAGGTGCTCCTCCTCGAGCCGCGTGAAGGCGTACTCGACGAGTGCCTCGTGCCTTGCCCGTCCTGCCCCACGCTCCCGGCCGACGTTCTCGCGCGCGAGGAGCGCCTCGGCCGTGCTCCAGATCGTCGGCGGGCGCACGAGCGTCGCGAGTGCGCCCGGCGCATCCCGATGATCGCCGCGCTCGACAACGAGAAGATCATCTCTTCTCAGGGGCGACCACTCGAGGAGGGCGAGCCGGACAACGTCTGAGTGGCGCCCACCTCGGAGTCGGACGTCGCAACCATCGTCCACGATGAGCGGCGCGACGACGTGCAAACGACGCTCCGAGGAAAGCGGGGTCGATGCGTGACGATCGGCCGCAATAGGCCCGGGAATCCGGCAGGCCGTTCGCTCGAACTCGTGGATCGTCATGGCGCCGACGCTAGATCGCCGCCGCGGCACTCGCAAGACGCTGTTCAGGACATGTCTTCGACTGCCGTGAAGCTAGGTTCGCCCGAGGCGCTCGCGAAGGAGCGGCAGAACGTCCTCGGGCTGCGGGTAGCGTCCGAGCATCGACTTCGTGAACACGAGCTCGCCGTCGAGATGGACGTCGAAGATGCCTCCCGTCCCCGTCACGACCTCGATCGAGCCGAGCTCGTGTTCCATCTCCTCGAGAATCCGCACCGCCAGACCGGCGGCGTTCGGCAACGCGCTTCAGGGAACGCAGTACTCGATCCGGATATGCGGTCGCGCTGCCATGGCTCCATTCAATCATCCCGCACACCTGTCTCACTGGGACAGGTTGCGGCCGGCGGCTGTGCAGTTGTGCGTCTGAACATTTGTCCGCAACGTGCGGCCTTTCCGTGTGGGGCACCATTGACGCCGCGCGCGTCCCGCCCGTAGGTTGGTGGAGCACCGAGCACGGAGTCTCCAGCGCAGCAGACGACGCAAGTCAACTGAAGCGCCAGAGCGCCGGCCAACAGGCAGGTCGCTTCGGCGACAGGTCAGTCGGCCCTGGCACTCGAGGGGAACACCGACTCGGTGCATTTTCGTTTGCAGCACAAGGCGCGCTCGCAGAAGGCGCCCGGGATACGCCTCGCTCGAAACGGCTACGGTCGAGACGCAGATCCGTCATCCGGATCGATCGCCGCAGCATGCGCGCGCAGTTCCTCCGCCTCGCTCTGATGCTGCCGCGCAATCTCGGCGTGCTCTTCGGCCTTCAGCCCCTCCTGCTCGGCCGTCCGCGCTTTCATATCCGCGAGGCTCCGCTGCCCGGCTGCAGCGGTGCGTCTCTCCTCGAGCCGCCGGGAACGCGAGCGAGACGTTACAACCGCGACGACAGCCACGAGGGTAACGAGGGCGATGATCAGGATGATGACGAGTGATTCGCTCAGAGCGAGAGGATTCCCCGATCCCGGTAGCGGCAAACGCAAACACGGCACTGATCGAAACAGCGGGCTCCGGGAACATGTGTAGAAGAAACATGTGTAGAAGTAAGCGACGCCGGGGTAAGACCTGGGATGGCAAAGGATCCGATAGTCATCATCGGTGGCGGCCGCGCGACGGCAAGCCTGATCGACGCGTACCGCGATGCCGGCGGTGACGCGCTCATCACCATCATCTCCGACGACGAGTACCCTCCGTACAATCGGCCGCCCCTCTCGAAAGCGGTTCTCCGGGGGGAGATGGAAGGGCTCGAAGCCCTCGTCCATGAGCACGAGACGTACGACGACCTCGCCGTCGAGCTACGCCTTGCGACCACCGTCGAGTCCGTCGACCCGAAGCACTGCGTCGTCCGCACCGGTAGCGGCGAGGAGATCGCCTACGGGACGCTCGTGATCGCATCGGGTACTCGCCCGCGACTACTCGCCGTCGAGGGCGCAGACCTTCCGGCAGTCCACACGTTCAGGACGCTGTCCGATGCGGTGGCAGTGGCGAAGGAAGCTGGTGAAGCCCGCAAGGCTCTGGTCGTCGGCGGCAGCTTCATCGGTGCGGAGGTCGCAGCCTCACTTCGGATGCGCGGCCTCGAGGTGACGATCGTCGAGATGGGAGACCGACTCGTCCCCGCCCTAGCGTCACAAGAGCTCTCCGATCAGGTCGCGGAACTCTACCGCGAGCATGGTGTCGAGATCGCTCTCGGGGAGCAGATCGAAGAGTTCCGGGCAAACGGCCTCATGCTGACGGGAGCCCGAACTGCGTCGGGTCGCACGATCGAGGCATTCCTGGCCGTGGTTGGGGTCGGCGTCGTGCCCAATGTCGAGTTCCTCGACGGCAGCGGTCTCGAGCTATCCGACGGGATCACTGTCGACGACCGCTTTCACTCGTCTGCCCCGGATGTCTTCGCCATCGGTGACGTCGCCAGATTCGACGATGCGGTCGCGGGACGGCCACGCAGGATCGAGCACTGGGGCAACGCCGACAGTCAGGGCGCGCATCTGGGTCGCAACCTCGCCGGCGGGCGAAAGCCCTATCGGGAAGTCTCGGCGTTCTTCACGAAGATGTTCGATGTCCAGCTGCAGTTGCTCGGCGACACCGACGGTGTCGACGAGGTCGTGCTTCGGGGCTCGATCGGCGACCGCAACCTCGTCGCTCTCTACCTGCGCGAGGAGACGCTGATCGCCGCCGCTGTCGTGGGACAGGCCGCCGACATGATCGAGGAGCTCCGATCGCTTGTTGGTGAGCGCCCGGCCCTGAGTGACCGGAGCCGCCTCGCGAACTCGAGCGTGCGCCCGGCCGCAGTGTTCGCGCACTAACGCTGTCGACGTCCCAACCCCGGCACCGAGGTCGGGGCTCGGTTGGCACGGACGCCCCGAGGTACGTCCAACTCGGGGTCGTTTCAGGGTCATTCCCGATAGACGCGACAATGGTCTTCAGCGACGCTGCAGCAATGACAGAACATGCGATAGACCAAACAGCAGTGAAGCGGCTCGAACGGAGTCGTTCCGACCGCATGCTCGCCGGCGTCTGTGAAGGCCTGGCGCGCTACTTCGACCTCAATCCCGCGTTCTACCGGGTCGGTTTCGTCGTCCTGACGCTCCTCGGCGGAGCGGGCATCCTCATCTACCTGGCCGCAGTACTCGTGATTCCGGAGGAGGGAAAGCCGGACTCGATCGCGGCCGATGCCCTGCGGGGCAGGCGAGAGCGACCGTGGCCGTTGATCGGCGTCGGCCTGATCGCCGTAGCGGCGGCGGTGCTGCTCTCGCGGGCAACCCTCTGGCCCCAGGGGGACGCAGCGTGGGTGCTCGTGCTCCTCGCGGGTGCCGTGATCCTCTGGACGCAGCGCTCCTCGAGGGCACCGTCGACCGAGATCGTTCTCGCGAGCGACGGCACGGCCATCGAGCGTCCCTCACGAGGCGGCCACCTGATCGCCGTGATCTCTGTGATCCTCGCGATCATTGTCGTCGCTGTTCTCACGGCTGCGGCCACGGTGGCAACGGTTTTCCACGTCGATGTGCGTAACGGCGTCGGTGAGCGCACCTACCAGCCGGCGCTCGCGGCAGGAGTGCAGGCTCAGTACAAGCTGGGCATCGGGGAGCTCCGGCTCGACCTCGCCGGAACTCGCTTCCCCGTCGGTGAGACGCGGATCGATGTGCGGGTCGGCATCGGCGAGCTGAACATCATCGTCCCGGCCGATGTCGCGCTGCGAGCAACAGCGACGGCACAGGCAGGAGAGGTCGAGGTCCTCGGCCGCACGAACGACGGACGCAATGCGGATCTCTCGGTCGCAACGCCTGGACTCCGTGTCCTCGTCCTCGACGCGAAGGTCGGCCTCGGAACGGTGCACATCACCCGCTCCCTACCATGACCGTCAGTGGTACTTCGCTCCTTCGCCCGTAGTTCGGACGATCGGGTCGTCGCGGGGGTCTGCGCGGGCATCGCGCAGACCCTCGGCGTCGACCCGACGCTGATCCGGCTCGTCTTCGCGATCCTCGCGCTCGCCGGTGGTGCGGGCGTGCTGCTCTATCTCGCGCTCTGGGCCTACGGCGACTCTCGCAGCATCTGGATCGTTGCCATCCTCGGCCTGTTCGGCATCTCGGCCGTCCTCCACGCGCTCGGACTCAACGACCGTGTCGTGATCGGAATCGCGCTCGTCGCAGGCGGGCTGACGCTGATCTGGCGGCGGGGAGGAACCTTCTCACGAAACGCACCACTCTCCGCCCTTGGCGTCACGTTTGCGGCCGCCGGTGCCGTGCTCGTTCTCTCCCGCGGCGGCGTCGACCAGTCGGTGCTCGCGCCCGGTGCCGTCGCGGGCTCGCTCCTCCTCATCGCCGGGCCATGGCTCTGGCGTCTTGCGGTTGACCGCGACGCCGAGCGCACCGTGCGCATCCGCGGCGAGGAGCGAGACGAGGTCGCAGCGCGCGTCCACGACTCGGTTCTCCAGACACTGGCCCTGATCCAGCGCCACGCGTCGGAGCCGCGCAAGGTCGCCGCGTACGCGCGGCGGCAGGAGCGTGAGCTGCGCGGCTGGCTCTACGGCGACCGCGCGCCCGACGGCTCGGACTCGCTCTCGAGCCTCCTCGCAGCCGCAGCCGCCGACGTCGAAGAGCTTCATGACGTCCGCGTCGAGCTCGCGAGCTCCGGCGACTGTCCGGCCGACGAGCGGGTCGCCGCCCTCGGCCTCGCCGCCCGCGAGGCGATGACGAACAGCGCCAAGTACTCCGGTGCCGACCTCGTCGATGTCTACTCCGACGTGAGCGCCGAGGGCATCTCCGTGTTCGTGCGCGACCGGGGCGTCGGCTTCGACGCGACGACCGTTCCCGCGGATCGCCGGGGCATCTCCGAGTCGATCGTGGGCCGCATGCAGCGCGCAGCCGGCACCGCCACGGTGACGAGCGCCCCCGGCGCAGGCACCGAGGTCGAGCTCACACTCTCGCGGAGTGCAACGTGAGGCCCCGCGTCGTCCTCGTCGACGATCACCACCTGTTCCGCGCGGGCGTCCGGGCCGAGATCGGCGAGAGCGTCGAGGTCGTCGGTGAGGCGGGAACCGTTGCGGAGGCTGTACCCCTGATCCGCGACCTCGACCCCGATGTCGTCCTGCTCGACGTGCATCTCCCCGACGGTGGCGGCGACGCGATCATCAACGCCGTGGCGCCCGATCGGCCCGGAGTGCGCTTCCTCGCGCTCTCCGTCTCGGATGCGGCAGAAGACGTGATCGCCGTGATCCGCGCGGGCGCACGCGGCTACGTCACGAAGACGATCTCGGGCGAGGAGCTGACGAGCGCGATCGAGCGCGTGGCCGAGGGCGATGCGGTGTTCTCGCCGCGGCTCGCCGGGTTCGCACTCGATGCCTTCCGAGACGGTGAGCGCGTGGGCGGAGATGTAGAGCTCGACGAACTCACCCCGCGCGAGCGCGAGGTGCTCCAGCTGATCGCGCGCGGCTACATGTACAAGGAGATCGCCGCCCGGCTCAATCTGTCCGTGAAGACGGTCGAGAGCCACGTCTCGAGCGTCCTGCGCAAGCTGCAGCTCTCGAGTCGGCACGAGCTCACGCGCTGGGCGACGCAACACCGGCTCGTGTAGCCCTCGATGCCGCGGCCGGGCGCACGCCGTGGCTACGGTCAACAGGTGCGCAAGGCCATCACACTTCTCGCCGTCGTCCCCTGGGCGTGGTGCGTCCTCGTGGCGGCGCTCGACCGGCGACACCGTCTTTCACTCGACGATGTAGAGCCGCTGGCGGACGGCCCACTCGTGTCCGTGATCGTGCCCGCACGGGACGAGGAACGTGGCGTGCAGGCAGCGATCGCTTCCCTGGCCGCTCAGGAGTACGGAGCGCTCGAGGTGATCGTCGTCGATGACGAGTCGACGGACGCGACCGCCACCGAGGCGCGAGCAGCAGTGACCGATCGCGTACGCATCGCCTCGGGGCTGCCCGTGCCGGCGGGTTGGGTCGGCAAGTCATGGGCCTGCCATCAGGGGTTCGAGCTCTCGAGGGGGGAGTGGCTTCTGTTCACGGACGCCGATATCCGTCATGCCCCCGACACGATCGGACGGGCACTCGCTCTCGTCGAGGCAGAGCAGGTTGACGGCGTGACGCTCCTCCCGGTGATCGAGACCGCCGGGCTCGTCGAGCAGACGATTCAACCGGCCGCCGCGGTGCTGATCCGCTCCTTCGTGGCACCCGGACCGCTCGTTCGCTCACGTCGCACGCCGGTTGCGATCGCCGCGGGCGGCTTCATTCTCGTCTCGCGAGCCGCCTATGAAGGAGTCGGTGGGCACGAAGCGATGCGCTACGAGCTGGTCGACGACCAGGCGCTCGCCGTTTCACTCAAGAAGGCCGGCACCCCACTCGCTCTCGCCGGGTCCGGCGGGCGCGTCCGCGTCCGCATGTATGTCGGCGCCCGCGAGACGCTCCGCGGCTGGCGAAAGAACACCTCGGCTGGGCTCGGCGGCTCGATCGCCGTCGCGGCCGTTCTCGCCGGGTCGGGTGCCGCCTCAGCCCTCGCACCCACGGTCGCCTTCGTTCGGGGGCCACGCCTCGTCGGCGCCCTCGGCCTCGCTCTCCAGGTCGCGGCGCGGGCTGCCTCGGACGAGGTCTGTCCCACGCCCAGGCGCACGTGGCCCCTGTTTCCGGCCGGAGCGTTGTCTCTCTCGATCATCTCTCTCATCAGCTCGACCGACCGGCTCCGCGGCGGTGTCGTTTGGCGCGGCCGCCGCTACGGCCCTTGATTCCTTACATGCCGACCGAGTTGCGACGCGCTGGAGGGGAGAAGGAATGAGCATCGCTCTGCTGCTCGGGCAGACCGCTACGACACTCTTCATGACGGGCGTGATCTGGATCGTGCAGGCGGTTCACTACCCGCTCTTCGCACGCGTCGGGGTCGACGAGTTCCGCGAGTACGCGGAGGGACACGGGCGACGGATCACTCCCGTCGTCGGGATCGCGATGCCGGTCGAAGCAGCGACAGCGGTACTGCTACTCCATTTCACCCCCGCAGGGGTTGATCGGAGCCTGCTCGTGGTCGGAGCGATTCTCCTGCTTCCAATCTGGCTCTCCACCGCGATCCTTCAGGTACCGGCGCACCGCCGCCTGCGCGACGGATACGACGACCGGGCTGCATCGCGACTGATCACGACGAACTGGATCCGAACGTCACTCTGGTCGGTGCGCTCCGCACTGATCCTCGTCGTTCTCGCGCAAGCAATCGACGCCTAGGACGAGGTCGTTCCTTCTGAATGAGGACGCCCTCCACCGGCCACATCGGGGCTGGCTTCAGCGTCCACGGTTGATCTGATCGGCCGCCGCCATTCCCGAAAGGAAGGCGCCTTCGACCTTCGGGCCGCCGAAGGCGTCTCCGGCAAGGAGTATCCGCCCGCCCTCGGTGGCGAACATTCGCTCGGGAAACACCTCTACCGGCGTCGCGTAGCGCCAGCGCTGGAGCTGCGTCTCCACGACCGACGCGCCGCTCAGGTAGGGCCGAGTTGCCCGGAGCAGAGAGTCGGAGATCGAGGAGATGGGATCGTCGAGCCGTGATGCGGCGAAGTCGGAGGTCGAGTGGAAGGTGATCACCGAGGACGCTGACGTTCCCTTCGCGTGGTTGTCTCCGACGAATGACAGGACCGGATCCTCGACCAATTGAAGCCCCCCTGACGGCGAGATGTCGACATCCCGATCGAGAGCAACCATGAGTGACAGTGTCGGGAGGTAGGAGATGGGCGGCACGACGACGTCGCTGCCGAGCAGCACGGACGCCTGCGGAACCGGGACGGTCACGATCACCGCGTCGGCGTCAACGCGGCCTGCCCCATGGCCGTGCGCCTCCGGCCAGGTGACGATGACCCTGTCGCCCCCCACTCGAATCTGCTCGACGCGAACAGAGCAGGTCACATCGAGCCCACCGGCCAGAGCAGTTGCCAGTTGGCTCATGCCTCCCCTAACCGCATAGCGGGGGTGCCCATCATTCGAGGAGAAGCCTCGACACCACTCGTGGACGAGATCCGTCTCCTGCCATGAAGCGACGGCTCGAGCGAATTCGTCCGACCTGACCGTAAAGAACTGCGCACCGGCATCCGCCCGGCCACCGTTGGCGAATACCCTCGTCGAGAGCCGCCCTCCAACTCGGCGACCCTTGTCGAGCACGATGACCGTATGACCGGCATCGGTGAGCCCCCGAGCAGCGACCAGGCCCGCAACGCCGGCACCGACAACCACTACCTCCACGGGGCCGGCCTCGGGTGTTCGCTCACAGACGTCCCTCGTCGAGAAGGGCCAGGACGGCCGTGGCGCGGAGCTGGACGGCACTGCGATCACTCAGCCGCTCCGCCGCTCGTACCTGGCGCACCATGCGGTGATTGCCCTCGAACCGATCTGCGTGGCGCAGGATGAAGTCCCAGTACAGCGTTGTCAACGGACAGGCATCCTCGCCGACCCGCTTCCTGTGATCGAACGAGCAACTCTTGCAGTAGGTGCTCATCTTCGAAAGGTAGGCCCCTCCGGCGGCGTAGGGCTTGGTGGCCATCCGCCCGCCGTCGGCGTAGAGGCTCATGCCGATCACGTTCGGCACCATGACCCACTCCGCGCCGTCGACAAACCGTTCCCACATCCAGGAGGTGACCTCCTGGGGATGGATCCCCGCCAGGAGGCTCAGGTTGCCGAGCACCATCAATCGTTGGATGTGGTGAAGCCAGGCGCGCTCCTCGATGCCGTCGAGGCAGGCCTTGACGCACGCCATCCTGGTCTCGGCCGCCCCCGTGAAAGCCAACGGGAGAGGCCGAGTGGCAGCGAGCTCGTTCATCGAGGCGTACGACGGCCCCTCGAGCCAGTAGAGCCCCCAGACGTACTCGCGCCAGCCGATCAGCTGCCGGATGAACCCCTCTGCGGAGGCCAACGGCACGGCGCCGGCCCGATAGGCAGCCTCGGCCCTGTCCGCGACCTCTCGTGCAAGCAGGAGGCCGTTGTTGAGATACGGCGACAGCATCGAGTGGGCGAGGTGGAAGTGGTCGGTGGTCATCGCATCTTCGTGGGGACCAAAGAGTGGCAGCGCGTGGTCGATGAAGTGGTCGAGGCGTCGGAGGGCAGCCGCCCTGCTGGTGGCCCAGAGACCGGTCGGTGGGCTGCCGGTGCAGTTCGGCGGCAGGCTTGCGATGACGTCGTGGTCGAGCGCGTCGAGCGGTTCGGTAAGGGCGCTGGGCCAGGGGTAAGGACCTCTGCGCGGAGGGGGCTGGCGATTCTCCTCGTCAAAGTTCCAGCGGCCTCCTTCCGGTCCGTCGTTGTCCATGAGGTAGTCGAGCCGGACTCGCTGCCTCCGGTAGAAGTCTTCCAGCCTGAGGTGTTTCCTCGACCTCGCCCACGTCGCGAAGTCGTCGTAGTGGCAGAGGAACTGGTTCGACCGAACGAGCACGACGCCCTCGTTCAGTGCGAGGCTGCGGGCGCGATGGCTGTTGGGCTCGGTAGCGACGATCCTCCTCGGGCGGAACTCGGCCCGGTGATCGGCGAGACCCTCCGCAAAGGTCGCCGCCTGCCGATAGTCGACCTCGAAGCCCAACGCCGTCGCCTCCGACGCGAAGCGGCGCATCGAGGTGATGAGGATGTGGGCCCGCTGCACATGCCAGGGGGCAGCGGTCAGTTTCGACGCCGACTCGATCATGAGAACCCTCGTGGAACCAGGACGAACCGTCGCGAGAGCTCCGATCTGGACGTTCAGCTGATCCCCGAAGACCCAGACGGTGTCCACCTTCAGCTCCTGCAGGCGGGGCCGGATGCAACGAGGATCGGGGTCGGCGCCGCTGTCTCCGCCGGCAGGACCGGCAATCCAGTCTCTGCCAGAACGGGCGCCGCAACATGCATGACGTGGAGCATCGTCCATTTCAGCATCGCACATCTTCGGGCGCCTAACCTAAGAAATCACCACCCGATCGCGTTCCTCCACCTCGCCGCGGACGTAGCTGACCGTAGCCCTCCGGAAGAGCAGGTCGCCGGAATGCACCGGCTCGATAGCCCCCACCCCCGAAGCAAGGTTCTCGAGATCCGGGCTACGGGCTGATCCATGACCGACTCACGACTGTCCTGCCCGCCGGGCCGGGAGAAACCGCGCCGCGACAGGCATGATTGAACCGACGAACAAGGCCAAAGGAGAAGCGATGACAACCGATCCGAGACTGACGTTTTCGACCCGAGTCGATATTCCGGTGGACGCCCGCGTGGCGCTCGTGGAGCTGCTCAACGCACGGCTTGCCGATGCATTTGATCTGTATTCCCAACTCAAGCAGGCGCACTGGAACGTGAAGGGCAGCGACTTCATCCAGCTGCATGCGCTCTACGACACGGTCGCGGCGGACGTCATCGACTTCGTCGACCTGATCGCCGAGCGGGCGACGGCCCTCGGCGGGCTTGCGCTCGGTACTACCCGGCTTGCAGCCTCAGCCTCGTCGCTCGACGAGTACCCCCTCGATGCAGTTGCCGGTAGCGAAACGATCGTCGTCGTCGCCGATCGCCTAGCAGCGTTCGGGAATGCTGTCCGTGCCGACATCGGAGCGTCTTCAGGCCTCGGCGACGAGGACACGGCCGATCTCTTCACGGAGGTCTCGCGCGCGATCGACAAGCATCTCTGGTTCGTCGAAGCTCACGTGCAGTCGTAGGGCTCGAACTCAGAATGATGGTTCGCCGCCACGGCGTGGATGAGCGAGTGCGCTGCGAACCCGGTAGCTTCGCCGGCCTCGTCTACTGGTACTCGCTCGGGCCGGTTCACGACGACGTCTTCGGCGGCATGCTGCAACCAATCGCCGCCGCCTCGGCCGTCACCTGAGCCACGCCCCGCCGTCCTGCGCCTCGGAGCCACGGGTCCGGTCGGCGAGATCGAAATACACGGGGAGCAGATCCCGGCAGCGGGTGTCACGGACGTACGGGTTGCCGGCCTCGACGGGCAGGACGGGGTTCGACGCGCCGCGCACCCGGGAATACCCGGGCGAAGAGAGGCGTTCTTAGAGTTGTCCATATTTTGTCTAAATAAGAAGGAGACACCATGAGCGCAGTCGAGACCCCGCAGGAGACGACGACCTGGCCCGAGTTCGCCGAGGGGCTGTACGGCTTTCTCACCGGTCGCGGCGCCACGATCGAGTACGACCTCGAGAAGCTCGAGATCCTCGTGCCACGGCACGCGGCAGACAACGCGCCCCGAGCGAAGTGGCAGCTGAACGGCACGATCCGGATCCGCACCTCCGAGACAGGCAAGTAGCACCGTCGTGCTGGACGTCGTCGGGAAGGTGGAGATCGAGTTCGGCAGCAGTCGAGGCCGACTGGTCGCGGACGGGCAACACTTCGTCCTCGACGTCGAGGAGGCCTCCGTCCTGACCGGCGTCGTCGAGCTCGGCTCACTCCGTCGCCTCGCGACGGCACTCTCCCAAACCGGCTTCACGCTCCAGGTGCGAAGCGGCGACCGACAGCTCCTCCTCGCCGGTCACGAGATCGAGTCCGGCTTTCTCGGCCGCCTCCTCCGCCTCCCACGCGTCCAGATCGACCCCGCCTTCGCCCTCCGTTCCGTTCTCGGCCGGGACAGTCCCCGGCCCTGAACGGGCCTATCGAGATGCCCCGTCGCGCCGCCCACGACGTTCTTGCGAACGGAAGTCCCCTCGCGGCGCTCCAGGCGCACTCCACACTGCTCAGCGACCCCGAGGACGCAAGCGACGTCGTGTTCCTGCAGTCACTCGTTCATTCGGGCGACCGGCTCGCATCTGCACTCGCGATCCGGCCCCTCGCACGACTCGCAGGCGAAGGGTTCGACTTCGCGCTACACGCGTTCGCCCGAAGCGATGACCCGTTGCTTCGAGAGCAGGCCGTCTGGGCCCTCGCCGACCGTCCCCCCACCTCGGCAGGAATCGAGGCCATCGTCGGAGCCATCGTCGACGGCGGTCATGCAGCCACACTCGCGCAGCTCACGGTCGAGAAGTGGGGGGCGTTCGATCCAGCCGTCGTGGCGACGATCGCGGCCGCGGTCGATCACGATGTCGCGAACGATGCCCGCGTGCGCCTCGTCGAGACCGCAACCGTTGCCGACCACGCCGGGCTGTCCTCGATCCTGACGCGGCTGTTGCGGTCGACCGGCGAGACGGATGCGGTTCGTGCAGCCGCCGCGCGCGGACTTGCAGCCCGCCCGCTCCCTGCGCTGCTCGACGATCTCTGGCGTGCGGGGGCTGACGGAGGGCCTGAGCTACGGTTCGCCTGCGCCCGTGCGCTGCTCGCAATCCGGGCAGCGCGCGCAACCGAGGCCGCCGCGGCGCTTGCAACGGGCTCGATGAACTCGCGGGAGCCATTCGATCGGCTTCTCGGCGCGCTCGTCCGCGGTCGCTCGTCCCGACCATCTCGGACCGAACCCGGAATCCACGTCGCGCAGATCTTTATGCAAGGCCGGCTGGACGGGGAGCTGACGAACGCAGGCGCCGGAGACGGTGGTGGAATCTCCACCTTGCTCGTACATCTCGGGCGAGCACTCGGCGCCGAGCCGGAGATTGCCCGAGTCGTGACGCTCACGCGGACTCTCGCCGAGCCCGAAACGGGTTGGCGCCACACGAGGTTGAGCGAGGTCGAGAGCCCAGGTGTCTCGATCGAGCGTGTCCCGTTCGGGCCGACCGGCCCACTACCCGCAACTGCCATGTGGGAGCATCGGCTCGAGCTCGAGCGTGGGCTCGAATCAGCGCTCATGGAGCTTGGCGGTGTCGATATCGCTCATCTGCGCTTTGCCGATGCCGGCTCCTTTGCCGCTGCGCGCGTCTGCAAGCGCCTCGGAATTCCGATCGCCTTCACGGCTGCGCCCGATCCGCACGCGGTGATCCGCAGCGCCGAGCAACGGGGTGAGATGACCCGCGAGACGTTCCCCGCTGCGGAGCTGACCGAGCACTACCTCCTTCGCGCCCAACTCGTCGCAGATCTGCTCGGGCAGGCTGACGCGGTCGTCGTGCTGCCTCGTCCACGCGCCCTCGCCGCCCTCACCGACCTGATCGGTACCCCGTTTACCAGGACCGAGAACGCCCGCGTGCACACGGTCGCGGAAGGGATC
>NZ_JBDSNT010000055.1:0-10829 GCF_039915195.1 Gaiella sp.
CGGCGCATCCGACGTAGGTACCCGCATCGGGGCGCGGACAAACCCGGGTCTCTGCAAGAGTGCACGACGTGGCGATACAGCGACTCCTCGTCGCGAACCGCGGAGAGATCGCGGTTCGCGTGTTTCGTACCTGCGCACGCCTCGGGATCGACACGGTCGCCGTCTTCGCATCGGACGATCGCAACTCGTTTCACGTCCGCTCGGCCGACAGCGCAGTCGAGCTCGGCTCGTACCTCGACGGGGCCGAGCACATTCGCGCTGCAGTCGCCGCTCGGGCCGACGCGATCCACCCTGGCTATGGATTCCTCTCCGAGAATCCGACGTTCGCCGAGGCGGTGCTCGCTGCCGGTATCACCTGGGTAGGACCGTCGCCCGAGGCGCTCCGGCTCGGAGGCGACAAGGTCGCCGCCCACCGGATTGCGATCGAGAACGGCGTGCCGACGTTGCCCCAGGGCTCACCCGGCGAAATTGGCTTCCCTCTCGTGGTCAAGGCAGCGGCGGGCGGAGGCGGGCGCGGCATGCGCGTCGTCCGCGACCCGGCACAGCTCGATGAGGCCCTCGCGGCGGCCCGGCGCGAAGCAGAGGGTGCCTTCGGCAACGACGCCGTGTTCTGCGAGCGCTACCTCGATCGTCCCCGCCACATCGAGGCGCAGCTCCTCGGCCATCGCGGGGGCGTCACCGTGCTCGGCGGCCGTGACTGTTCGATCCAGCGGCGCCACCAGAAGCTGATCGAGGAGTCCCCCCCTCCCGGGCTCCGGCCTGGCACATGGGCGCGCATCGAGGGCGGCGCCAGAGCCTTCGCCGAGGCGATCGGGTACCAGGGTGCGGGGACGGCAGAGTTCCTCGTCTCCGGTGACGACGTCTACTTCCTCGAGCTCAACGGGAGGATCCAGGTCGAGCATCCTGTCACGGAGGAGGTCACGGGCCTCGACATCGTTGAGCTTCAGCTCCGTGTCGCTGCCGGCGAGGAGATCGGGCTCGATGTCGTGACGACGGGGCACGCGATCGAGGCACGTCTCTATGCCGAGGACTCGCGTACCTTCCTGCCCCAGACCGGGCGGCTCGCACGGCTCGTCCTTCCAACCGGCGTCCGCGTCGACGCAGGCGTCGAGGAGGGGGACGAGATCGGTCTCGCCTACGACCCGATGATCGCAAAGCTGATCGCCCATGGGTCGGATCGCGAGAGCGCCATCGCGCGGCTGACAGGTGCTCTGGACGCAACGGAAATCGACGGCGTGATCACGAATCTTCCTTTCCTGCGCTGGCTCGTTCGCCACCCCGCATTCGTCACGGGCTCACTCTCGACGGCCTTCCTGATCGACCACACGCCGCTCTCCGTTTCGCCGCTCCACACCGCCCCGCCGGCTTTCGCGACGCCGTGGCGACTCAATCGACCCGTCCCGCCTCCCACAGCCGCGCCGAACATCGATGCGGCTACCCCCGCAGCCGGAGCGAGCGCACACGGCGCAATCGCGGCCCCGATGCCAGGCACGGTGCTGGCCGTCGGCGTCGTCGTCGGCGACGCCGTCACGCCTCAGCAGCGGCTCGTCGTCCTCGAAGCCATGAAGATGGAGATGCCCGTCCTCGCCCCCTTCGCCGCAACCGTGACCGCGGTTCACGTTGCTACAGGCGATCAGGTCGCTGCGGGAACACTTCTCGTCGAGCTCGGCTAGACCCCCGGCTCATCGCCCTGGATCAGTCTCAGGAGCCGACGGACGGCGACGTTCACGAGCCACATCACAATCACGGCGCCGACGTACGTCCAGAAGCCGTCGATCGAGAAGTCCGGAACAATCCACTCCGTGAACGCAAGAATCGCGACGTTGACGAAGAAGTAGGCCAGCCCGAACGTGAGAATGATCAACGGGATGGCGATGAACGTGAGCAGAGGCTTGAGGAAGATGTTCGCGAGCCCGAACACGGCACCCGCGAGCAGCAGCGGCCCCCAGTGCTCGATTGTAAGGCCGGCAAACACCCAGTCGGCAACGATGAGGGCGAGGACGTTCGCACCCCAGGCGACGAGCAGGCGAACGGCGAGATACATGCGCAGTGGCCTCGTGCTCGCCTAGAACAGTTTCTGCAGCTTGAGAGCGGCGCCCATGTCTCCCTTGATCTTGAGCTTGCCCGTCATGTACGCAGTCGTCGGGTTCGCTTCACCGCGAGAGATCTTCATCAGCGTCTCCTCGCTCGCCGAGATCGTGCAGTCGGCGTTGTGTTCGCCTTCCTCGGTCGTGACAGCGCCGTCCGTGACGACCACCGTCCAGACACCGACGTCGGCGATGTCGAATGCGAACCGGTTGTTCATCCCAGCCGTCTTCGCGGGGTCGACCTTCGACGGAAGCGCTTCGAAGAACTCGTGCACGGTCATTGGGACTCCTTGTCGGGCGGTAGGCGGCGCGGCGGCTGGACTAGTCGAGGAGAGGGTATGCGGAGGCTGGCGCGGTCGCAACCGGTGATGCGACCGCAGGAGACGGGAGGAAGAAGCAAAGGACGACGCCGGCGAGCGGAGCGAACGCGCAACAGACGAGGGCGGTCTCGAGATCTATCGCGTCGGCAATTCCCCCGAGTGCAACGGCGGCAATGCCACCAAGGCCCATTGCCAGGCCGATCGAGAGGCCCGAGGCCATCCCGACGTGCTCCGGCAGGTACATCTGGCTCAGCACCATCGTGAGCCCGAACGTGCCGACGACACAGATACCAACGAGCATCAAGGCGAGCGCGCCGACGACGCCCCCGACGAGAACGAAGACGAGGATCATCGGCGTCAAGATCGCCTGGGCGACCAGGAGCGTTCGCCGCAGGCCGAATCGGTCGGCTATCGGGCCGAGGGTCAGAGTCCCGACTGCGCCCGCGACGAGCATCAGCGAGAGCATCCTGTTGCCATCGGCCTCCGAGTTGCCGAGTGACACGACCCAGAGTGGCACGAAGGTCAGGAGGCCGAACCATGCGACGCTACGGAAACCGATGACGCCGCCGAGGATGAGTACAGCCCGCACGTCGTCCGTACCGGACACTGCGACACCCGGCGAGCGCGCCTCGGGACGGAGGCGTGACAGGTACGGGAGCGCCAGGAGAACCGCCGCGGCACCGAGAACCACGGGAATCGACGCAAGCAGTCCACCTGGCCCGAGGCCGAGCCAGAGGACGAGAGGCGTGACGATGATCGGGCCAAGTGCGTAGCCCGTGTTGCCCCCTATGTTGAAGAGGGACATTCCACTGGCTCGCTTGCGCCCACTGGCGAAGACCGCGAACTTTGCTCCCTCCGGATGGAACGCCGCAATGCCGAGGCCCGAGAGGAAGACGAGAATCACGAGCAACCCGTAGCTTGGCGCGACGGCCGCGAGGCCGATGCCGACGCCGGCCAGGCCGATGCCCGCCGGCAGCAACCAGAGCGCCCCTCGCTTGTCGGACCAGAGCCCGAAGAGCGGCTGCGTGAGGGAAGACGAGGCGAGCGCAGCGAGCATCAGCACTGCCGTGAGTGTGTAGTTGAGATCGAACTTCGCCGCAAAGAACGGGAGCATCGCCGGCACCGCCCCCGATGCGAAGTCGGTCGCGAGGTGCCCACCGGAGAGCGCGCCCATGCCCCTCCGGTCGATCGAGTCGCTCATTCCCGCAGTCTAGGCACAGGCCCCTTCGCACTCGCTAGCGTTGTGCGATGGCTGTCATCGAAGCGCAAGGGCTCGTAAAGGTGTACCGCTCGCGGAAGAGCGAGGTGCGCGCGCTCGATGGCGTCGATCTCGAGGTTGAGGAGGGAACCGTGCTCGGGCTCCTCGGGCCGAACGGGGCGGGCAAGACGACCACGGTGCGCGTCCTTACGACGCTCCTCCGCGCCGACGCGGGTCGGGCAACGATCGCCGGTCTCGACGTCGGGCGTGATGCGCAGGCCGTCCGCCGGATGATCGGCCTCTCGGGGCAGTACGCCGCGATCGACGAGAACCTCACCGGTCGAGAGAACCTCTGGATGTTCGGACGGCTCTACCAGCTCAGCTCCCACGACGCGAAGGGCCGCGCGGCCGAGCTCCTGACGCGCTTCGACCTCGAAAAGGCCGGCGACCGTGTTGCAAAGACGTACTCCGGTGGGATGCGCCGGCGACTCGACCTTGCAGCCGCCCTGATCGGCCAGCCGAAGCTGCTGTTCCTCGACGAGCCCACGACCGGCCTCGACCCGCGAAGCCGACTCGGCATGTGGGACGTGATCCGCACCCAGGTGCGCGAGGGGGCAACACTCCTCCTGACGACGCAGTACCTGGAGGAGGCGGACGCCCTCGCAGACGAGATCGCCGTCGTCGACACCGGGAAGATCATCGCCCGCGGCACGGCCGACGAGCTGAAGACGCAGGTCGGCGGCGAGCGGATCGAGGTCGTCGTACACGACCACGACCACCTTGGGCGCGCGGCGCAGCTCATCGCCCCCGATGGTCTTGCCACGATCGACGAGCACTCGCGGCGGTTGACGATCGCCGCCGAAGGTGGTGCCCAGCAACTCGTCGAGGTCGTGCTTCGACTCGGCGAGGAGCAGATCCGCATCGATGACGTCGGCCTACGGCGACCGACGCTCGACGACGTCTTCCTCGCTCTGACGGGCCATGCAGCAGAGGTAGAGCCAGACGCCAACGACACCCGAACGGATATGACATCCGAAGGCGAAAGCGCATGAACAGCCTCCGTATTGCCGTCGCCGACGGCATCGTGATCAGCTGGCGTAACCTCAAGCGCGTACCGCGCATACCGGAACTCGCGATCTTCGCGATCCTCCAGTCGATCATGTTCGTGCTGCTGTTCGCTTTCGTCTTCGGTGGGGCGATCCCCATTCCCGGGGGCGGCTCGTACCGCGAGTTCCTGATGCCCGGGATCTTCGTCCAGACGCTCGCCTTCGCCTCGGTCACAACGGCGATCGCCGTCGCGGACGACATGACGAAGGGCCTGATCGACCGGTTCCGCTCGCTGCCGATGGCCCGATCAGCGGTGCTCAGCGGCCGCACGTTCGCCGACATCGTCTACAACGTCGGCCTGCTCATCGTGCTCATGCTGACGGGGCTCGTCGTCGGATGGGGGGTGCACAGCAGCTTCGTCGACTTCATGTACGGCGTCCTTCTCCTTCTCTTCTTCACTTACGCGATGGCGTGGATCGGGGTCTACCTCGGCCTGTCCGTGCCCACCGTCGAAGTCGCTCAGCAGCTCGGCTTCCTCGTGATCTTCCCGATCACATTCCTCTCGAACGCCTTCGTCCCGACGGAAACCCTCCCCGCGGCCCTGCAGCCGATCGCGGAGTGGAACCCTGTCAGCGCCCTCACCGGCGCAACACGCGAACTCTTCGGCAACCCGAACCCCTATGCGTCGAGTTCGTTCCCCGGTGAGCACCCGATTCTCATGTCGGTGATGTGGACGATCGCCCTCCTCGTCGTCTTCATGCCGCTCGCGATCCGCAAGTACCGCGCGATCGACCGCTGAGTTCACGCGACGAGAGCATTCGGGCGGGTACCATCGCCTTCGCGTGGACTTCGATCTCACCTCCGAGCACGAGCTCTTTCGCGACACGGTTCGCGCGTTCGCTCTCGATCGCATCGCGCCCGTCGCAGAGGAGCTCGATCGTGAAGGCCGCTTCCCGTACGAGCTCGTCGAGGAGATGGCCGCCCTCGGGCTGATGGGGATCCCCTTCCCCGAGGAGCTCGGCGGCGCCGGCGGGGACACGCTCGCCTACGCGCTCGCGATCGAGGAGCTCGCCCGGATCGACTCGTCGGTCGCGATCACGGTTGCCGCGCACACGTCACTCGGCACGATGCCGATCTACCTTTTCGGCACCGACGCGCAGAAACAACGGTGGCTCCCACCGCTCGCACGCGGTGAGCGTCTCGCCGCGTTCGGGCTCACCGAGCCCGAGGCCGGATCCGATGCCGGCGCGACCCGGACGACCGCAACCCCGGTCGATGGCGGGTGGTCGATAGACGGGGCAAAGGCATTCATCACCAACTCGGGCACCGACATCACGCAATGCGTGACGATCACCGCGCTCACCGGCGAAGGCGAGGTCTCGAACCTGATCGTCGAGAATGGAACCCCCGGCTACGAGGTCTCCCCACCGCTTCACAAGATGGGGTGGAAGGCGTCGGATACGCGCTCTCTCTCGTTCACCGGTTGCATCGTTCCGGACGAGAACCTCCTGGGTGGCCGCGGTCAGGGGTTCCACCAGTTCCTCCAGATCCTCGATGGCGGCCGGATCTCGGTCGCCGCGATGAGCGTCGGCCTCGCCCAGGGCGCCTACGACCTCGCCTACGCGTATGCCCGCGAGCGCCACCAGTTCGGCCGCCCGATCTCGTCGTTCCAGGCGATCCAGTTCAAGCTGGCGGACATGGCGACCGAGATCGAAGCGGCGCGCGGCCTCGTCTGGAAGGCGGCCTGGCTGAAGGATCAGGGGCGTCCGTTCGCACTGGCTGCGGCGATGGCGAAGCTCTACACCGGCGAGCTTTCGAACCGCGCGGTGAACGCGTCGCTGCAGATCCACGGCGGCTACGGCTTCATGGACGAGTTCCCGATCTCCCGTCTCTACCGGGATCAAAAGATCCTCGAGATCGGCGAGGGCACGAACGAGGTGCAGCGGATGGTGATCGCGCGGCAACTCGGCTTGCCGTGAGGCGTGCGCTCGTCGTTCTTGCGGCTGCGCTGATAGTCCCGGCAGGAGCCGTCGCACACGTCTCGATCGAGCCGCCATTCGTCGCGGTCGGCGTTGCGACGGAGATCGGCATGACCGTGCCGAACGAACGGCCTCCCCACGCCACCGTCGCGCTTCAGGCGACGATGCCGGCCGGAATCTCGGTCGTGTCGGCAAGCGCACCTTACGGTTGGCGTGCGATCGTCGACGGCGCCACAGTGACGTGGTCGGACGGGCGTATCGAGGGGCGCGCCACGGCCGCCTTCCCGATTCGCATCATCGCGGAGGTGCGCCCTGGGACCTACGGAGTTTCCGCAAGCCAGAGGTACGACGACGGAGCGGTCGTGCGGTGGACGAGCGACCTGATCGTGCTGCCCACCACGGATGAGGCGGCGTCCGACGAGCGTCCCTGGCCGGTGATCGCCGCCGGCGTCATCGGCATCTTCGTGATCGGAGCGAGTCTCGTCATCCTCCGCCGCCTCCGCAGGTGAACGCTTCAAGTGAGATAGCGGGACGGGGTGCTACCGTCGGTCCGTGATCTTCCACCAGTTCCTGAACAGCGACCTTGGGTGTGCGTGTTACCTGATCGGTGACGAGGAAGCAGGGATCGCCGTCGTGGTCGATCCCCCGTTTGCGATCGAGCCGGTGCTCGCTGAGGCCGAGCAGCGGGGACTCAGGATCGTGCGCTCGATCGAGACCCATACGCACGCCGATCACGTTTCCGGGCACGGCCGCCTCGCGCTCGAGCATGGGGTTCCGGTGAGCGTGCACGTCGACGCTGGTGTCGACTACCCGAACGACCCAATGCACGACGGCGACGAGATTGCGATCGGTGCCGTCACGCTCGGCGTGATCCACTCGCCGGGCCATCGACCAGAGCATTGCTGCCTCACCGTCGTCGATAACTCGCGCGGCAGTGAGCCCTGGCTGGTCCTCACGGGTGACTCGCTGTTCGTCGGCGACACTGCTCGGCCGGATCTAGCGGTTGCAGCACAGGAAGGTGCCGAAGGACTTTTCCATTCACTGCACCGACTGCTCGAACTGGATGACGGGGTCGAGGTCTTCCCGGGCCACGTTGCCGGGTCGCTCTGCGGCACGTCGATGAGCTCCAAGCCATCGACCACGATCGGGTTCGAGCGCCGCTTCAACCCGTCGCTACAGATCACCGACGTCACGGCGTTCATCGCCGAGTCCGCCGCGGTCAGCGCGCCCAAGCCGCCGAACCTCGCACGCATTGTCGAGGCCAACCGCGGGCCATTTGTGGGCGCCCCGGCGCCGGTGGAGGATCTCGCGGCACCTCCCGGGACCGTGCAGTTGCTCGACGTGCGCGATGCCGCTGATCATCTCGCCGGCCACCGACCAGGTGCGATTTCCGTGCCGGTGTCGGGCAACAGCTTCTCGACGAAGGCGGGCTTCGTCCTCAAAGCGACAGAGCCGCTCTGCGTGCTCGCCGGGAGCGCTGCCGAGGCCGAACGCGCGATCCGGGGCCTCAATTCGGTTGCGTTCTTCGACGTCGCCGGCTACGTGCTCGGTGGCGGCGAGGAGAAGACGACGCCGGTCACGATCGACGAGCTCGAAGGGCTCATCGCAGCAGGCGCGGAGGTTATCGACGTGCGCGAGAAGGACGACCGCGACACCGGGTACATCCCGGGAAGTCGTAACGTCCCCTATCGGCTGATGACGAGCTGCTGTCCCGACCTCCCTCTCGACAGGCCAGTCGTGACGATCTGCGACACCGGCCCGCGTGCGGTGATCGCAGCGAGCATCCTGCGCAAGCGCGGCTACGACGCGCACCCGATCGCCGACGGGGGCATGCCCGAGTGGCGTGCGCGCGGCGGCAAGACGGTCGAGTTCAGGCGCTGCGGATCCGCGTAGCGGCTGCGCGTTTGATCGCCTCCGCCCGAGCCATGCCCGTGCTCGCGCCGAGCGAGCGATAGATCACGAGGGCACGCTGGGCTTGGCCGATCGACTCTTGGCGCCGTCCGGCATCGCCCAGTTTCTCGGCTGCTGCCAGACGCGCTCCGGCCTCGTCGAACGCTCCCATCGCCGCAAGCAAATCGGCTGCGCGTTGCGGTTCCCCGGCGAGGAACGCGGCAGCGGCCTCGCTCCACCGAGTTTCGCCTTGCCGCCGGGCGACCTCTCGGATCTCCGAGGAACGACCGAGGATCGCAGCGGCTCGAGCGGCATCGTAGAACCACACTCCCTGAACGTGGGCCGCCGCGGAACCACGACACTCGTCCAGGAGCTCATCGAGATACGCGCCGGCACGAGTCGGATCGCCGGTCGTCGTAAAGGCTCTCGCAACACAGGCGAGCCACGGCAGCAGAACCTGGAAATCACCGATCATTCGAGCCCGCACCGACACGCGGGCGATATCCCTACCGTCGATCGGCTCCCCCCGCTCCGCTGCGATAAGCAGCAAAACGCCCTGTACCTGGCTCTCGTGGTAGCCGTCGTGAACCTGGTCGACAAGTGTCGTCGCGAGCTCGCCTGCCTCGTCCCACCGCCCCGCGAGGAATCGGTTGAAGGCAAGCTCGACGCTGATAATTCTCGCGATACGGGCCGAGCCGATACGCTGAGCGAACGCGACCCCGGCCGAGAGATGTTCGTGCGCCGCGGCAAGATCACCGTAATCGTCAAGAATCGAGCCGAGGTTGATCCGGGCGCGCCCGACGTCGGACGAGCCGATCTCGAGCGAGATTTGGAGGGCTTGCTCGAGATCCGCGAACGATCCTGGATCACCGAGATTCCAGCGTGCAACCCCTCTGTTGTTCAAGGCCCAGGCGTACAGGCTTTGATCGCCGACGCGCTCGGCGCCTGCCATGGCGCGTTCATCGAGCGGTAGCGCCTCGGCCGACCGACCCGAAAGTCCGTAGTACCGCCCGAGGCTGCCGTGCACGTATGCTGCCACTCGGACATCGACCGTGTCGCCGATCAGCTCGCAGGCACGCTCGAGGAGTGCGGTACTCGTCGTCCCGGCTAACCACTGCACCTCGTGCAGAGCGACAAGCGCTTCTGCGGCCGTCGAAGCGTCCCCGGCCACGAGGAGGCCCGCGACCGCCTGTTCGAGCTCATCCTCACCCGTGTTCTCGGCTTGCACAAGGGCGCGCCCAAGGGAGAAAACGAGGTGCGGGGAGGGCTCGCCCACCGTCCCTGCTGCGAGCGCGGCCCTGTAGAAACGCACGGCTTCGCGCGGCGCGGCGAGCGCCCATGCTCGATCACCGGCCTCGTGGAGCGCCTTTGCGGCGGCAGGACGCAGGTCATCGACCGGCAACCCCGCCGCAGTGCCATACTCGATCGCACTCCCGAGATGGTGGGCGAGTACCTCGGCGCGGTCCTCTGACCTGTCGCCGGGCAACGACGCGATCCATTCGGCCGCGTGACGGTGCTCCCGAGAACGGTCGGCACGTGGGATCTGGCTGTACGCGGTGTCGCGGACGAGTGCGTGGACAAACGCGTACTGCCGCGCACCCACCACGGCAGATCGCCGCTCGCGCCGCACGAACTCCTTGCGCTCGAGCGAGAGCAGCCGCGGCTCGAGCGACCACGGCTCCTCGTCGCTCATCCTCGCGAGGCCATCGGTCCAGAAGACCTTGCCGAGCACGGCTGCGGTGTGGAGGAGCCGCTTCTCGTCGTCCGGCAGCCCGTCGATCCGTGCCGCCACGATCCCCTGCAGCGTCTGGGGAACGGTGTCCGCTCCAGCGCCGGTTTCGAGCATCCGCGCGAACTCCTCGGCAAAGAGCGGCACACCACCCGCGTTTCGCACGAGTGCGGACTGGGCGCCCGCTGAGAGAACGCTTCGCTCGAGGAGGGCGCGTAGCAAGCGGGCTGTGTCCTCGTCGGAGAGCGAGGGCAACGAGACTGTCTGCGCGTTCCGCTTGCCGCCACCCCACCCAGGTCGCCGCTCGAGCAACTCGGGGCGCGCAGTACAGACGACGAGCAGCGGCACGCCCGACGCGCGATCGACAAGTTCATCAACGAAATCGAGCAGCCCGTTATCGGCCCAGTGGAGATCTTCGAAGACGAGCAGTGCGGGGCCGCTCTCGGCGATCCCCTCGAGAAAGCGGCGCCAGGCCGCTGTCGCCTCCGTTCTCTGCTCCTCCGCCCCGCTCGCGACATCTGTGGTCAGCCCGACGAGCGGACGCAGGTGACGTTCCACCCAGGCCCGCTCGTTCTCGTC
>NZ_JBDSNT010000136.1:0-21421 GCF_039915195.1 Gaiella sp.
AGAAGGCCCACGCCGACGAGGCCAAGAGAGGAATCGGCACCCACGCGTTGCGCGCGGACGTGACGGCAGAAGGAGCGCTGCTTGTCGGAGCCTCGTCACGTGCGGCAGCAGCATGGTATCGCCGAACTCAGGGTCGACGGCCCGGAGGGCCTCACCCGGCTGTCGGGTCACCTCCCCCGGCGCGGGTCGAGCGTTTGCGGCCAACGCCACCTTCACCGATGTCCGGAGGTCTCGCCGAAAGCGCTTGTTGCGGCGATGTGGATTTCGTGTGCCCATTGGCCCGTCGTCCGGCCCGACGAAGGCGTCGCTCACATCTCGAGCGGAAGCTTCTCGAGCAAACGCGTGACGGGATCGAGCGCCGGGCTGCACGCGATGGAATGTGTCGAGGGCTGAGCCCGTCGCACGGCGGCTGCGGCAAGATGCCGCTCGCAGACGTACCCGTAGGATCGACGTACGAACGCTCGAGCACAGCTCGAACCGACCACTGTGCTCGGGCAAGGGCTACGCGGCAGGCTCGGAAAGCCGCTTCGAGGGTCAGGGCTCGAATCCCGCCGCCTCAACCTCCTCGCGGCGTCTGTTTGCAACGCCGGTGCGTGCAAGCGACAATCGCAGCGTGGCGTTTTGCCCGAATTGCGGCCAGCCTGTTCCTACGGGTGCTCGCTTCTGCTCGAGTTGCGCGAGTCCGATTTCCCAGCCGGCTCGGTCGAGCGAAGAGCGGAAACTTGCGACCGTGCTGTTCGCGGACCTCGTGGGTTCTACGGAGCTCGCCAGTTCCCAGGATCCGGAGCGAACGCGTTCCTTACTCAATCGGTTCTACGACGCCATGGCGGCGGAGATCGCCGACGCCGGCGGAACGGTAGAGAAGTTCGTCGGCGACGCCGTCATGGCGGCGTTCGGCGCGCCCGCAGCGCAGGAGGATCACGCGGAGCGCGCGCTCCACGCAGCGCTCTCGATGCAGCGTCGGCTGGAGGAGATGTTCGGCGGCGCGCTCTCGCTGCGAATCGGCGTGAATACGGGCGACGTCGTGGTGGGGCAGCCGCGCGAGGGCAGCTCATTCGTCACCGGCGACGCGGTCAACGTCGCGGCGCGGCTCGAGCAGGCCGCCGAGCCGGGCGAGATCCTCGTCGGCAAGCGCACGGCTGCGGCGGTGGGCGGCGCGTTCGAGCTCGGCGAGCCGTCGACCGTCGCAGCTAAGGGAAAGGCCGGCGGAGTCGCCTGTCGCCGGCTCATCAGAGCGCTATCGCTGATGAGGCCGCGAGGCGTGGGCGGGCTGCACCACTCCTTCGTCGGCCGCGAGCCGGAGCTCGAGGCGCTTCAGGACGCGTACGGTCGGGCTGTCGAGGGACGGAAGCCCCGGCTCGTCACGATCATGGGTGATGCCGGAATCGGGAAGACGGCGTTGATCCGGGAGTTTTGGGAGTGGCTGAACTCGCAGTCGCCCGAACCGCGCCGGCGCACGGGACGCTGCCCGTCGTATGGCAGAGGGATCACGTTAATGCCGCTCGGTGAGATCGTTCGCGAGCACTTCGGTCTGCTCGAGAGCGACGCACCCGACACCGTGCGGCGTCGGCTTGGCGATCGCGCGATCCTCGGCCTGACGCTCGGGCTGGAGGCACCGACAGACCTCCATCCGCTTGCTGCGCGCGACCGGCTGCGCCAGGCGTGGGTTGCGTTTCTTGAGGAGCTCGTCGCCGAGCAACCTGCCGTCGTGCTGGTCGAGGACCTGCACTGGGCAGATGAGGCACTCCTCGACCTCCTCGAAGCGGGACTGCACGACGTCCGCGGTCCAATGCTGCTGCTTGCAACCGCGCGGCCCGAACTCGTTCACAGCCGGCCGCAGTGGGGTGGGGGTGCGCGCGGTCGCGACGGCGACACGCTCTGGCTGGAGGCGCTCTCCCCGTCGGACACCGCCCGCATGATCGACGAGCTGATTCCCGCAGCGTTGCCGGTGCCGGTTCGCGCCGTCGTCGTCGAGCGAGCCGAGGGTAATCCGTTCTTCGTCGAGGAGCTCGTCCAGACGCTGATCGACCAGGGCGTGCTCGAGCGGCGCGACGGCAGCTGGACCGCCCACGAACTCGCGGACGACTTCGTCGTTCCCGACACCGTGCAGGCGGTCCTCGCCGCGCGGATCGACCTGCTCGCACCGGCCGACAAAGCGGGGCTCCAGGCGGCCGCCGTGATCGGCCGGACGTTCTGGTCAGGTCCTGTCTACGAGCTGCTCGATGACCTCGAGCCGGACCTTCGCCTGCTCGAGGAGCGCGACTTCATCCGCCACCGCTCGGGCTCCTCACTCGCCGGGGAGCGCGAGTTCGTGATCAAGCACGCACTCACTCGTGAGGTCGCATACGGAACCCTGCCTACGGCGAAGCGCGCCCGCCTCCACGCGCGTTTCGCGACCTGGCTCGAGCGGGTGGGAGAAGGTCGAGACGAACACGCGGCCCTGCTCGCCCACCATTACGCGGAGGCCGTGCGACCGAAAGACGTCGACCTTGCGTGGCCGGGGGACGACGAGGAGCTCGGACGACTACGCACGCGGGCTGTCACATGGCTCCGCCGCGCCTCCGACCTGGCTGTTGGCCGCTACGAAATCGAAGATGCCGTCTCCCTGCTGAAGCGCGCGATCGAGCTCGAGACGAGCCCGACCGCGCAGGTCGAGATTTGGGCGGAGATCGGCCACGCGAATGTTCTCTACTTCGACGGCGAGGCGTTCTCGTCGGCGATGCAGCGGGCGATCGAGCTGGCGGACGACGACCTGACCACTGCGGATCTCTATTCAGAGCTTGCGTTCCAGACGCTCGTGCGGTGGGGAATGTGGGGCGTCGCGCCGGAGGCCGACCTCGTCGAGGGCTGGATCAGACGAGCGCTCGAGCTTGCGAGGCCCGGCAGCGCGGCACGTGCGAAGGCGCTTATCGCTCGCTGCTACTCCGACGACGACAAGTCCCCCGAGCTCGCGAGTGAGGCGAGCGGAATCGCCGAACAACTGGGCGATCCGGCCGTCCGCTCCTACGGCTACGACGTGCGCGGCCTTAGCGCGTTCGCTGCGGGCAACTACGCCGAGGCGACTGAGTGGAACCGCCGGCGACTTTCGCTCGTCGACGAGATCCAAGACCCGGATCACCAGGCAGACATCTACTTGATGGCGGTCGCTCCCGCCGTCGCCGGCGGACATTTCGACGAAGCCCGCCGCTACACCGTTTCCCACGCGGAGGTCACGCACCGGCTCTCGCCCCATCATCGGCTGCATGGCGTCTCGGCGATCCTGGAACTCGAGGAGCTCCTCGGCGACTGGAACGCTGCGAGCGGGCTCCAGCAACGGGTGGAAGACGCCGTGGCCGCGAACGTCGCGACTCCCTGCGTGCGAAATCAGCGCTCCCTGTTGGTTTGCGCGCTCGCTCGTGCGTACCTCGGCGACGACGAAGAGGCGCGTCGCCTCGAGCGAGGGGCTGAGGCGTACGCAATGACCGGCCACGGAACCGTGCTCTACACACCGCGTGTGCAGCTCGCCCTGCACCGTGACGACCTTGCTGCCGTCGAGTTGCTGGTCCGCGAGCCTCGCGTGCGCCGATCGAGCTGGCGTCTCAGCTCAATGGCGACACACCTGGACGGGCTCGCGGCTCTCGGCGACCGGAAGCGGGTTGAGGACGAGGCGAGCCGGCTGCTCCAGCCGAACACCTATCTCGAGCCCTTCGCGCTCCGCGCCCTCGGCCTCGTGCGCGAGGACGCGAGCCTCATCGAGCGCGCGGCGGACCGGTTCGAGGCGTTCGGCCTCAACTGGCACGCCGCGCAGACGCGGACGCGCCTCTAGTCGGTTCAGTAGTCCTGGACGAATTCGAGCCGGCTCGGCCAAGCAGCCTCGCAGCCGAGTCTCACAGCCGCTCCTTTGGAGGATTCGCACGAGAGAGGGGGCGCTGGGTTCTCGGTCATAGCTCGTCATCATCTCCGTTAGTCGGACGGCGACGTGCTCGCCTTTGCGGTCGAGGCCTCGCTCGAAGCCCTTGGCATCATCCCGAGTGGCGGCCAGATACGACGCCGCGCCGAGAGAGTCGGCCGAGAAGTTCGCGGAGAAGCTTCCCAAAGCAGAAGCAACCAGATGGCCCGAAGACGGGGAACCTCCTGGGACGGATAGGAATCCCTCCGCAGCGGGTCGCTCTGGGAGCGGGCTTGGAGCCCCTCAGGGATCCACCGGGGCCAGTGGTGGGTCCGGTGCCACGCCGCAGTGTCCGGTCTCAGCGGTACCGGGGATCGGTCGGATGACGGTCGATCAGATCGGGGTATCCGTCGCTGTCGTAATCCGGGCCTCTCCAGACGGCGCGCCCCGTCTTTCCGGCCAGCCACTCGACCAAGCCGAGCGCCCCGCTGCGCTGTGGTGCCCCGCCGATTGTTCCGAGCGACGTCTCGGGTGCCTTCGGAATCCACGCCCAACGGTCGTATGCCCCATCCTCGTCATCGTCGAAGAACGCAATGTCGAAGCCCTCATGCTGATCGGTGTCGGCCAGCCAGTACTCCCAGCGTCGATCCTCGTCCATGTCGAAGGTGAGCGACTCCAGAAAGGTGTCCGCCCCGACCGAGTTCCAGAGTCGCGTATCCCATCGACAGTCGTTGTCGATGTCGTACCGCACATCCTCCGCGTAGCCGTTGAAGTTGCCGTCCATCGTGGCGGCATCCCAGCACTGGTCACCGTCCAGTTGCAGGTACTTCCAGGTCGCCGCCGTGTCCGCAGCCGATGCGGAACCTGCTCCCGGAAGAACCGCGGTCGCCGTAAGAGCCGCTGCAAGAGCACACCACAAGCACAGAGCGGCCAACTGCCGACGGTTCCCCATCCGAGAGAGTCTACGCCACTCCCAGGTGGTGCTCCACAGAAATCGAAGGCGACTCTCAACGACTGGAAGCCGCTGATAGCGGAGTATCGGAGCTCCCGCCCCGCGAGCGCCGCGATTGCAAGGACCGGAACCAAGCAGGGCTGGTTCTCGAAAGTCGGACGATTCGCAAGATCCTCAACGTCGCCGCAATGAGATTCGCGTTCGAGTCACAATACTCGTCGGCACAGCAATTCTTCCGAGCGTCGGCAGCCGATCGGCACCGCGCGAGTTGCGCCGGGGAATTACTCGGGCCGAGTAGGGTTCCGGGCCGGATGGGAACTGTGCGCGCACTCCTCTTCGATTTCAACGGGACCCTCTCGCACGACGAGCCGCTGCTGCTCGCGATCTACCAGCAGCTCTTCGCACGGCACGGCCGGCCGATCACGAGCGAGCAATACTTCGAACGGTTCGCAGGGCTCCCGGATGAGTCGATCGTGGGCGGCTGGCTGGGAGTGGACGGCCCGCTGCTCGCCTCGCTGGTCGCGGATCGGGTCGCGACCTACGGCGCAAGAGCCGCCGACGGGTCGACCGTGCCCGGGGCCATCCGGGATGCCGTCCGCCACGCCGCCGATCGCGTTCCGGTCGCGGTCGTCTCGGCTGCCTACAGAGCAGAGATCGAGCCCGTCGTCGCTGCGGCCGGCCTGCGCTCCGCCCTGACGACGATCGTCGCTGCCGACGACGTCGAGCGCGAGAAGCCCGATCCGGCGTGTTACCTCCTCGCCCTCGAGCGGCTCGGCCTGACGGGACCGGCCGCGGTCGCCTTCGAGGACACCGAAGCCGGGGTCGCTGCGGCAAAGGCGGCCGGGATCCGCTGCATCGCGGTTCGCGGCACGATGCGCGACGCCCGGCTCGTCGCGGCCGACGAGATCGTCGATGCCATCGACATCGACCTCGTCGATCGCCTGCTCGCGGAGGTCTAGTGGCGGTGCCCCGCCCGATCGGTCAGGAGAGCCAGCCCACGGACTTCCCCTCGGCCGGCGTAGTCGCCGAGCTGGAGCTTTTCGACGCACAAGTAGTCGGTGCGCTGCTGCACCGGGGCGGCGCCAGATACGAACCGACGATGAGCGCCACCGAGAGGGCGCGAAGGCGCAAGGAGTGGCGCGACGCCCTGCCCCGGGCGCGCGCCGGCTGATGACTTGGGTGATCGCCCATCGGGGCGCGTCCTCCGAGGTGAAGGAGAACACCCTGTCTGCGTTCGAGCGCGCGATCGAGCTCGGCGCCGACTTTGTCGAGTTCGACATACAGGCAGCAAGTGACGGCGGCCTCGTCGTCTTCCACGACCTCCGACTCGACCGGCTGACGCCCTCGAGCGGCCCCCTCCGGCGACGCAGCCTGGCCGAGTTGCGCGAACTCGGCATCCCGACCCTCGAGGAGGTGCTCGAGCTGACGGCGGGAAGGATCGGCGTCATGGCGGAGCTCAAGAGCCCGTGGCTCTACCGCCGCCACGAAATCGTACGCCGCACGGTCGAGCTGCTTCGGCCCGACGCTGTCGTCGTCTCGTTCTCGCGCGGCGCGATCCTCGAGACGCGGCGCCTGCGCCCCGCGCTGCGGACGGTGCAGCACGTCGGTCGCGGGACGTCCATCCGTGCCGCCGCCGGCTTCGCCTGGGCGGCAGGGTTCGACGATGCCAGGGTGACGCGCGGCACCATCGAGAAGGCCACGGCCCTCGATTTGAAGACGCTCGTCTACACGGTCAACGACATGTCACGCGTCGTTGAACTGGAGTCGCTCGGCGTCGATGGGGTGTTTACGGATTGTCCGGGTCGAGCACGGGCAGCTCTGGCTGATCGGCCAGGCTGAGCAGCCGCGGGCTGTCGGACGGAAAGCTGGCGACGACCCTCGTCCCCACGGCAAGCGCCGACGCGTGGCTCGTCGAGACGTCCGCCGTGAGCGTGCGATCGCCGCCGCCGTCCGCGACCCGCACCCGCGAGGTCGAGCCGAGGAACGTGTTCGCGACGACCTCGCCCGCGATCGTGCCCTCGACCGCTGCCCCGTTCGCGGGCACGACCGTGACCGTCTCGGGGCGGACGAGACAGAGCACCCGCTCGCCCCGCGGCAGCCCCCGGGCGGCATCGACCCGAAGCGGGAGCCCGGCGTAGTCGATCGTCCCATTGTCACCGACCGTCGCGACGAGGCGGTTCATGGTGCCGATGAACTCGGCTACGAAGGGGGTCGACGGGCTGCCGTACATCTCGGCCGGTGGGCCGATCTGCTCGATCTTGCCGCCGTACATGACCGCGACCCGGTCGGAGATCGAGAGCGCCTCCTCCTGGTCGTGCGTGACGTAGATCGTCGTGATGCCGAGCTCGAGCTGGATTCGTCGGATCTCCTCGCGCAGCTGCACGCGCACCTTCGCGTCGAGGGCCGACAGTGGCTCGTCGAGGAGCAGGAGCCGCGGCTCGATCGCAAGCGCGCGGGCGAGGGCAACCCGTTGCTGCATCCCGCCGGAGAGCTGGTGGGGGTAGCGCCCGGCCGCCTGAGCCAGACCGACGAGGTCGAGGAGTTCGAGGGCCCGCTTGTTGCGAGCAGCGCCGTTGTGCTTCCGGACGCGCAGGCCGAACTCGACGTTGCGCACGGCGGTCATGTTCGGGAACAGGCTGTACGCCTGAAACACCATCCCGATGTCACGCTTGTTCGGCGGCACCTCCGTGACGTCCCTCCCGTCGATCACGACCCGCCCCGAGGTCGGCCGGTCGAAGCCGGCAACGAGGCGCAGCGCGGTCGTCTTGCCGCAGCCCGACGGGCCGAGCAACGATACGAACTCGCCCGTGGCGATGTCGAGATCGATCCCGGCAAGGGCGACAACGTCTCCGAACCGGCGGTGCAACAGCTTCAGCTCGACATCGGCCATGACCTATTTCTCTCCCTCTGTGATCGGCGCCGTTCGTCCCCTGCCGACGGCGAGGAGCGCGAGCATCGCGGCCCACGTGATCGCGAACGCGATGATCGTCACCGCGCCCGCCGGGTACGCCTTGTTCTGGTTGATGTACTGAACGAACACCGAGAAGGTGTTGAACTGGGCCAGGCTGGCGATCGTGTACTCGCCCATTACGATCGCGAGCGTCAAGAACGACCCGGCGAGGGCAGCCGCCTTGATGTTCGGCAGAATCACACGCCACAGCGTCGTCGGCCAGCCCGCGCCGAGGCTTTGCGATGCCTCGGTCAGGGTGTGGACGTCGATCGAGCGGAACCCTGTGTCGAGCGAGAAGTACATGAAGGGAAACGCGAGGATGACGTAGGCCGTCGCGAGGAACCCGTACGGGCTCGCGTAGAACCACTCCGGCGAGCCGCGATAGATGTCGAGCAACCCGACGACGAGGATGATCGGCGCCACAACGAAGGGAACGAGAGCGAGGAAGCCGATCAGTGGTCGCAGGCGCGGCACCTTGAGGTGAACCCAGTAGACCGTCGGCACGAGCAGGGCCAGCGTGATCGCGATCGTCTCGAGCGCGACAACGAAGCTGAGCCGGATCGTCTTCCAGAAGGTCGGGTCGTGAAGGATGTAGCTGAAGTTCGCGAGCGTGCAACACTTCCCGGTTTGATCATCCCGCAGACTGAAGAGAAGCGTGGCCGCGAGCGGGATGAAGAAGTAGGCAACGCCGACGAGGAGCCAGACCACTGCGCCCGGAGCGATCCGACGACGCGGCTTCATCGCATCCACCGCGAGGAGAGCTTCTGCAGCGGGATGTAGGCCAGCATCATCAGCCCGAGGACGACGAACATCCCGAACGACAGCGCCTGCCCGAGATGCGGATTGTCGAGAACGTCACCGGAGAGGAAGAACCCGATCACGATCGGCACGAGGCCGATGCTGCCGCCCGTCAGGCCGTAGGCCGTGGCGTAGGCCGCGAACGCGTTACCGAACAGCAGCACCATCGCGCTGAGCAGCGACGGCATCAAGATGGGAACTCCGATATGCCGCCAGAACTGGAACGCGCTCGCGCCGAGACCCGAAGCGGCCTCGCGCCACTCCCGCCGGAGTCCGTCGATCGCCGGTGCGATGACGAGGATCATCAGCGGGATCTGGAAGTACAGGTAGACGATCTCGATCCCGGTCTTCGTGAACAGCGAGAAGCCGTGGTCGTACGGGTTGATCCCGAGCGTCTCGGTCATGAAGGTCGTGACCACACCGAGCACGCCAAGCGTGGCGATGAAGGCGAAGGCGAGCGGGATCCCCGCGAAGTTCGCAGCGACGCCGGAGAAGGTGGTCAGCGAGCCCCGGATCCACTTCGGCGTCCCCTCGCGAAGCGCCGAGTAGGCGATCATGAGCCCGAGCAGCCCGCCGAGCAGCGCCGTCACGAGACTCACCTCGATGCTGTTCTTGAACGCGGTCCGGTACGGCTCTTCGAAGAGGGTCGCAACGTTGTCGAGCGTCCAGCCGCCGTTCGGCGACCGGAAGGCACCGATGAGGACGTTCGCGGCGGGCAGGAGCAGGAAGGCCGTCGCGTAGGCAAGGAACGGCAGCACCCCGAGCCAGGCGAAGGACGGCCTTCGTCTCTCCCGGCCCGCTGGAGCGGGCCGGGAGAGGTCGTGCTTGGAAGGCGTCATACTCAGAGGGCTACGAGCCGACCTTCTTGGGCCACTCCGTGGTGATCGTCGCCCGGGCCTTGGAGTTCTGCGTCACGCTTGCGAACTTGACCTTCGAGTACGCAGCTGCGCTCGGCAGCGCCTTGATCAGCGCGTTCGGAACGACCTTGCGGGCCACCATGTCCGTGAACAACGCCGGATGCGAGAACCCCTTCAGCCAGAGCAGCTGGCCCTGGTCGGAGTAGAGGAACTCCTGCCAGAGCCGGGCCGCCCACGGGTGGGGAGCCGTAGCGTTGATCGCCTGGCAGTAGTGGGCGCCGTAGACCGCATCCGATGGGATCACCGTCTGGATCTTCGAGGCCGGGAAGTTCTTGCCGTAGGCGATGTTGAGGTAGTCCCAGTCGATCGTGATCGGGGTCTGACCCGATGCGATCGTCTGCGGCGTCGCCTGCACCGGCAGGAAGTTACCGACGCTCTTCAGCTGCGCGAAGAAGTCGATTCCTGGCTGGATGTTGGAGAGACCGCCGCCGTTCGCGATGGACGCCGAGAAGACGCCGGCCACCGCTGATCCCGACGAGAGCGGGCTGCCGTTGAGGGCAACCTTGTTCTTGTACTCGGGCTTCAGGAGGTCTTTCCAGCTCTTCGGAGGGTTGCTGATCACGGCACGGTTGATCCCGAAGGACACGACGCCCCAGTAGTCACCGACCCAGAAGCCGCGCCCGTCCTTCATCGCCCGCGGAACCTTGCGGAAGTTCGTCGTGTAGTACTTGGCGTAGAGGCCTTCGTTCGCCCCGACCTGCGCCTGGGATGCGCTGACGTCGAGGACGTCGGGCGCTCGCGAGTCGCCCTTGAGCGAGCGAACGGCCTGGTTCTCCTGGGCCGAGCTCGCGTCGGGGTTGTCGCTCGTGATCGGGATCCCGTACTTCTTCGAGAACGTCGAGATGATCTCGCCGTAGTTCGCCCAGTCGGGTGGCAGGGCGATCACATTGAGGCGGCCCTCCTTTTTCGCCTCCTTGATGATGTCGGACACCTTCGCCAGACGGCCGATCGTCGGCGGATCTGCGAGCGCCTTCTGCCGGGCGGCCAGAGCGGCCGGCGACAGCGACATCACGGTGAGCCCAGCGCCTGCCACGAGACCCCGCTTCAGCAGCCGGCGGCGATCCAGCTTCTCCTCTTCGAGCCTGCGCAGGAACTCGTACTCCTGCTCCTGAAAGTCTTCCATCGACCCTCCCGTTCTCCTAGGTGTGAAACTCGATCATGGACCTCGAGTCCCCGGCCCGCATCCTTCGTTCACCACTCCGACACTTTCTCATGACCAGACGCCAAAGTAAACCGGGTCGATAACGAACTCCTGGCAGTCGCACGATCACTTGCGCTGTGGGCTGTTCCAGATGTCACGGCTCTGCGAAGGTGGGAACGCAACTTGTACGATGGACTGAGGGTGTCGACCAGCCTACGTAGCGTGGAGCGCCTGTCCGTTCTACAGGCGGCTCATTCCGTGCTCTGCGAGCGCCGGAGACGCTTGCACCAGTCGATCGACTCGCTGGAACTGGCCGCATCGGAGATGCCGGACGTTGTAGCAAGCCTCGAGGCGTACAAGGAGAACGAGCGCCGGCTTTCGCGTGAGCGCCAAGAGCTGTACAGCGAGATCGGCGAGCTGATCCGCGCAATCGCGAATGCCAACGAAGACCCACGCGAACCGCTGACCACGGCACCGACGCTTGCGCCTGTCCACGATCAGGTCGCTGAGGCTGTTCTCGCAGACTACGCAGAGTTGCTGGGTCGCGGCGTGTGTGTCCCTGCGTGCGCCAGTGGCCACTACGAACTCAACGCGGACGAGAAAGCCTGGATTGACGCCCTCGAGAAGCAGGCGGCGATCGACGGAATCCGCATCACGCATACGTGGGAGGCTCACTCTGGGAGCTGGCGACTCATCGTCACGATCGCGCCGCCCCGCCACGACCGGAAATATGGCGTGCCCAAGCCGCATTCGGATCCGCTCTGGCGACAGCGCTTCGAGCGCGAATGGGGCCAACGGCTGAAGAACGCGCGTCGACGAGTCGCCGCCGAACGCCACGAGCACATGCGCCCGCAGCAAAGCGGTTTCTCAGGGCGTGCACCCCGCACCCGAGGTCTAGACGCCTGAAATGAACGGCTCCCGGCGTTCCGGGTTCGACATATGGCGTCGTTTCTGTTCTGCGATCAGGAGCAGGGTCGCTGCGAACCTGGAGTAGCGCTCCTGCGAATCTGGATCAGAGCTCCGGCTAATCCGGGTCTCCCTCGTTCAGGGAGGCACCGGCTACGAGACCCGAGGAAGCGCTGAAGACTCGCCTGCGCCCGTCCCGGTGGGAACCGACGAGCACCTCCCCGCGCAAGAAGTGCCAAACGCCTCCCGAGCATGCACGCCCCGGCGGGACGTCCCTACTTCTCGCCTTCGACTGGGTGGGGTGGTCACCACGGGTCGTACGTGGATCCCGGGGAGAAGAGCGATCGCAGAGCTGCTCTGATCCAGTTCTTCAGTTTCTCTAGCGTCGCGGCCATCCGAGTGCTCCCTTAATTGGTGGGTACAGCGGTGGCGGCGATGCTGAACGGAACGGTGGCCTTACGGGACTTGGCCCTGCTTGCGGGCCGTCTCCCGTAATGACTAGCTTGCAGCAGGATCGGGGACGGAGGAAGAGTGACTCTCTCTCCGTCCCCTTTGCGTGATCCGTTAGGTCTTGGCGGGATGTGCGACCACTCGCACCGCGGTGAGCGCGGGGATCGCGTCGAGGGCGAGGTCTGCCTTGCAAACCCTGGCACGCACGTTCACGCGGTCACCGATCATCAGGTCGGCGGCGTCATGCGAGTCGCCGCGAACGATCTTCGTATCGGTTGTCAGCAGCACCGTCACCGGCTGCGCCGCGGCACGGTAGGCCCGAGCGAAGCGGTTACCGCCCGTCACGGTGAGAGTGACGGAGTCAGCCGTTCCGTTTACCGTGAGGGCGCCCTTTAGGATGACCGAGATCTTCGGCTTGCACGCGGTGCCCGTCGGGGACGGCTTGCCCTTGCCAGCGGGCGGAGCCGCGACAGCGGCCGAGACGGCCAGCAACGCAATCGCACCCGTCAGACCAAACATCTTGAGCAACATCAGCTTCTCCTTCTCTTGGGGGGTTCACAGGAGAAGACGCTCCTCGACCCCATTGCTTGCGCATTCCCCGGAAACCTCACCCGGACGAGGGACACAGAACCCCCTTTCGCGGGGGCGGCGCCGCCACTGACGAACCACGGCAGCAGTGCCCGTTTGCTTCTGAATGAGCAACAAGCAGCTTGAATAAACCCATCGTTAGGACAGGGGTGGTCGGGTATCACTCCTTCGGCGACGGACCGTGGACACCCTGGTAGAGCCCTGGATGAGTGCCAGGCGAAGCCAGTGCGATCCGCTCCACGCCTCGACCCCCGCCCCGTCAGCTCGTGCGCCGGTGACCGTGCACCGCCGCCGACTGCGGCATCAAGATCTTCGTGACGACGGGGTCTGCAACATCCCAGAGCGCGCTGACCGGGACGGCCCAGATCTTCTCCGTGAGCGCCTTCGTCTCCGCCCCGGTGTTGACGCGGAATCAACTCCACCACGGGTTGCTTTCCTTCTGCTAATCCGGAATAGAGTCCTTGCGAATCCGGAGTAGCGCCACTGCGAACCTGGATCTCATGCGTCTCAAGAGGCCTGGCGACCGGGCGAGCGAGCGGTGAGACTATCCTTCAGGAGTGGTTCTGACGCGGGTCCCGTTCGTTTCAGGAGTCCCTCGGCGTCACTGATCTCTACGTCGCCTGCTCCGCTTCCGGACAAAGAAAGGCCCAGGCCTGCGTCGCGCGCGAGGAGTCCGGCTTGGGCTCGGTCGGCGACGTGGAGTTTTGTGAAGATGGCGGATACGTAGTTTCGAACCGTTTTCTGGCTTAGGAAGAGCTGCGTGGCGATCTCGGCATTGGTTCGATGCTGCGCGAGCAGTTGCAGGATCTCGAGCTCCCGACTCGTGAGTTGTGGGAAGGCGAGATTCGGGTCGGCAGCGGTCGGGACGGTCAGGAAGTGCTGGAGGCGATTGGCGATACCCGGGCCGAAGATCGCTTCGCCGTTCGCAACGGAGCGGATCGCCCGGAGCGTTTCGTCCTGCGCTGCGCCTTTGAGCTGGTACCCGCGTGCACCCGCGCGGATTGCGGCGAAGACCGCGTCGTCGTCGTCTTGCATCGTCATCACGAGGACGCAAGCTGACTCGGTTTGGTCGGTAATGCGACGTGTCGCCTCGATCCCGTTCAGGCCGGGCATGTTGATGTCCATGACGACGACGTCGGGGTCGAGAGCGAGAGCTGCGGTAACGGCCTCCTCGCCCGTTTCCGCCTCACCCACGACCTCGGTATCCCCGACCGAGTCGAGGAGAGCCCGCAGGCCGGCCCGGAAGAGCGGGTGGTCGTCGGCGATCAGAATGCGGATTGGATCGCTCATCCGACGGCAGCCTCCGTCGCGAGCCGGGGGAGAGATGCCACCACGAGCGTTCCTCCGCCTGTCCTGACCCCGATCTCGCAGGTGCCGCCGACCTCGGCCGCGCGTTCCCTCATCGAGTGGAGTCCTATTCCCGTTGACCCATTCGAGAGCCCTGCTCCGTTGTCTGCGATCTCGAGTCGCAGGATCGTTGACTCGACGGCGAGGCGAACGCTGCAGGAGCGAGCGCGAGCGTGGCGCTTGACGTTCGTCAGCGCTTCCTGGGCAATCCAGTATGCGGCGACCTCAACGGCGGCAGGCAGCGGCGGGATTGATGCCGGTGTGTTCACGTTGACCGCCGTTGTCGCCGTCGTCTCTTGCGCCGCGAGCCCGCGGAGGGAGGCTGCGAGGCCGAGCTGGTCGAGCGTGGGCGGACGGAGGCCGTAGATCAGACGACGGACGTCTCCGATCATCGTCTGCACCTGCGCGGTCGCCGAGACGAGCAGGGCATCCGCGCGCTCGGCATCTGAGCCGGTGAGGTTGCGTACCGCCTCGAGCGTGAACGTCAGCCCGGCGAGGGCAGGCCCAAGCCCGTCATGCAGATCTCGGCGGATGCGCCTCCGCTCCTCCTCACGTAGCTGGACGATGCGCTGGCGGGCCAGCTGTAGCTCTCTCGAGAGTCCTAGCGCGTGGGCGGCAGCGGCAACCTGCGGTGCGAGATCCGAGATCAAGCGGTGGTCGCGCTCCCGAAGCCGCTCTCCCGGTCGGGGTGCGAACCGGAGCTCTCCGAGCACCGCGCCCTGATGAATGAGCGGAACGGTCAGCGAGTCCGCGCCGCTGATCCCGTACTCAGCGGCGATCTCGAACAGCCCCGTGTTGTTGCCAGCGTCGAGTGCGACCCCGACGTAGCTCAGCGCGAGCGTCTCGCCGATCGTCTCCACGATGTTCGCGAGAACGCCGTCGAGTTGAAGCGAGCTCGCCAGCGTTCGACTGAGCTTCGCGATCGCGGTGTAGGGATCGTCGCGTTCGCCGTACATGAGCCGGTTGACGAACCGCTGCACTCGTTGACGCACAGGTTGAAAGCAGACAGCCACTAGGCCCGTCACGAACGCGGAGAGGAGGAAGTCACCGCGAGAGGAGAGCACCGACCCGACCAACGCCACGACGGCGATGTAGCCGGCAACGATGCCGACGGTCATCAGCCCGTAGACGAGTGAACGGTTGATGACGAGATCGATCTCGTAGAGCCGGTACTTGAGGATCGCGACGGCAATACCAATCGGGAGCGCAAGGAAGGCGATCGCCGGCAGCAGTTCGGCTCCCGGGACGACACCCCACAACAACGATCCGACGAGGAACAGCGGTACGGCGACGCCGAGTGATAGGCCTACCCACCGCAACTGGAGTCGCTCCTCATCAGTGGAGCGCCGAAACCGAACAATGAAGGCAGAAAGTGATGCTAGGAGGCCGCCGGCGAGCAGGATTGCACCCGTGATTCCCGCCGCGGCCACCGGGACGCCGCCCACGCGGGCAAGCGGGTTCTCGATCGGTGTTCCAGCATGGAGATCGAACGTGGGAGAGGCCGAGACCGCGATCGAACCGAGCACAGTGCCTGCGAGAACCGCCGCCGCCACCGGCCACCAGCGACGGGACGCGAGGTGACCGTCAGGCATCAGAAGCAGCAGAGCAGCCGGCGGTAAAGCCAGCCCAGGTAGCCACCACCAGTTATCAAGCCAAGCGGCAGCCAGTCCGCCCGGAAGTGAACCGGGATCGACGATCAGGGCTTCGTACGCATACGCAAAGGCAAGACCACCGAGCGCTCCCCAGAAGGCTGTGACTGCGAGCACCCATGAAATCCGATGTTCGGGCAGTCGCGTCGTCAACACCACTCCAATCACCCCGAGGGCCGCGCTGATCGTTGGGTAGACGACCGTGTCGTAGTGGCCCGCGTGCAATTCCAATGCGACCGCAACCCCGAGAAGAGCCGTAGTCGACGCGAACAGCCCGCGGCCAATCTTGACCCGTCGCTCAGCATGAACACTCGACATCAGGCGAGCGTAGACGCTACGACATCGAGGCGACAGTGACCGACCCCGATTCGTGACGCCCTTTGGGACACATTCAGGACTCTGCCCTCTAGTAGCGGGACGCACGGCGCGCATAGCGTCGTCAGCGACCGGCGCATGTAGCCGACCCGCGAATATAGAAGGAGTTCGACATGAGTGATGTTGCAATGACACGATCAGGAACCGGACACGGGCGAGCCGCGCTTGCACTCGGGACGGTGGCGCTATTGCTGTTCGTTGGCGGTGGCTTCGCCGTGGGCGGGATCTTCTGGCTCCTCGGCTCAGTCGCCGGGGTCATCGCGATCATCGTTGGTGTCGTTGCCCGACGCCAGGGCGGCGGAACCGAGGCCATCGTTGGAGTCATCCTTGGCGCGATCCCCGCACTCTGGTTCGCGAGCTACATGATCGTCGCGGCCTTCGACTGATGCCCGCCTCAGGTGCCACCGCGCGAGCTCTCGAGAACGAACCGGACCTTGGCGCGACACCGCACGCGGGAGAATGGAGCGCCCTGGTTACGGATCGGTTCGATCGCTTCCTCCCCTTCGCCGGAGTCCTGGCGGGATTGTTGTTCTTCATCGCTCTGCTGCTGCTTTGGAACGACCCGAGCAGCGAGACCGGTCCAGCTGCAACATTCTCGTACTGGCAGAACGATCGTGGCCAGCACCAAATCGTGGCTCTCTTGGTGGCACCATTGATCGCGTTCCTGCTTCTCTTCTTCGGGGCGGGCCTGCGACGACGACTCGCGCAGGGCAGCGGCGATGCCGGTCACGGTCTGGTCGCGTTCGCGGGCGCATTGCTGGGCGCAGTGACATTCGCGTTGGTCGGGATGCTCGAAGCGGCAATGACGAACTCCGCGCACGAGGGGCAGCGGGACGCGGTCTACACGCTCAACCAACTCCACTCCTACGACTGGCTAGGGTGGAACGCTGCCTTCGCTGCCATGCTGCTCGCGACCGGACTTGGCGCTCGCCGGAACGGAATGCTGCCGACACCACTTTCCTGGCTGACGATCGTCATCGGAGCATCACTCCTAACACCAATAGGGTTCTTCGGCTTCATCCTCGTGCCAGTCTGGCTGATCGCAGTTGGCCTCTGGCTCAGCCTGACCCTTGATCCCCGGTCTGCTCCAGTTTGATCCGCACTGGTTGTCGTGGAGGTCTCGAGCCCGGCTCTGTCCTGGGGATGGGAGAGCATCCTGTTATGGCCAGACCGAGGAAGTATCCAGAGGAGCTGCGCGAACGCGCTGTCCCGGCAGCCTGGAGACGCCCGTCGGGACCGTAAACGTGGGCGAGCGTTAGCGTCAGCATTCCTTCGGGTCTCGCCCACGTGAGAGACTGAGCGTGTGACCGCGATCGCCTGTCCCTCCTGCAATGCCGAGAACGAGCTGGGCCGGAAGTTCTGCGGCGAATGTGGCAGCGCGCTCGCGCGTGCGTGCCCGGCGTGCGGGGCGGCGAACTCGCCGGCAGTGAAGTTCTGCGGCGAGTGCGGGACAGCTCTCGCGGCTCAGAGCCACGTCGACTCAACGCCGGGGGTCACCAACGCTCCCGTTGCCGAGCGACGCCTCGTGAGCGTGTTGTTCGCCGACCTCGTCGGCTTCACGACTGTGTCCGAAGGCCGTGACGCCGAGGACATCCGCGAGCTCCTGAGCCGCTACTTCGACACCTCCCGCACGATCATCGAGCGCTACGGCGGCACGGTGGAGAAATTCATCGGCGACGCTGTCATGGCCGTCTGGGGCGCGCCGATCGCAAACGAGGACGACGCAGAGCGCGCGGTGCGGGCCGCCCTCGAGCTCGTCGCGGCGATCCCTCCTCTCCACCCGGCGTTGCGGGCACGGGCGGGAGTTCTCACGGGCGAGGCCGCGGTCACCGTCGGGGCCACCAACGAGGGCATCATCGCCGGAGATCTTGTCAATACGGCAAGTCGCGTCCAGTCGGCCGCCGAGCCCGGGACGGTGCTCGCCGGGGAAAGCACCAAGCGGGCAACGGAGGCCGCAGTCGCGTACGCCGATGCCGGTCTGCACGACGTGAAGGGCAAGGCGGAGCCGCTGCACCTTTGGCGTGCGGTGCGAGTGGTCGCGGCGCGAAAGGGCGAGGGCCGTTCCGTCGCCCTCGAAGCGCCGTTCGTCGGACGTGACCGCGAGCTGCGGATCGTCAAGGACATTTTCCATGCTTGCGCAAAGGACGTCCGGGCGAGCCTCGTCACTGTGATCGGTGTCGCGGGAATCGGCAAGTCGCGACTTGCGTGGGAGTTCGAGAAGTACATCGACGGGCTTGCTTCGGACGTCTGGTGGCATCGCGGCCGCTGTCTCTCTTACGGAGAGGGGGTGGCGTACTGGGCACTTGCCGAGATGGTGCGTGGCCGCGCGGGCATAAGCGAGGACGAGGACGAGTCCGAGGCACTCGCGAAGCTCCATGAATCGGTGCGTGAACACCTCAAGGACACAGACGAGCGAGCGTGGGTCGAGCCTCGCCTGCAGCAACTCCTCGGGCTCATCGAGCGTACGGGCTCTGAGCGCAACGATCTCTTCTCGGCCTGGCGGCTGTTCTTCGAACGGCTCTCCGATTCGGGACCTGTGGTGTTCGTCTTTGAGGATCTCCACTGGGCAGATTCCGGCCTGATCGAGTTCATCGAGCACCTGCTCGAGTGGTCGCGGAGCAGTCCGATCTTCGTGCTTGCGCTCTCCCGACCGGAGCTGCACGACCGCCACCCCGGCTTCGGCAGCCGCGTCCGCAGCGGCACCACGCTCGCCCTCGACCCGCTTGCGGACGAGGCGATGGACGCGCTCCTGACCGGACTCGTACCGGGACTCCCGTCCGACGTGCGGCTCGCGATCCGCGGCCACGCAGACGGCATCCCGCTCTACGCCGTCGAGACCGTCCGCATGCTGCTCGACCGAGGCCTCCTCGCGCGCGAGGGCGACGCATACGTGGTGGAGGGCGATCTCGAGGCCCTCGCCGTGCCTGAGACGCTGCACGCGCTGATCGCAGCGCGGCTCGACGGGCTCGAACCCGCAGAGCGCCAGCTCCTCGAGCGGGCGGCGGTGCTTGGCAAGACGTTCTCGGCCCGCGGCCTTTCGCGCCTCTCCCAAGAGCCCGCGGACGACGTCGAGCGTATCCTGACGGCGCTCGTCCGTAAGGAAGTCCTCTCGCTCGACGCCGACCCCCGCTCGCCCGAACGCGGCCAGTACGGCTTCCTGCAGGCGCTCGTGCAGCGGGTCGCGTACGACACGCTCTCACGCCACGACCGCCGCCTGCTCCACCTCGCCGCCGCAGACCACCTCGCCGAAGACGCCGGCATCGATCCCGACGAGATCGCCGAGGTCATCGCTGCCCACCTCCGCGATGCAGACGCCGCCGATCCGGCAGCGACGGACGCGGCGGAAATCCGCACCCGAGCGCGGAGCTGGCTCGTCCGCGCGGGAGAACGCGCCGCCGCCCTGGCAGCACCGACCGACGCTCGGAGAGCGTTCGACGAGGCTGTCGGCCTGGCCGACGACGGAGGAGAGCGCGCGGCTCTGCTGGAGCGCGCCGGCGAGCTCGCCTTCGACTCCGACGAGATGGAGCTCGCGGTCGAACGGCTCTGGCAGGCCGTGACGGCATTCGAGAGTGAGGCACGGACGCACGATGCGGCCCGGGTAAGGGCAAGGATCAGCCTCGCCCTCTGGAACCTCGGTCGCACGGATGAAGCCGCCCCTCTCGTCGAGGAGGCGTTTGCGGTGCTGGCGAAGGACGAGCCGGACGCCGACGTTGCCTGGGTCGCGGCCGAGGCAGCGCGCATCGCGTGGTTCCGCGGCGACCGCGAGGCTGCGCTCGAGCGGGTCGACCTCGCCCTCGACGTGGCAGAGGCGCAGGGTCTTCCGCGCGTCCTCGCCGAGGCGCTGAACACGAAGGCGATGGTGATGTCCCACCATCCGCACGAATGGCGTGCGCTGCTCCGTGAGGCGCTCGAAGTGGCCCTAGAGCACGGCCTCACGAACTCTGCTCTGCGCGCCTACAACAACCTGACGATCGCGCTCTCGCTCAGTGGCCGCGAGGAAGAGGCGGACGCCCTCACGCTGGAGGCATTCGATCTTGCGCGACGCCGCGGGACTGTGACCTTCACGACGTGGTTCGCAGGCGCCCGGGTTGGCGTGCTCTACCACGAGGGCGCGTGGGACGAGGCCCTCGCACTGGCCGACGAGTTCATTCCTGAGCTGCCGGCGAGCCAGGGAAACGCCGCTCTGTCGCGGTGTACGCTCGCACACATTGCCCTCGACCGTGAACAAGCGGGAGCGGCGAAAGAGCATCTCGCGCTCGTCGCACCCGGCATGTCGGCGTCGACCGACCGGCAGCAGCAGGCGATCCTCGTCTACCGCGACTCCCTCTCGGCTCGAGCCGACGGCCGCCAGAACGAGCTTGCAGACCTGGCAGAGCGAAGGATCAAGCTCGGCCTAGAGCTCGGCTACGACGAGAGCGCGGCTTGGGCTCTCGGGCATACTTTGGATCACAGTCCGGCGACGCCCACGACCGACGCCCTGCTCGCTCCCCTGCTCCACGAGATCGATACGCGGTCGACGTCTCATCGCACCCAGACGGTCGACGGCGAGCTCGACCGCGTCCGGGGGACGCTAGCATCCCGGTCAGGCAACCACGACGCCGCGATCGACGCGTTCGCGCGTGCTCTCGGCCACGCGCGCTCCCGGGGGAGAGCGCGGCTCCTGGCGTCGGTGCTCGCCTCCTACGCGGAAGCGCTCGTAGCCGCAGAGCGAGCGGACGAGGCGGAGCCATTGATCGCCGAGGCTCTCTCCCTCTACAGCACAATGGGAGCGACGGTCTACATCGCACGCCTCAAAGCCCTCGACCCGTCGCACGCACTACCTGCCTGAGCACTCGGGGACAGCACCTCCAAACATGCGCCCCGCCGCGTTGTCAATCAATCGACAGCCGAAACCTGGGTGCCCGCAGGCGCCGCTCCAGCGGTGCCAGGAGGTCTGTGTGTTGTGTTTCCCGATGCAACGTGCGAGGGTGAGTGCCAACCGACGGAAGGAACCCGATGAACCTCTACGCGATCATACGCCGCGACGGCTGGGTCAGTGGTGGCGATCTGCAGGAAGCAGCCGCTCGGTCGACCGCCGTTGGCGACAACGAGATGTCGACGGACATTCGCTGGATCCGAAGTTACGTCCTCTCGGAGGAATCAGGAGGTCTCGGGACAGTGTGCATCTACGAGGCCTCGAGCCCCGAGGCGATTCGTGATCACGCCACACGCGCTGATCTCCCTATCACCGAGATCATCCCGGTCGCTGACACCGTGATCGTGCGGCCAGACCCTGCAGCCGTCGCGTAGCGGTTAACACCGAGACACCGTCGGGGGACACTCGCGAACGCTGGCGCAGGTGACGCACTCCGAGGACGGCGGATTCACAACGCACAGGCATGCGCGGCTTGGGCGGCTACTGACCCTCAATCGCAGAGGTCTCGCTCGTACACGTACATGAGCGGGCCCTCGGCGCCGCCCACTCGGTTTGTGAATCCGAG
>NZ_JBDSNT010000151.1:0-40105 GCF_039915195.1 Gaiella sp.
CGTCAGCTCGATCGCGCGGTCAGGGTCGCCCGAGGCGCGGACGGCGAAAGCGAGGTTGTTGAGCGCCGCCGCCTCGGCGCCACGGTCACCGGCGGCACGGGCGATCGTCGCTCCGAGCTCGAGGTGCTTGACGGCCTCCGCTGGATCGCCGCGACTACCCGCCAGCATCCCGAGGATGTTGTGCGCCTGCGCGATGGCACCCGCATCGTCAACGTCTCCGGCAAGTGCCAGGGCACTCGTCGCGAGCACGAGCGCGCGCTCCTCGTCTCCGAGTCTGTGAGCGGCAAGTGCCCGGTCGGCGGTGGCGAGAGAACGACCGACTGGCTCGAGCCCGTCGCTCGCGGCAGCAAGGGACGCCTCGGCGAGCTCCCATTCTCCCCGGCGAAGGTGGAGGAGACCGATTCGCCGCTCGATCTCGGGCAGCGCGTCTGCCGCGGCGAGTGCGGCCGCCGTCTCGTAGCTCGCAAAGGCACCGCCGTACTCGCCGGCGAGCGTCTCGAGATCGCCGATCGCCTCGTGCAGCCCGGCAGCGTCCGTCGGCCCGAGAGCGAGTGAGGAACGGTAGTGGCCGAGCGCCTCGGCGTTCGCGAAGAGCCGCCGCGCATGGTCGCCCGCCACGCGGTAGCGCTGGGCCGCGGCCTCGTCGTCCCCGGCTGCGGCGAGGTGGTAGGCGACGAGCGCCGCACGGTCCTCGCGCCTGCTGCGGCTCTCGAGATCGGCTGCCGCGCGGCGGTGGAGGAGACGCCGCCGGGCGAGCGTCATCTGCCCACTCACGAGCTCGCGCGCCTGCTCGTGCCGGAACTCGATCGCCCCTTCCGTACTCTCGACGAGCAACCCGCAGCCGACGAGCTCCTCCAGCGCGAGAACAACCTCCTCGTCGGTGCGGCCGCTCGCGGCCCGCACCGTGTCTGCGTCGAAGGCGCGCCCGAGCACGGCCGCGGCGGCGAGAACCTGGAGCGACAGCTCGCCGAGGCCGGCAAGCCTCCGCTCGAGAAGATCGCGCACTCCGACCGGCAGCGCCCAGTCGGGCTCGTCGTCTCCACGAGCAAGAGCGTCGAGGTACTCGACAACGAAGAACGGCAGGCCGCCGCTTTCGAGGTAGAGCCGGGCTCCGAGGGAGTCGCCGCGTCCGGTCGACGCGACGAGCTGCGCGACGTCCGAACCCGAGAGGCGCCCGAGCTCGATCACGCTCGCGCGGCCCGTGCGCTGCGCATCGGCGACGAGCCGGCGCACGGGATGATCCAGCGCGACCTCCTCGGGCCGCCAGCTCGCGGCAAGGAGGAGCGGACGCCCCTTGAGCCGGTGCGCGAGGTAGGCGAGGAGCGCGAGTGACGACTCGTCTGCCCAGTGCGCGTCGTCGATGTAGAGCGCTGCCGGCCTAGGCCCGACGCTGTGCTGGAGGAGCTCCGCGACGGCCTCGTAGAACCGCACCTGCGCAGCCTCGCTGTCCAGCGGCTGACCGGACGGCGGCCCGAGCTCGGGCGCGAGCCGGGCCACCTCGGCAACCCACCAGAGATCGGCCTCGAACGGAGGTGCCACCGCAGCCGCGCCACGGACGAGCTCGAGCACGACGCCGTATGCGAGCCCGCGCTCCTCCTCGTAGCACCGCACCGCAAGCGCCGTCCGGCCGCGCGCCGCAACATGGGCGAGCATCTCCTCGGCGAGTCGTGTCTTACCGATCCCGGCCTCGCCGACGAGGGCGACGACACGACCGTCCGAGCCAAGGCTGTCGTAGGTCTCCACGAGCTCGCGGAGCTCCGTGTCGCGACCGACGAGGTCGTACGGCGCGTCGGCAGGCTGCGACGGGGCCCTCACCACTACAGGAGGTGATGGAGCGGTCAACGATCCCTCCACGATCGCGTGGTAGAGCGCCGTCGTCTCGTCGAGCGGGCGCACGCCGAGCTCGCGGTCGAGGACGCGCACGCAGTCGCGGAACTGCTCCATCGCGGCCTGCCGATCACCGACCTCGGCCAGGAGCCCGATCAGCTGGCGGTGGGCAGGCTCGTGGAGCGGATCGAGGGTGAGCCTGCGCCGCGCACACGCGATCGCCTGCGTCGGGTTGCCCGAGGCAGCGAGGGCGCCGGCGAGCCGGTCGAGCACCGAGGCGAGCTCCCTGTGCACCTCGTCACCCGCGAGCTGCTGCCAGTCGTCGAATGCAGCACTGTCGCGCAGGCCGAACCCGGCGAGGAACGAGCCACGGTCGAGCGCTGCAGCCTGCTGGAGGGGCGACAGGCAGCGCGAGCACGTCTCGTTGGCAGCGTGCCCGTGACCGTCGGTCGTCGCAACGAGCCGGCCCAACTCCTCGACGTCGAACCAGATCCCGGGCCTGGCGAGGGTGACGGTGTCCCGCCCGATCTCGATGAAGCGGGCGTCGAGCGCCGACTTGAGCGTCGAGAGCGTCCGTCGAAGGGTGGCACGCGCGCGATCGGGGTTGGTCTCCGGCCAGAGCAGCCCGGCCAGCGTGTCGCGCCGCGCCGGGCGCCCCGTGAACGCAAGGTAGGCGAGCAGCGCGGTCGCCTTGCGCGTGTCGACGTCGAGCGGCCGGCCGTCGACCTCGATCAGCGGCGGGCCGATGAGCGCGATGCGCAGCTGCGACATGCACCGACATTACCGCTACGGAGCTCGCCCATCCAGCAGAGCCGTAACGTTCTCGGAACGCCGGGTCGGCACGCTCCGATCGAGGGTCCCGGACAGGGACGAACATCGAGACAAGGGGTTGAGCCCGATGACGAGCGTGCTTGCGCACACCGAGAGCAGTGGAAATGAGGCCTTCGCCGACGACGTCGTGATCGGCTGCCGCGACCTGCAGCGCCGCTTTGGCTCGGGTGAGACAGCGGTCGACGCGCTGCGCTCGGTGAGCCTCGGAGTCGCGCGCGGCGAGCTCGTCGCGATCATGGGGCCGTCCGGCTCAGGCAAGTCGACCTTGATGCACCTGCTCGCCGGGCTCGACCGGCCGAGCGGTGGCTCGGTCACGATCGCAGGCGTCGATCCGGCGAAGCTCAAGGACACCCAGCTGACGAAGCTACGCCGGCAGCACGTCGGCTTCATCTTCCAGTCGTTCAACCTGCTCCCCACCCTGAGCGCCGAGGAGAATGTCACCCTGCCGCTCGACCTCTCGGGGGAGCGCTTCGACCGGGCCTGGATCGACGAGCTGCTGGAGTCGGTCGGCCTGTCCGACAGGCGCAAGCATCGCCCCGCCGAGCTCTCGGGCGGTCAGCAACAGCGCGTCGCCGTCGCGCGCGCGATCGTGCATCGTCCCTCGGTCCTCTTCGCCGACGAGCCGACCGGCAACCTCGACTCGCAGTCGGGTGCCGATGTGCTCGCGCTGATCCGCCACGCCGTCGATACCTACGGCCAGACGACGATCATGGTCACGCACGACCAGCGGGCAGCCGCAGTCGCGAATCGCGTCGTCTACCTGGCCGACGGGACTGTCGTCGGCGAGATCGACCAGTCGGCGATGGACGACGTCGCAGCCGCGCTCAAGGGAGCGGTGAAATGAGACGGGTCACGTTGCGGGGCCTCCGTGCCCGCAAGCTGCGCACCGCGCTGACCGCGTTCGCGATCGTCCTCGGCGTCGCGATGGTCACCGGCAGCTCGGTACTCGGGGCGACCATGAAGCAGGCGTTCGACGTCGTCTTCTCAAGCGCCTACGAGCAGACGGACGTCGTCGTGTCCGGGAAACCCGTGGTGGACTGGTCGGAGTCGAGTGCGCCGACTCTCGCGACGAGCATGCTCGACGAGATCCGCGCAGTTCCCGGCGTCGAGCGCGCGGCCGGCGCGATCTTCGACTTCTCCGGCAACTCCCCCTACGCAATCGTGATCGACCCGAGCGGGAAGAAGATCTCCGGGGATCCGTCGTTCGTGATGGGCTTCGAGCCGGAGGACGAGCAGTTCAACCCGCTGCAGCTACGTGAAGGCCGCTGGGCAGCAGCCGACCGCGAGGTCGTGCTCGACGCGAGCACCGCCGACGGCAACAGCATCGAGGTCGGCGACACGGTCAAGATCGCGGCCCTGACACCCTCGGCCCCGTTCGAGGTCGTCGGGATCGGACGCTTCGGGAAGGTCAGTTCGCTCGGTGGGGCAACGATGGCCGTGTTCGACGTTCCCGTGGCGCAGCGGCTCCTCCAAAAGAACGGCAAGCTCGACGTCATCTCGGTCGCCGCGGCTGACGGAACGTCGGCCGAGGCACTCGCCGAGCGCCTCCAGCCGTTCGCGTCGGCCACGGTGCAGGTGCAGACGGCCGACGAGCGTGCGGCCGCCGACGGCGAAGGCATCGGCCTGTTCGTGGACATCATCACGTGGATCCTGCGGGGCTTCGGGGGCGTCGTGTTGTTCGTCGGCGGATTCGTGATCGTCAACACACTGTCGATCACGGTTGCCCAACGCACGAGGGAGCTCGGAACGCTGCGTCTGATCGGCGCCACCCGCACGCAGGTGCGCCGGGCGGTCGTTCTCGAGTCGCTCGTGATCGGGATCCTCGCGTCGCTCATCGGTGTCGCCATCGGAATCGCGCTCGCGGTCGGACTGCGCGCTCTCCTCGGCTCGTTCGACCTCACGTTCCCGGAGACAGCGCTCGTCATCTCGCCACAAACGCTCGCGGTCGGCTTCGTGATCGGCGTCATCGTGACGGTGATCGCCGGGCTCCTGCCCGCTGCGCGTGCCACGCGAATCTCGCCCGTCGAGGCCGTGCGCGAGGGCGCAACGCGGCAGAGGGGCCGGATGGCTCACGTTGCGACGGGACTCGGCGCACTCCTGCTCGTGGGTGGTGTCGCCCTGCTCGCTCTCGGGATGTTGAAGGGCGGCAGCCTCGGTGTCGCGGGCACGCTTGCGGCGTCACTCGGGGGAATGCTGCTCCTCTTCATCGGCGCTGCCATGCTCGTGCCGGTGGCCGTCCCGGCCATCGCGCGTATCGTCGGCTGGCCCGCCGCCCGGTTTGCCGGTATTCCGGGCCGGCTTGCGCGTGACAACACGATCCGCAACCCCGGTCGTACGGCCTCGACGGCAGCCGCCCTGATGATCGGGATCGCTCTCGTCTCCGCGATCGCGGTGCTCGGGCGCAGTCTCAAGATCACAGCGGTCGAGGCGGTCGAGTCGCAGATCGGCTCATCGCACGTGCTGCAGTCGGAGACGGGCTGGGAGTCGCTTCCCCCGGCTGCGGCAGGGACGATCGCCTCCGCACCCGGCGTGAACGCACTCAGCTCCGTCCGGTACGACCGCGGCAAGATCGGCGAGAAGCAGGTCGACGTGAGCGGCGTCGACCCGGCGACGATCGACGGCCCATACCGCTTCACGTGGCAGGAGGGCTCGAAGAAGAGCCTCGCCGCGCTCGGCACGACGGGGGCACTCGTGCGGGACGACCTCGCGGAGCAGAAGGATCTCGTCGTCGGCGAACGGATCGCCGTCCTCAGCGCCGCCGGCAAGACGCAAACCTACGTCGTGCGGGGCGTCTTCGCACCGGCCCGGCTCGATTCGCTGCTCGGGCACGTCGTCGTCAGCCAGCACGCGTTCGATGCCTCGTTCCCACAACCGGCCGACGCGTTCACTTTCGTCGACCTGGCCCCGGGCGCCGACACCGAAGCGCTCGCGTCACGGCTCGAGGTCTTCCCCGATGCCGTTCTCCGCACGACGTCGGCCATGATCCAGAAGCGACAGGGCGACATCGACGGCATCGTGACGCTGCTCACGATGCTGCTCGTGCTCGCAGTGATCACGGCGTTGCTCGGGATGGTCAACGCCCTTGCGCTCGCGGTGATCGAGCGCACGCGCGAGATCGGCGCGCTTCGTGCCGTGGGCATGACCCGCCGCCAGACGCGGCGAATGGTGCGACACGAGGCGGTGACGACGTCCCTGATCGGCGCAGCCGTGGGGCTCCCGCTCGGGATCCTGGTCGCGTGGGTCGTGACACGCGGGCTCGCCCGGTTCGGAGTCGCGTTCCACCTCCCGGTGAAGCCTCTCGTCGTCTACGTCGTCGTGGCCGCGTTGGCCGGAGTGCTGGCGGCGGTGCTACCGGCGCGGAGAGCGGCGCGGCTCGACGTGCTCAAGGCCCTCCAGTATGAGTAGGGGCGGGACCTGTCCCGCCCGCGGCCGCCGCATACGACTGGGCGAGACATGTCCGGCCCCGACGACAAGAGACGCCGTGGCTGCAACCCTCGTAACGATTCCGGAACGGGGGACGCAGAAACTGCACCCATGGCACACCATCCCCGGGCGACGCCTGTCCGCGTAGTGCAGCGTCTCACAACGTTGCGCCTGCTTGTTCCCGAGGCGAGCGGTCGCCGTGAGCGCTCCCGGGAGAGGCTGCGCCTCTCCCCTACGGGGGTTGCCGGTGAAACGATCGGAGGCGGCGCACCAGTCGACGCCCGGCCCGAGATAGGGGAGACTCGCACGATCGAGAGGATGCAGGACACGAAACGGCGGCAGCAGGCAGGAGCGTCGTGAGGCGCCCGGCTGTCGCCTGGGCGGGGCTTGCCCTCGCGTTGGTGCTCCTCGCGATCGGCGCGACCCTGTCGTTTGCGGGGCGCGGGGACGACCTCGAGGTGCTCGCCAGCATCGTGCTCGTCGGGCCCTTCGCTTTCGTGGGTGGCCTCGTCGCCGCCCGTCAGCCGCAGAACCCGATCGGCTGGCTGCTCGAGGGCATCGGGCTTGCGCTTGCTGTCGCGCGCGCCTGTGACAGCGCGATCGACTATGGGCTCGCGCACCCTGGGCAGGTCCCGAGCCTCGGCTCGTTTGCGCTTGTCAGCTCGCTCGCCTTTGCCGGCTTCTTCGCGCTGCTGATCCTCGTGCTGGTTCTCTTGCCGAACGGTCGGCTCCCGTCGCGCCGGTGGCGGTTTGTCCTCGCAGGGTTGGCCCTGCTCGTTGCGATCGATCTGGCTTCGATTGTACGACCCGGACTGTTCGACGACTGGGATCAGCAAGGTATTCGTAATCCGCTCGGAATCGAGGCGCTCGGCGCTCTCTTCTCTGCGCTGAACCAGGCCTTGATCCTGCTGACGTTCCTCCTCTTACTGCTCTCGATCGTGTCGGTCGTCGTCCGCTTTCGCCGGTCGACGGGAGTCGAGCGGGCCCAGTTGCGCTGGATCGCATCAGCCGTGGCTGCGACCGGGATCGGCATCGTCACCATGCTCATCGGGTCTGCGATCCTTGGTGATCGGCGCGCGTCCGACATTCTCTGGGGTGCGGCGATCGTGTCGATCTCGTTCATCCCGATCGGAATCGGAATCGCCGTGATGCGTTACCGGCTGTATGAGATCGACCGCGTGATCTCACGGACGCTCGTCTACGCGGTGGTCACCGTGGTGCTCGCGAGCGCCTACGTCGGCCTCGTCCTCATCGGGCAGGCGTTATTCTCGTCGTTCGCGGGTGGATCGAACCTCGCGATCGCGGCGTCGACCCTCGTCGTCGCTGCGCTCTTCCTGCCCGTGCGCTCGCGCGTGCAAGGGTTCGTCGACCGCCGCTTCAACCGGCGCCGCTACGACGCCCAGCGAACCCTCGAGGCCTTCGGTGCGCGCCTGCGCGAGCAGATCGACCTCGCCACCCTCGAAACCGACCTGAAGGGCGTCGTCACCGAAACCATGCAGCCGACGCACACGTCCGTCTGGCTGCGAACGGGAGCGTCGTCGTGAAGCGACCCTGGACATGGTGGCTCGCCTGGGGCGTGTGCGGCGCGGTGTTCGCGCTCGCGTTCGCCACCGGGATGCTCGACGAGATCACCCCGGCACCCGACGAGGTCGATGAGTCGCTACTGGCCGACATCGGGATCGTCATCGCGTTCCTCGCGTTCGCAACCGTCGGTGCCCTTGTCGCCTCCAGGCTGCCGCGCAACGCGATCGGCTGGCTCTTCCTGGCGTGCCCACTGCTCGGATTCGTCGCCGCCTTCTCCGCCGAGTACGCGTACCGCGCCTACGTTGCCGATCCGGGAGGGCTCCCCGCTGGCGCGCTCTTCGGCTGGCTCGTCCTCTGGACGTGGTACCCGGCGCTCGTCGCGATCGGCCTCGTCATCCTGCTGTTCCCCGACGGTCGAGTGCCCGGAAGGCGCTGGCGGCCGGTGCTCTGGGCTTACATCGTGTTCGCGGCACTCGGCGTGGCGGGTGCGGCGGTCTACCCTGGCGTCATCGACGAGAGCTGGCCGGGCCAGCCGCGCAACCCTCTAGGGATCGAAGGACTGAAGCCGGTTCTCGATGGATCGAACCTGATCGGGACCGTCGCGATCTTCGCGCTCCTGCTCGCAATCCTCGCCTCAGCCGTCGTCCGGTTCCGTCGCTCGAAGGGCGACGAGCGGCAGCAGCTGAAGTGGATGCTCGTCGCGGCCGTGCTGGTCTTCGCCCACATCGTCGTCTCCGAGACGATCGGCATGCCCGACACGATCGTCAACTTCATGTTCGGCCTCGCGATCGCCACGATCCCGATCGCCGCCGGGATCGCGATGCTGAAGTACCGCCTCTACGACGTGGACGTCGTGATCCGGAAGACGCTCGTCTACGTCCCGCTGACGATCATGCTCGGCGCAGCGTACGTGGGCGTCGTCATCGGACTGCAGGCACTGCTGCAACCGCTGACGGGCGGCTCGGACCTCGCCATCGCCGCCTCGACGCTCATCGTCGCCGCGCTGTTTCTGCCCGTGCGCTCACGGGTACAGCGCTTCGTCGACCGCCGCTTCTACCGGCGCCGCTACGACGCGCAGCGAACGCTCGAGGCGTTCGGGAGCCGGCTGCGAGAGGAAACCGACCTTACCGTTCTGCAGTCCGACCTTCAGGGGGTCGTCGCCGAAACGATGCAGCCGGCGCACGCTTCGGTGTGGCTACGGTCGGGGGCGGCGTGAAAGCGATCGCCTGGGCGACCTACGGATCGACGCTCGCACTCGTGTCGGCCGGCGTCGTGCTTGGCTCGATCGGCATCAACCTGGGCCTCGCGCTGACCGACGGCCGTAGCTCGACACTCCTGCTGCCTCTCGTGGCCGGAGCCGCGGGCTGCCTCGCAGGAACGACCGGCGTCGCATGGGGCGCGAGTTGGCTCCTGATTCCGGTTCTCTTCATCGGACCATGCTTCGTTGCGATGCTGCTTCCGGAAGGCGAGCCACTGTCACCGCGCTGGAGGCCCCTCTACATCGCTCTTGCAGCAGCCGCGATCGTCGCGATCGTCGCCTCGGCGCTCGAGCGTGTCTTCGCTCCAGTCCTTTTCCTGACAGCGCTCACGTCGCTGATCGTGCGCCGCCTTCATTCGAGAGGAATCGAGCGCCTGCAGATGAAATGGCTCGCCTTCGCAGTCACGATCGTTGCGCTCGCGTTCCTCACGAGCTTCGTCATCGAGCCCCTCATAGGCCCGAGTTGGGTCACCGGCGGTGCGTTCATCCTCGGCGCCGTGGCCGTCACACTGGTACCGGGCGCCATCATCGCCGCATCGACGCTTGTGGTGGCAGCGCTGTTCCTCCCTGTCCGCGGACGCGTCCAGGCATTCGTCGACCGTCGCTTCTACCGCCGACGCTACGACGCCCAGCGCACGCTCGTGGGCTTCGGCACGAGGCTGCGCGAGCAGGTCGAGCTTGAACGGCTCCGCCACGACCTCATCGCCGTCGTCGGCGAGACGATGCAGCCTGCGCACACAGCGCTGGGGATCCGTGGAGAGTCGGAGCGGTGAGCGCCCACACGGCGCGATTCGTCGCATGGAGCCTCTTCGGCCTCGGGCTGGCGTTCGCGCTGACCGCGTACGTTCTGTGGGTCGCTACCGGGGCGAAGCCGCAGGGAGCCGCGTTCGCGGGCGTCGCCTTCCTCACGTTCTCGATCGTCGGGGCGATGGTGGCCTCCGGCCGGCCGCGCAACCCGGTTGGCTGGCTGCTGCTCGCGATCGGTGGGACGGCGGCGCTCGGACAGCTCACATCGACGCTCTACCACTGGGACCTGCGCCACCCGGGCTCCTCCGGCGGCACCGCCCTCGTCGCCCTCGTCGACGGGACGTTGTGGCTCCTGTGGATCGGGTTCCTGATCCCGCGCGTCGTCCTGCTCTTTCCCGATGGGAAGCTGCCCTCACCGCGGTGGCGCGTCGTGAGCGTCGCCCAGTACGGCGTTCTCGCGGCGCTCGTATTCACGAGGCTAGAGCCAGGCCCGATCAGTGATTACGAGGCTTACGACAATCCGCTCGGCATCGGCGTCGTGGGAGATCTCGTTCGCTCCGCGTCGCACGTCGCGCCGCTGATGGGGCTCGTGTTCGGCGTCGCGCTGCTCGCCCCGGTCGCCGCCGTGATCGTCCGGTTCCGCCGCTCGAACGGGATCGAGCGGCTGCAGATGAAGTGGTTCACCTGGGCCGTCGGGGTGACCTCCGCACTGTGGATCGTCCCCGGCATCCCCGGTGTCCCGAGCCTTGCAGGCCTGGACGTCCTTCCGATGATCGCGATGTGCCTGGCCCCGGTCACGATCGGTATCGCAATCCTCCGCTATCGCCTCTACGAGATCGACCGGCTCATCTCGCGAACGCTCGTCTACGGCGCCCTCACCGTCGTTCTCGGCGGCCTCTACGTCGGGCTCGTACTCGTGGGGCAGGCCGTGTTCTCGTCCTTCGCGGGCGGCTCGGACCTCGCTATCGCAGCCTCGACGCTCGTCGTCGCTGCACTGTTCCTCCCGGTGCGCGCGCGCGTGCAGCACTTCGTCGACCAGCGGTTCTACCGGCGTCGGTACGACGAGCAGCGCACGCTCGAGGACTTCGGCGCCCGCCTACGTGAGCAGGTCGACCTCGAGACGCTCGACACCGACCTACGAGCGGCGATCGACGAGACGATGCAGCCCGCCCATGTCTCGGTCTGGCTACGAATGGGGGTGGGCGGGCGATGACCTCGACTCTTGCACAGCGGCTCCTCGTGGTCGCGCTGATCGTCTGGCTCGTCGCTTTCGTCGGAACCATCGTGCTGACGGTACTCACCTGGGGCGCCGACATCTACGGTGTATCTGGCGAGGAGTCGACTGGCGTCGGTGCGCTCATCGGCTTCGGCGTTGCCTTCATCGCGTATCCGATCGTCGGGGCGATCATCGTGGCGCGCCAACCGGGCAATCGCGTCGGCTGGCTGTTCATCGTCGCGGGGATGATTCTCACGGCCTCCGCGCTTGGCCCGAAGTACGTCTCCGAAGGTCACACCGCGGACCCTGGATCGCTACCCGTAACCGAGTGGGTCGCCTGGGTCTCGGGTCTACTGGATCCGCTGTTCTTCCTCGTGCTGTCCCTGATCCTGGTCGTGTTCCCGGAGGGTCGGCCGCCGTCTCCCCGGTGGCGTGGAGCCGTCTGGCTCATCTTTGTCGCGATCGGCGCATCCCTTGCCAACGAAGCACTCAAGCCCGGCATCATTCGCGGCGATCTGCCGGTCGAAAACCCTCTCGGTGTCGAGTCAGCAGCAGGCGCTTTCCCGGCACTCGGAGTGCTGGCGAACCTTTTTGTTCTCGCGGGGGTGTTGAGCGGCATCATCTCCATCGTGTGGCGGTTCCGCCGCGCGCGCGATGAGGTGCGACTCCAGATCAAGTGGATTGCGTACGCGGCGCTCGGGTTCGTGGCGGCAATCGTCGCTGCACTCGTGTCCGCTGCGTTTGGCCGCGGGAGCGCGCTGGCGGAGGCCCTCATTGGTCTCGCCTTCGCTGGAGTCCCGGTAGCGGCCGGCCTCGCGATCCTCCGCTACCGACTGTACGAGATCGACCACCTCATCTCGCGGACGCTCGAGTACGCGTCGCTGAGCATCGTGCTGGGTGCCTCCTACATCGGCCTCGTTCTCGCAGGTCAGTCGCTGTTCTCGTCGTTCGCAGGCGGTTCTGACCTCGCGATCGCCGTCTCGACGCTCGCCGTCGCGGCGCTCTTCCTGCCGGTGCGCGCACGCGTGCAACGCTTCGTCGACCGCCGCTTCTACCGCAGCCGCTACGACGCCCAACGAACGCTCGAGACGTTCGGCACGCGACTCCGCGAACAGGTCGAGCTCGAAGCGCTCGCGACCGACCTCAGGGCCGTCGTCGGCGAGACGATGCATCCCGAGCACGTCGGTGTTTGGCTGCGGGAGCGGCAGGCGTGAGCATGCGCACGGCGACGTGGCTCGCGTCGGGGCTCGTGCTCGCGACCGTGGTGATCCTCGCGGCCTGGGTGTCGTTACTCGTGCTCAACGCCCGGAGCGGTCTCACGGGTGACGTGTTCCTGTACTCGAGCATCTTCCCGAACCTCGCGCCCGCCGCTGCCTTCGTGGCAGTCGGCTTTCTCGTCGCGACGCGGAAGCCGGAGAACCCGATCGGATGGCTCCTGCTCGTCACCGGACCGGTCACCGGCCTACCGATGCTGGCGACACAGTACGCCGCGTACGCACTGCTCGCCGGTCACGACGCACTTCCTGGGGCGAGGGCAATCGCAATCTCTCTGAACGGATTCTGGATTCCCGGCCTTTTCGTGCTGCTTCTCCTGGCGCTCCTCTTTCCGACGGGACACCTCCCCTCGCGCAGGTGGCGCTTCGTCGTCTGGCTGTCGGTGATCTCGCTGACCCTGCTCTTCCTCGTCGCCCACCTGGCCCCGCTCGACCCTCCGTTCACGGAGGTCAACAACCCGTTCGAGACCGAGTCAAGTGCAATCGAGGCCGTCGCTCTCCTGGTCGCCGCTGTCGGTGGACTGCTTGCGAGCGCGATCGCAGTCTGCACCTCGGTTGTCGTGCGCTTCCGACGTTCGACCGGCGACGAGCGAGAGCAGCTCAAGTGGTTTGTGTTCGCCGCCGCCATCCTGCCGCTCGGGCCGGTCGTCCACCTGCTCGCCGAGACGTTCGCTCCGGGGGCGGTCAACGCGGTGGAGAGCGGCTACTCGCTCGCCATCGCGTTGATCCCAATCGCAATCGGGGTCGCGATCCTGAAGTACCGCCTCTACGAGATTGACCGAATCATCTCGCGCGCGCTCGTCTACGGATCGATGACCGTGATCCTCCTCGCCGTGTACGTCGGGCTCGTGCTGGCCGGCCAGGCGCTGTTCTCGTCGTTCGCAGGCGGCTCGAACCTCGCTGTCGCGGCCTCGACCCTCATCGTGGCGGCGATCTTCCTCCCTGTGCGCTCACGGGTGCAGCGGTTCGTCGATCGCCGCTTCTACCGCAGCCGCTACGACGCCCAGCGCACGTTGGAGGCGTTCGGCGGCCGATTGCGCGAGCAGGTCGAGCTGGATGGGTTGGTCACTGACCTCCGGGGTGTCGTCGCCGAGTCGATGCAGCCCACCCACACCTCCGTCTGGCTGCGCTCAAGGTTGAGCCGATGACGTCAGCGAAGCCGTTCGTCGACCTTCAGTCCGAGCCGCTCGGCGGCGCGTGCCATCCGCTGGTCGAGCGTCGCGAGCGGCGCATTCAGCAACCGCGCCAGCGCCAGGTATTCGGCGTCATATGTCTTGGCCCAACCGAGCGCGTCTGCTATCTGCCAGGCCTCCGCTCCGAGGCGGCGATGTCGGCGCTCCGTGATCGTGCCGGACTCGAGCACACGCAAGCCGTCCTCGGCGATCGAGCGGGCGATCACGCCGCGCTCGCTCGCGACGTGGAGGCTCGACCTGACCTCCGGCCAGAGCAGCGGTGGCGCCACAAGGTCGGAACTGACGAGGATGTCGAAGCCGTCATGACTCGTCGCGGCCGCCATCACGACATTCGCGTCGACGACAACCGTGCTCAATCGCCGTCTCGGATCTCGCGCACGATTTCGACCCAATCCGGCATCGGCGCGCCGTCGGTCGTGAACCGCCACGCAGCCGGAAGCGGTCGCGCAGGTTCGAGCACCTCGGCGAGATCCTCGTCCTCGATCACGTGTTGGGTGCCGACCTTGCGGGCCCGCAGCTTGCCCGACCTGATCCAGCGCCGGATCGTCTCGGGATCTCGACCCGTTCGGCGCGCTGCCTCCGGAACTGTAAGCATTGTCGCATGATACTACAACATCATTTCCCCGGCGCGAGACCCGCTCTCGGGTACAGCCACCTGGCTCCGCAACTCTGCGGCGTCAGAGTCCCGTAACGATCCCGTGACGCTGACCCCGTAGAAAGGACAGTGCAATGACCGCGATCGCACAGACATGGAGAAAGGTCACCCGCAAGGGGCAGTCGACCGAAGCCTTCGCCGCTCCGGTAGAGGCCACCGTCGAGACGACGACGATCGAGACCCCCGCGGTCGAGATCGCGCCCAACGACCCGCTGGTCGCGTTCCTGCAGAGCGCAGGAGAGGCGGTCGAGGTCGACAAGCTCGAGCTCGAGTCGCCCGGCGTCACGGCACTCCGCGAGGCGGGCGTGGCGCTCGTCGTGCCGCTGATCAGCGGCGGCGAGCTAGTCGGCACCCTCAACCTCGGGCCGCGCCTCTCGGATCAGCAGTACTCGACCGACGACAAGCGCCTCCTCGACGGCCTCGCCGCCCAGGCTGCACCCGCGCTTCAGGTCGCCGAGCTCGTGCGGAAGCAAGCCGCCGAGGCCCGCTCGCGAGAGCGGATCGAGCAGGAGCTCAAGGTCGCGACGCTGATCCAGCAGAACTTCCTCCCGCGGGTGCTCCCCGACCTCCCCGGCTGGGAGGTGGCGGCGTACTACCAGCCGGCCCGTGAGGTCGGCGGCGACTTCTACGACCTCTTCGAGCTCCCCGACGGGCAGGTCGCCGTGATCATCGGCGACGTCACGGACAAGGGCGTTCCCGCCGCGATGGTGATGGCCGCAGCGCGGAGCCTCCTGCGCGCCTCGGGCCAGCGGGTCGTCTCGCCGGGCGAGGTGCTCGAGCGCGTCAACGACCTCCTCTGCCCCGATATCCCGGAAAAGATGTTCGTCACCTGCCTCTACCTCGTGGTCGATCCGTCAACGGGTCACGTCCGGTACGCCAACGCGGGCCACAACCTGCCGTACGCCCGCACCGCCGACGGCTCGATGGAGCTGCGGGCGAAGGGCATGCCGCTCGGACTCCTGCCTGGCATGAAGTACGACGAGCACGAGGCGATGATGAGCCCTGGCGACGGCCTGCTGCTCTACAGCGACGGTGTCACCGAGGCCCACGGAGCCGAGCGCGAGATGTTCGGCACGCCCCGCCTCGTCGACCATGTCGCCGACCCCGCCTCGGGCGACCTGATCGACGGCCTGCTCACGCAGCTGCAGCGGTTCACGGGCGACGACTGGGAGCAGGAGGACGACATCACGCTCGTGACGCTGACGCGCACCCTCGGCAGCGGTGTCCAGAACGGCCGTGTCACCGAGCTCGACGTCCAGTTCACGCTCCCGAGCGAGACCGGCAACGAGCGCGAGGCGATGCAACGCGTCCTCGACGCGATCGCGCCCCTCGGGCTCGAGGAACGCCGAGTCGAGCGGCTCGGGACGGCCGTGTCCGAGGCAGCGATGAACGCGATCGAGCACGGGAACCAGGGCCGAGCCGAGATCCCGGTCGAGATCGAGGTGGTCACGGCCGGTGGCGAGCTCGTCGTGCGCATCCGCGACGTCGGCGAAGGCCCGCAGGCGACGGAGGTCGAGTCGCCCGATATCGAGGCGAAGCTCGCAGGGCTGCAGAAGCCGCGCGGCTGGGGCCTCTTCCTGATCAAGAACATGGTCGACGAGATCCGCGTCATCGACGCGGACGGCCGGCACACGGTCGAGCTCGTCCTGCAGCTGGAAGGAGGTGACGGTGATGGCAGCGATGGCGCTTGAGGCACACGTCCACACGGAGGACAGCGGCCCCGTGATCGAGCTCGTCGGCGACGTCGACGGGAGAGCAGAGGAGGCGCTCGGCGCCGCCTACACGGAGGCAGGAGACGCGACGGCAGTGATGCTCGACTTCCACGGCGTCACGTACATGAACTCCACCGGTATCGCGCTCATCGTCGGTCTTCTAGCCCGAGCCCGCACGAACAGCCAGACGCTGAGCGTCCGTGGGCTGACCCCGCACTACCGGGAGATCTTCGAGATCACCCGACTGTCCGATTTCATGACGATCGTCGACGAAGAGGAGGAATCCGCATGACCGAAGCGACCCTGTCGCTAGGGGTGCGCCGGATCGAGGAATCCGCGTGCATTCTCGACATCGAGGGTGACATCACAGCCTTCTCCGAGGAGGTCCTGATGGACGCCTACACCGAGGGATCGGGGGACGGCGTCAAGACGGTGATCCTGAACTTCACCGGGCTCGAGTACATGAACTCCGGCGGGATCGGTCTTCTCGTGACCGTCCTCGTCCGGGCCAACCGCGCGAAGCAGAGGCTGCTCGCGTTCGGGCTCACCGAGCACTACCAGGAGATCTTCGAGCTGACACGCCTCGACGAGGCGATCGGCATCTACGCAACCGAGACCGACGCGCTCGCAGCCGCGGCCTAGCGCCGCGTGTCGCACCGCGAGCACCAATCACGAATCGAAAAGGAGGAGAGAGGTAATCATGGCCGAGGAACCGCGCGATACGGGCAACTGGGCGAAGCCCACGTCAACGCTGACCGTGACGGAGACGACCCCGGGCGCAGCCAATCTCGTCGAGGGCAAGCGCCTCCTGAGCCCCGTCCAGGGCTTCGGGAAGATGTGGCAGAAGACCTACAAGGTCGGTATCGACGGAGTTGAGGCCACGCCGCAGGCCGTGATCGCGGAGTGGAGAGACAACTTCCCCTCGTTCTGGCCGAAGGGGAATGATTTCTACCCGCCGCTCACCGGGCTCGAGCCGGGTGAGGTGGCGCTGATCAAGGCCGCCGGGCCGGGTGGAATGAAGTTCAAGACCGGCGTCATGGTGCTCTACTCCGACAACGAGTCGTTCACGCTGATGACGCCGGAAGGGCACATGTTCGCCGGGTGGATCACGTTCAGCTCCCACGAGGAGGAGGGACGTCCGGTCGCCCAGACCCAGGTTCTGATGCGCGCCCAGGATCCGATCAGCGAGATGGGGCTGACGATGGGCGGCCACAAGATGGAGAACAAGTTCTGGGAGCAGACGCTCGCGAACCTCGCCACCCATCTTGGCGTCGATGACCCGAAGGTGACGACGACGGTCACGTGCGTCGACAAGAAGCGCCAATGGTCACAGGCGAAGAACGTGAAGCACTCGGTCGCGATCCGCTCGACGCTCCACATGCTCAAGCCGGGCAAGAAGACCGCCGGTTGACCTCCGCTCGGTAACGTCAGCAGCGTGCACGATGCGATCGTCGTCGGTTCCGGGCCCAATGGCCTGGCGGCGGCGATCGTGTTTGCGCGCGCCGGTCGCTCGGTGCTCGTGCTCGAGGGCCGCGACACGATCGGCGGCGGCCTTCGCACCGAGGAGCTGACGCTTCCCGGATTCCGGCACGACACGTGCTCGGCGATCCACCCGCTCGGGATCGCCTCCCCGTTCATGCGCTCCGTGCCGCTCGCCGAGCACGGGGTCGAGTGGATCCAGCCGCCCTCACCCCTCGCGCACCCACTCGACGACGGCACTGCGGTGCTATTGGAGCGCTCGCTCGCGGAAACCGCAGCGGGGCTCGGTGAGGATGCGCGCGCCTGGCGTCGCCTCTTCGACCCGCTCGTCGACGCATCCGACGAGCTCGTCGCAGGAACGCTCGCCGGGCCACGCCCGCCTCGGCATCCGATTCACATGGCGCGCTTCGGGCGGAGCGCGCTGCGCTCGGCCTCCGGCCTCGCCCGCTCCCGCTTCGATGGCGAGCGCGCCCGCGCGCTCTTCGCGGGCAATGCTGCACACGCGATGCTCCCGCTCGAAGCGACCGCCACGGCGTCCTTTGGCTTGATCCTCGCGATGCTCGGCCACTCGGTCGGTTGGCCTCTCCCCCGCGGCGGCTCGCAGTCGATCGCCGATGCGCTTGCGTCCTACCTCCGCTCGCTCGGCGGTGAAATCGAAACGGGCCACACCGTGACGTCGCTGAAGGAGCTCGTGTTGAATCAACACAAACACGTCCTGCTCGACGTGACGCCGACGCAGTTCCTCGCGCTCGCGGGCGACGAGCTCCCAGCGCGGTATCGGCGGGCGCTCGAGAAGTACCGTTATGGCCCTGGCGTCGTGAAGGTCGACTACGCGCTCTCCGGGCCGGTGCCCTGGGCGGCACCCGAGTGTGCCCGAGCCGCCACCGTCCACCTCGGCGGCACGCTCGACGAAATCGCGGCCGCCGAGGCAGCGGTTTCGAAGGGCCGTCACCCCGAGCGGCCTTACGTTCTCGTTGCGCAGCAGAGCCTCTTCGACTCGACACGCGCACCGGCGGGGCAGCACACGGTGTGGGCCTACACGCATGTCCCGAACGGCTCGACGCTGACGGAGGGCACAGTGGCGGCGATCGAAGCACAGCTCGAGCGCTTCGCACCCGGGTTTCGCGACCTCGTCCTCGCGCGCAGCGTGCTCGATCCTGCCGCGATGGAAGCCCGGAATCCGAACTACGTGGGCGGCGACATCAACGGCGGCAGCGCCGACCTACGGCAACTCTTCGCCCGCCCGGTCGCCCGCCTGAATCCCTACAAGACGCCAATCAACGGCGTCTACCTCTGCTCGTCGTCGACGCCACCTGGCGGCGGCGTACACGGCATGTGCGGGTATCACGCGGCGCGGGCCGCGCTGGAGCACGCCTCGTAGGGGCGACGCACACGCTGGCGCCGATGCATCGCCCGCCGATGCATCGCCCGCCGATGCGTGTGACCCGCGGGCGACGCTCCTCGGCGCCTGAGGCGCCGTTCCGCATAGCCCCTACGGTGGTGGGATCGCGAGCGGCCGGCAGCTCAGCCCAGCGCGGCGCACACGGCGAACGCAGCAGCATCGCCGAGCCGGGCGGCATCGTCGTCCCAGGGGCGCGGCCAGCTCGACATGCGCGCCACTACGCATTCGGACGGTTGGTGGACGAGCACCTGCTGCCCGTGGATGCCGTAGCCCGAGTAGATCCCCGCCTCGGCGTCGCGGACCCACCACTGGTCGCGGTAGAAGGCCGTCGGTGGCATGTCGTGCGAATCGGGCGATGATCGAAAGGCCTCGATCCGGTCGGCATCGGCCGAGCGCAGACGTTGCACCCACTCGGCCGGCACGACCTGGCGACCGTCAACCGCGCCCCCCTGCAGGAACATGAGCCCGAAGCGGGCGAGATCTGCAAGCGTGACGCAGAAGCCGCCGTCGACGAGCGGAAAGCCCCCGGGGCCGAGGAGCAGGTCGGCGTCGTGGCCGGCCCCCATCGGCTGCCAGATCCGCGAAGCGAAAAGGGACGCGAGCGGTTCACCTGACGCCCGCTCGAGGCACCACCCGAGCACGTCGGTGAGGATCGACCGGTACTCGAACGGCCCCCCGTGAGGGCCCTGCAAACTCATCGCGGCGATGTAGTCGGTGGGTGACGGATCGTCCTCGAGCCGCGGGAGCCACCCGAGAACGCGGAAGCCGCGGTATGACTCCGACGCCTCGTCCTCGTAGTCGGTCTCGTTGAAGGCGACGCCTGCGCGCATGTCGAGGAGATGCTCGATCGTGCACCCGTCCCAGCACGAGCCGGCGAGCTCGGACAGATGGTCGGGTACGAGGTCGTCAGGGTGGATGCGTCCTTCGCCGACGAGGACGCCGACGAGGGCGGCCGTCATCGACTTGGACACCGACTGGAGGATGTGCGACGTCTCGGGCTGCATCGTCAGGTAGCGCTCGAAGACGACCGTCCCTCGCTGGATGACCAAGAACCCGTCGACGTCCGACTGCTGCAGAGCCTCCGTGAGCGACATCGTGACGTCGCCGGCGGTGATCGGGAGGTCGTCGAAATCGACGAGCGCGCGCGGCAACGGGCTGACCCGCTCCCCACGCCGCACCGCCGCACTCGGCACGAGCTCGCGGCTGTGCGAGACCGTCCACCGAACGTCCTTCGACCCCCAGATCACGTCGTCGCTCCGTCGCGCGGCTCGAGCGCCTCCGCGAGAAGCGTCGCGACGTCGGCGACGCGCATCTCCGAGCCGTTCTGCTTAACCCCGTCGTCGAGCATGATCGTGCAGAACGGGCAGGCGACCGCGAGCGTCCCGGCTCCGGTCTCTGCCGCCTCGCGGGCGCGCTCCTCGTTGATCTGGTTGCCACGCTCCTCCATCCACATGTGCGCGCCGCCGGCGCCGCAGCAGAAGCCGCGCTTGCCGCTTCGCGCCATCTCGAGTGGCTTCCCGACACGGGAGACGATCTCGCGTGGCGCCGAGATGACGTCGTTGTGGCGGGCCAGATAGCAGGAGTCGTGATAGGTGATCTCCTCCGTGCCCGCGACCGGAGCGAGACGCCCTTCCTGCAGGAGTTCGGCCAGGAGTTCGGTGTGGTGGACGACCTCGTAGTTGCCGCCGAAGTCGGGATACTCGTTCGCGAGCGTGTTGAAGCAGTGCGGGCAGCTCGCGACGATCTTCGTCACGCCGGCCTCGTTCATCGTCGCGACGTTCTGCTCCGCGAAAGACTGGAAGGTGTACTCGTTGCCCATCAGGCGGGCCGGATCACCGGTACACGACTCGCGGGGGCCGAGGACTGCAAAGTCGACGCCGGCCGCCTGCAGGAGCTTCGCCGTGGACTGCGCGGTCGTCTTCGCGCGCTCGTCATACGAGGCTGCGCACCCGACCCAGTAGAGCACGTCGGGCGCCGGCTCACCGGGCTGCAACACACGTACCTCGAGTCCCTCGGTCCAGTCGGCGCGCTCGGTCTGCGGCTTGCCCCAGGGGTTTTGCGAGCGCTCGACATCGCGCAGCATCGTCTCGCCGTCGGAAGGGAATCGCCCTTCGACCATCACGAGGTGACGACGGAGGTCGACGATGTGATCGACGTGCTCGATCGCCACCGGGCACTCCTGCACACAGGCGCCGCAGGTGACGCAATCCCAGACGACGTCGTCGCTCACCGCGTTCGGGACGAGCGCGCTCGGCTCGAACGCATTGCCACCCTTCGACGCTGCAAGAAGGTTCGGCCCCTCGGCGAAGAGCTGATCGCGCAGTCCCATGATCAACAGCTTCGGTGAGAGCTCCTTGCCCGTCTGATACGCAGGACAGACGTCCTGGCAGCGGCCGCACTCGGTGCACGACATCGTGTCGATCATCTGCTTCCACGTCATGTCGGCGATCGTGGCTGCGCCGAAGCGCATCTCGCTCTCGTCCTCGACAGTGAAGTCGAGCGGCTCGAGGCGGCCACGCCGGCGCGTGCGCCCGAACCAGACGTTGATCGCCGCAGTCGCGATGTGGAGGTGCTTCGAGTGCGGCAGGTACGCCATGAAGCCGACGACCAACAGGACGTGCGCCCAGACGAAGATCCGCTCGCGCACTTCCGCCCACGTCCCCTCACCGAACACCTGCGCGATCGCATTCGAGACCGGTGACCAGGAGGCGGGCCATTCGTTGAGCCCCGTGGCGATCAGGGCCGCGTGCCAGAGCAGGAGTGTGAGGACGATCATCGCGATCAGGCCGAGAATCAGATCGGCCTCGCCGAGGTGGCTGCCCTTGAACCGCTCGGGGCGCTGCACCTTGCGGATCCAGAACGCCGAGATCACGCCGACGAGGACGAGGACGACGAAGAGGTCGACGAGCAACGCGAACCAGCCCTGATGGCCCAGCCAGGGGAGGGTCGAGCCCTTCGAGACGGCCCCGATCAGCGCCATGATGATCGTCGGGAAGAGGATCAAGAAGCCCCAGAAGATGAGGGCGTGGATGAGGCCCGGGCCGAGCCGCTGGAAGAGCTTCTTCTGGCCGAGCACGACGACGGCCTGGTTGCGTACGCGCTGCGGCACGTCGTCGAAGCGTTGCAACGGCTTGCCGAGGCGCACGAGCTGCGTCAGCATCAGCGCGCGACGGCCGAAGAGCATCCCGGCGACGCCGAGAACGAGGAGGAGCGCGAGGCCCGAGACGTACGTCATTGCACGGAACGAACGACCCGTAGGGGCAATGCGTAGCCTCGCCGTAGGGGCAATGCGTAGCCTCGCCGTAGGGGCGATGCGTAGCCTCGCGGTAGCGAGGCGAAGCGTCGCCCGCCCTGCCGCCCCGGTCGCCCGGGCCTCATCCGCGCCGCCTCCGGAGCTCCGCCGAGACCGCCGGCAGCACCTCGTGCAGATCCCCGACGACCGCGTAGTCGGCGATCGACATGATCGGCGCCTCGGGATCGGTGTTGACGGCGAGGATCTTCTTCGCGCCCTTCGCACCGGCGATGTGCTGGGTCGCACCCGACACGCCGCACGCGATGTAGATCTCGGGCGCGATCTTGTTCCCCGTCTGCCCCACCTGGTCGGTGTGCGGGCGCCACCCGGACATCGTTACCGCGCGCGAGCAACCGACGGCGCCGCCGAGAAGGCCGGCCAACTCCTCGACGACCACGAAGCCTTCCGCCGATCCAACCCCCCGGCCGCCGGTCACGACGACCTTCGCGTCGGCGAGCGAGACGCCGCCGGCAGGAGGGGCAACCCGGTCGCGCACGCGCACGACGAGGTCGGCATCCGCGATCTCCGGCGTGAAGGTCTCCACGGAGCCTGGCGCACCCGCGGCGACAGGTGCAACGGCGTGCGGCGCCACGGTGAGCAAGGCTCGTCCCGCGTGGAGCCGCGCCTCCTCCAGGAGGCTCCCACCCCAGCGAACGCGCGTGAGGAGAAGAGGATCGCCCTGCGTCACCGAGATGCAGTTCGCGGCGAGCGGCTCACCGAGTCGCACCGCGGCGCGCGCCATTGCATCGGTCGCGCGCCCGGTTCCGGGCGCGACGACGGCGGTCGCACCGATCTGCTCGGCGAGGCCACAAAGGACTGAGGCCCACGCGTCGGGCGCGAAGGCGTCGAGGGCGTCGTGCTCAGCGACATGAACCACCGCGGCAGGAACGCTCGCCGCCGCAGCCGTTCCTCCAGGCCCGATCACGAGCGCGTGCGTCTCGCCCCCGAGACCGGCTGCGAGCGTCAGCGCCTGCAACGAGACATCGGTGGCCGCACCGTCGACATGCTCTACGAGAACGAGATTCACGATGCCACTCCGATCTGCTCGAGAAGGTCGACGACGGCCGAGGCCGCATCGGCGCCGTGGCCGAGCACCTCGGCCTGCTTCGACTCTCCTTCGGGCACCACAAGACGCGAGCGCTCGAGCCGAGACGCGGGCCGTTCGGGCGTCGAAGCGTCGAGCGGCTTCTTCCCTGCCCGCATCCGGCCGGGAACCGAGGGATAGCGCGGCAGGTTGAGGCCCTCGAGCACCGTAACGACCGCCGGGAGCGGCAACTCGTAGACATCGCGTCCGCCTCCCTCTTCCTGCTCGCAGCGCGCGACGCCGCCCTCGACGGCGACACCCTTGAGTCCCGTCGCGCAGGGACGATCGAGCGCATGAGCGACGCGAAGCCCGATCTGGAATCCCCCGGAGTCGGCCGACTCGTTACCGAAGAAGATCAGGTCGAACGGTCCTGAAGCTGCCTCGTCGGCGCGCACGGCCTCAACGATCGCGCCCGCCGTCGCCTCCGGATCCCACTCCTCGCCATCCGTGACGAGATGGATTCCCCGAGCGATCCCGATCGCCATCGAGTCGCGGAGCTGCTCCTGCGCGTCGGCCGGGCCGAGCGTGAGCACGACGGTGTCGCCGCCGTGGTGTTCCCACAGTCGCACGGCCTCCTCGACGCCGCACTCCTCGTGCGGGCTGATCGCGAAGCCGAGATGCTTCGTCTCGATCGCCTGCTTGTCCTCGGTGAGGACGATACGACCACCGGTCATGGGAACGCGCTTCACGCAGACGAGTGTCTTCACGAGCGAATTCTCTCATTCTCGGGATCGAACGGTGCGGTTGCACCGGCGACCGCAACCGTCACGGGGTAGCGCTCGTTCATGTACTCCACGGCCAGCGCGTCTGATCCCTCGAGAGCGTGCTCCGGCGGCAGGTAGGCCATGAGGATGTACTTGCCGAGCGACGGCCCCGCGCCGGCACTCGTCACGTACGAACGGCGGCCCTTCGCGTCGGTGAGCGGCGTGCCGTCGCGGAGCGTGATGGGCTCGCGCCCGAGCGGATACCGCTTGACGCCTGCGGAGGAGGTGTGGTCGTCCACGGTGAGAGTGCAGAGGATCGCAGCAGGATCCTCCTCGCGGTGGCGCAGGTGCGCCTCCTTGCCGACGAAGTCCTGTTCTTTCACCTTCGGCCGCTGCATCCCGGCCTCGACGACGTTGACCTCGGTTTCGAGCTCGGCACCGTAGGCCCGATACGCCTTCTCGAGCCGTCCGGTCGTCCCGTAGACACCGATCCCGCAGGCCGTGAGCGAGTGCGGCTGCCCCGCCTCCCAGAGCACATCCCAGAGCCGTGCGCCCTGCTCGATCGGCACGTAGAACTCCCAGCCGAGGTCGCCGACGTAGGAGATCCGTGAGGCGAGCACGAGCTGTGAGCCGATCTCGATCGTGCGGCAGCGCCCGAACGGGAACCCCTCGTGTGAGACGTCGTCGGAAGTGACGCTCGAGAGGATGTCGCGAGACCTCGGCCCCCAGACGCCGATCGTCGTCCATGCCGTCGTCACGTCGACGAGGCTGGCCGACCCATCGCCTGGCAGGGCGTCGATGAAAAGCTTCCGATCGGCCATGCCGTGCGCGCCGCCGGTGACAACGCGGAACAGGTCATCGTGGAGTCGCATGATCGTGAGGTCCGACTTGAAGCCGCCGCCCTGGCTGAGCACCGGGGTGTAGACGACTCGGCCCACCGGAACGTCCATCTGCGCCATCACGGCGTGCTGCAATGCGTCGAGCGCGCCCGCGCCCTGTACGTCGAAGATCGCGAAGGCGGAGAGGTCGAAGATGCCGGCGTGCTCGCGCATCGCGAGGTGCTCGGCGTTGATGATCGGCGACCACCAGCGGGAGTCCCACTCGCCCTCACGCCGCTCGACGCCGTAGTGCTCGACGAGTGGGGCGTTGGCCTCGTACCACTGCGGCCGCTCCCAGCCGACGGCCTCGTAGAAGGCCGCGCCGAGTGCCTTCTCCTGTGCGTGCATCGGCGAAATGCGAAGGCCGCGCTCGCTCGACCACTGCTCGGCCGGGTGAACGATGCCGTAGGTCTTCGGAAAGGCCTCGAACGCACGGGCCTTCGTGTGCGCTCGTGTCTTCTGGTGGTCGTGGAAGCGGCTCGCGTCGGAGGTATGGAGGTCGATGTGCGACTCCCCGAGCACCATCCACTCGGCGACCGATTTGCCGACGCCAGGCCCCTCCTTGACCCACACCGCCGCAGCAGACCAGAGACCCTTCACCTCGGGCGTCTCGCCGAGGATCGGCATCCCGTCGGGGGTCAGTGATATGAGGCCGTTGATCGCGTACTTCACGCCCACGGACTCGTCGCCGACGATCTCGGGCATCAACTCGAGCGCGTGCTCCATCTGGTCTGCGAAGTCGGCCTGCGTGAACGGGAACTCGGTGGGCGAGAGCGCGGCCTCCTCGACCGACGGGATCTCCTCCGGGTCGTGGAGAATCGAGCGGTGGGCGTAGGAGCCGATCTCGAGGCCGACGCCGTCCTGACGCTCGTACATGAACACGTCCATGTCGCGCACGATCGGGAACTCGATCGCGCTCGACGAGCGCTCGAACCGGGGCACCGGGCCGACGTCGATCATCTGGTGCACAGCCGGCGTGAGCGGGATGTGCGCTCCGGCCATGGCAGCGAGGAGCGGCGTCCAGACGCCGCACGCAATCACAACGACCTCGGCTTCGATCGTGCCACGGGAGGTGTGCACGCGCCTGATCCGGCCGTGCTCGACGTCCATGCCGCTGACGTCCGTATTCGCGAAGACCTGTAGGCCTCCGCTGTCGATGCCCTTCTCGCGCATGATCGTGCCGGCGCGGAGCGAGTCGACGACGGAGACGGTGGGGCAGTAGAAGCCGCCGAGGAGAATTGCCTCGTCGATGTACGGCACCATCTCCTTGATCTCGGCCGGTGTGACGAGCCGGGCTGAATCGACACCCCAGGACTTCGCAGACGCCATCCTGCGGCGGAACTCCTCCATCCGCTCCTCGGTGCGGGCGACCTCGATGCCGCCGCACTCGGTATTGACGCCCATCTCGATGTACTGGCGCTGCGACTCGAGAGTCAGCTGCGTCATCTCCTTCGAGTGGTCGACAGGGAAGATGAAGTTCGACGCGTGGCCGGTCGAGACGCCCGGGTTCGGCAGCGGCCCCTTGTCGATCTGGACGACGTCCGTCCAACCGAGTCGCGTGAGGTGATGGACGAGGCTGTTGCCGACGATGCCGCAGCCGATCACGACGGCTCTGGCGCTCGTGGGGAAAGTACTCATGGGATGGGTCTCCTTGCCTTTCGGGGTTCGATGATCAGAGAACGGCGCGGATCGACCGTTCGAAGCTCTGGATGTGACGGCGCATGACGTCCTCGGCCCGCTCGGCGTCGCCGTCGCAGATCGCCTGGAGGAGCTCGCGATGCTCGGTGACCGCGTCGTCGAGCTGCGTGACGCGATCGAGAGCGAGGAACCAGATGCGCAGGCTGAGCGTGTAGTACTCGTTGAGCGCCGATTCGACGAACGGATTGTGGGCGCAGCGGTAGATGTGGCGGTGGATGCGCTGGTCGAGGCCGATCAGTCCGCGCTCATCGTGCGCGTCGCGTGGGCCGGGAAGGTCAGAGAGCAGGGCACGCGCGACATCACGCTCGTGGGCATTGGCACGCTCTGCCGCGAGGCGGGCGGCGAAGCTCTCGAGGGTGATCCGAGCCTCGGAGAGGGCCGCGAGATCTCCAACCTCGACGGGCGAGACGACGATGCCTCGGCGGGGGTAGACCTCGACGAGCTTCTCCTGGGCGAGCGTTCGGAGGGCCTCACGGACGGGCGTACGCCCGAGCCCGAGGCGCTCCATCAGCTCGCGTTCGCTGACGGGTGATCCCGGTGCGAGCTCGAGCGTGACGATCAGCTCGCGGATGTCGACGGTCGCGCGCTCACTGAGCGACAGCGACTCTTCGGGGTCGGGCCGCAGAAACGGCGGAGAGATGAGCGGCGCGGTTGATATACGACGTGTATATCAGACGCGAGTGCGGGTGCCAAATCGAGCAGGCGACCGCTCACGTCCACGCGCACCTCGGCGACCGGCTGAAGTCCACCTCCCGCGCTCGCCGCAACGCCCCTGCCCAAAGAGGCCCGCGGGCGGGCCCCTTCAGGATCTCGCGAAGCGAGCAGAAAAGAAAGGCGACGGGAAGAGGAGGGAGGGGCCGCGGTACGCTCTTCCACCGCGGCCCCTCCCGACTACTTCCCTAGCCAGGCGTTGACCTTGCCGGGGTTCGCCTTGACCCACGTCTCGGCGGCCTTCTCCGGCTTCATCTTCTTGCCGCCGATCATAAACGCGACGGTGTTCTGATCCTTGGCCGTCCACTTGAACTTCTTGACGACGCCGACGGCGGGTGAGCCACTCGCCGCGAACTTCGCGCCGATGATCTTGTCGAGTGGGTACGACGGGTACTCGCACGCGTACTGCTTCGGGTCGCCGCCCTTCTTCTCGTCGTCCTTGCACGCCGCCGTGCGCGGCGGCAACTTGACCTTGACCAGGTCGTAGGACCCGTTCAGGTACTGCGGGTCGTACCAGTAGAAGAGCACGGGCTTCTTCTGCTTGTAGAGCTGGCTCCAGCGCGCGACCTGGGCCGACTCGGCACCGGCGACGACGTGCTTGAGGTTGAGGCCGAGACCCTTGATGATCGCGCGGTCCTTCTGAACGTAGGACGGGTCGCCGCCGAGGAACATCCCCTGCGAGCCCGACTCGGGCGACTTGAAGATGCTCTCCTTGCCCTTCAGTCCCTTCCACGTCGCGAACTGCGGATACTTCTTCAGCAGGTAGCGCGGGATGTACCAGCCGATCACACCGGTGACGCCGTTCGTCCCGACCTTCACGAGCTTCCTGGTCTTCGTGTACTGCGGGAACGAGCCGAGGTTCTGCCAGTCCTCGAGGATGACGTCGATCTTGCCGTCCGCCATCGCCTGGAAGTTCGGCTGACCCTCGGTGATGTTCGAGACCTTCACCTTGCAGCCGAGCTTGTTCTCGAGCACGTACCTGACCACGTAGACGTTGGCCGAAGAGCCGGCCCATGCGTTCTCGTTCAGCGTGACGTTGCCGCAGGCAGCGGCGCGCGAGCTTCCGCCAAGTGCGCTGGCCGCGAACACGGCGACAGCGGCCACCCCGACGACCCCGAGCACGACGCCCCGTCGCCCTCTGGTTCCGAAGAACTTCTTCATCCGATCCTCCCTGTTGAGATCCGTCTCTGTCTATTGAACGTGATTGGGCCGTACTTGTTTGTCACATCTCGTTCGCCGGTCGAGCTTTTCTCGATCCTTGCGTGACGCGATCGAGCGCGATTCCGAGCGCGAGTATCGCGACCGAGGCGATTGTGCCCTGTCCGAACTGCCCGCGCACGAGGCCCTGCGCGACCTCGTAGCCGAGCCCACCCGACCCGACGAGCCCTCCGATCACGACGACCGAGAGCACCATGATCAGGCCCTGATTGACGCCGAGCATGATCGCATCGCCTGCGAGCGGGATCTTCACCTTGAACAGGATCTGCATCCGGGTCGCACCGAACGCGTCGGCCGCCTCGACCGTTTCCGGAGCGACGTCACCGAGGCCTCGTTCGACGAGCCGGATCACGACCGGGAAGGCGTAGAGGACGCCCGCGATGATCCCGGGCACGACCGAGACGGGCATCAGATAGATGAACGGGATGATGTAGACGAGCTGCGGCATCGTCTGGAGCACGTCGTTGATCGGACGCAGGATCCTCGAGACCGTCCCGCTCTCGGCAGCGGCGATGCCGAGGAAGACGCCGATCGCGACCGCGAAGAGCGTCGCCACGAGCACCTGCGAGAGGGTGTCCATCGCGAGCGCCCAGACACCGAGAACGCCGATCAGTGAGAGCATCAGGAACGTCGTGAACGCTGGTCGGCGGCCCGAGATGATGAATGCGATCAGCGTCAATCCCGCGACAGTCGCGAACCATGGCGACTCGACGAGAAAGCCCTGGATCGGGAGCAACAGCTTCGTCAGGATCGAGTTCCCGGTCGGCTCCGTGATCCCGAAGACCCACGACGTCGGATCCTGGACGTAGTCGAGCACCCACTGGATCTTCCCGAGCAGAGTCTCCTGGATCGTGACGGTCTGTTCCTTCACGCCGACGACGTCGGGATAAACGGCGCTGACGCCGAGGAGCTTCGCGATCCCGATCGTGCCGGCGATCGCGACGAGAACGCCGACCGACTGCGTACGCAGCTTCTTCTTCCCCGCGTCGTCGAGATGGCGTTTGGTCGGATCTGTGCGGTTCGCGATCTGCTCGGTCACGCGGTCGAGCGTCATTGCCATGATCACGATCGCGACGCCCGCGAGGAGCGCGAGCGCGGGATTGGTGTAGAGCCCGGTGTTGACGACCGCGCCGAGGCCGCCGCCGCCGATCAGCCCGGCGATCACGACCATCGAGAGTGCGAAAAGGATCGTCTGGTTCACCCCGAGCAGGAGCATCCGGCGCGCGAGCGGGAGCTGGACCTTCGAGAGCATCTGACGGCGCGTTGCGCCCATCGACGCGGACGCCTCGACGGTGTTGATCGGGACGCCGCGGATCCCGAGGGCGGTGATCCTGACCGCCGGCGGGATCGCGTAGATGATCGTCGAGACGACTGCGGCCGCATAGCCGATCGAGAAGAGCAGCACGACCGGCATCAGATACGCGAACGCGGGCACGATCTGCATGGCGTCGAGGACGGGGTTGATAGCGCGCTGGAACCGATCGGAGCGCCCGGCGATGATGCCGATCGGGACGCCGATGACGAGTGCGAGGCCGACGGAGGCGATCATCAACGCGAGCGTCTCCATGCTCGCCTGCCAGAGGCCGAGGAGGGCGAACGAGGCGAAGGCGCCGAAGATGATCACGGCGGCACGGCGCCCGCCAAAGCGCCAGACGACGAGCGTCCCTGCGACGGTGGTGCCGACCCACGTCATCCAGAGGATGAACTGGTTGAGCCAGCCGACGAGGTTGTCGAGGAAGAGGCGGAACCAGTTGAAGATCGTGAAGAAGAGGCCGGTGTCCTCGGCCGTCCTCTGGTCGATCAGCCACGTCTGGAACTCGTCGAGCCGCGCCGAGAGCGATGTGAACGTGAGGCTCGTCGGCCAGGGATACTCGAGCTTGAGCGCCTGGTAGACGATGATCATCACGGCGACGACGGCGACCACCTTGATGGGTCGGCCTCTCCACCAGGGCCGGTGGTTCACCATTGGAACAACGATCGGCACCTCGGTCAGCGCGGACACCGGCGGCCTAGCCCCCTTCGCCGGCGATCGCCTTCAGCACCGCGACGCGATCGACGACTCCGACGACGCGGCCGTCCTGCATCGCGCGAACGGGCTTTTCGCTGCCGGCGAGGACCGGCACGGCGTCGCGAACCGTGGTTGTGACGTCGAGCTCGGGACCATCGCGTTCCTCACCCGGTGCGGGATCGCGCATGATCCAGCGCAGCGTGAGGACGTGGCTCCGCGGAACGTCACGCACGAAGTTCTCGACGTACGCGTCGGCAGGGGAGCCGACGAGCTCCTCGCCGGTTCCGAGCTGCACGATCTTGCCGTCGCGCATGATCGCAATCCGGTCGCCGAGGCGGAGCGCCTCGGGCAGGTCGTGGGTGATGAAGACCATCGTCTTGCCGGTCTCCTGCTGCAACCGCATCACTTCGTCCTGCATGTCTCTGCGAATGAGCGGATCGAGGGCGCTGAACGGTTCGTCGTACAGCATCAACGTGGGATCTCCTACGAACGCCCGCGCGACGCCGACACGCTGCTGCATGCCGCCCGAGAGCTGGTCGGGGAACGAGTTCGCGACGTCCTCGAGTCCGACCACGCCGAGAACTGCACGCGCCTTCTCGAGTCGCTCCTGCTTGGGAACACCGCGGATCTCGAGGCCAAAGGCGACGTTGTCGATCACCCGGCGGTGCGCGAGCAGGCCGAAGTGCTGGAAGATCATCGAGACGGAGTTCCGACGGAGTGAGCGCAGCTCCGAGGTACTCGCGCTCGTGACGTTCTGCCCGGCGATCTCGATTGCGCCGGCGGTCGGCTCGATCAGGCGGATCAGCGTGCGCACGAGGGTCGACTTGCCCGAGCCGGAGAGACCCATCACGACGAACACCTCGCCGGGCCAGACCTCGATCGAGACGTCGTGGACGGCTGCGACGCAGCCCGTCTTGGCGCGGAGCTCCGAGCGCGACAGGTCTGCGTCGGGCGTTCCGATGATGCTGTCGGCCTTCGGACCGAAGATCTTCCAGACATTCTCGGCCCGGATCACGGGCTCGAGACCCGCGCGGGTCGAGGCCGGTGGCGCGGGGGTGGAGACGGTTTCGGTCGGTAGCTGGCTGCTCATGTCGTCTGTTGAGACCTGTGGATCATCTGCCTCTGGCCACCAGGATGCAAGCGGGTGGACCGTCAACCGGAGGGGAGCGGAGCAAGCGCCGCGCCTCCGGCGAACATCGCGTCCTGTTGTTCGGACTCGATGCGGAGAAGCCGGTTCCATTTCGAGGTTCGCTCGGAGCGGGTCGTGGAGCCCACCTTCAGCTGGCCCGTGCGCCAGCCGACGGCAAGGTCGGCAAGCCAGCTGTCCTCCGTCTCGCCCGAGCGGGCCGAGAGCACGGTCGCGTAGCCGGCGGCCTGGGCAAGCTCGACCACGCGCCGAGCGTCGGTCAGCGTTCCGACCTGATTCGGCTTCACGAGGACGGCGTTCGCGACGCCTTGCTCGATGCCGCTACTTAGCCGCTCGATCGAGGTCACGAAGAGGTCGTCGCCGAGAAGCTGGACAGACGGCGCGAGCCGGTCGGTGGCGTACCGCCAGCCCGCCTCGTCGTCCTCGCCGAGCGCGTCCTCGATCGAGACGATCGGGTAGTCCACAACCCAGCCTGCCAGCTCGTCGACGAGCTCATGGGCACGGAGGCTTCGATTCTCGCTCGCGAGCACGTACGACCCGTCGACGAGGAACTGTGTTGCCGCGACATCGACCGCGATCGCCACCTCTGCTCCGGGCTCGAGCCCGCTCCGCTCGATCCCCGCGAGCAGGACATCGAGCGCGGCACGATTGGACGGTAGCGATGCAGCAAGCCCGCCCTCATCAGCGACGAGCGACGTGTCGTGGCCACGGTCGCGAAGCACGGTCGCTGTCGCCGATCGTACGCGCGAGGCCCACTCGATAGCCTCGACGAACGTCGCCGCGCCGATCGGGACGACGAGGAAGTCCTGCACGTCGATGAGGCCGCCCGCGTGCGCCCCACCGGAGATCACGTTCACCATCGGCAGCGGGAGCAGTGGTGCCAGGTCCGCGCACAGCGCTCGCCAGAACGGCAGCCCCTGGCTCCGGGCGGCCGCAAGCGCGCACGCCACGGATGCGGCGAGCACGGCGTTCGCCCCGAGCCGCGTGAGGTTCGGCGTTCCGTCGAGCGCCCGGAGTGCGGCGTCGATCCCCTCCTGATCGAGGACGTCTCGCCCCACGAGCTCCGTTCCGACCTCCGTGCGCAGTGCGGCGACCGCGTCCTGGACGCCCCTGCCCCCGTATCGCTCGCCGCCGTCGCGACGCTCGTGTGCCTCGTGCGATCCCGTGGACGCCCCGGAGGGAACGGTCGCTTCGCCTTCGCTACCGTTTTCGAGGCTCACCGCGCACCCCACGGTCGGCGTGCCGCGGGAATCGAATGCTTCCCACGCGTGGAGATCCGCGATCAGCGCCACTGCCAGAGTCCCTCCTCCGGCCTGCGCAGGAGCTTGATCCCGGCCTCGCGGGCATGTTCCCGCGAAGGCGGATCGAGGAACTGTGCCGGCGACTTCCCGTCGGTTCGGGCAAGTATCAGAGCAGCGGTGTGGGCGGTCACCGACGCCCGGTCTCCCGCGAACTCCGCTCCGGCCGCCTCGTCGTAGCCGGCCAGGAAGCTACCGGCGAGCGAGCGTAGCTCCGGCACCAACGGCTCCCACCTGATTGCCGAGAGCACCACGAACGAGAGGAAGAAGCCGAGGTCGAACACGGGGTTCCCGTAGTGCGCGACTTCGAAGTCGAGCACCCAGTTGCCGGTATTTCCGACGAGCATGTTCTTGAGTGAGTAGTCGCCGTGGACGAAGCAGCGGCGGTCTCTGCGCAGTTCCTCGAGGAGCGGGGCAATCCCGTCCGCAAGCTCGGGGCGCCGCTCGATCACCGTCTCGTGGAAGGGGCGTAGACGGAGCTGTTCGAAGGCCTCGATGTCGCCGAACCCCGGGGGAGGCGGGGCGTCGGAGGTCGCGGTATGCCAGGCACCGAGCGTTGCTCCGGCCCAGCGACCCGCGTCGGCGTGCGTTCGCCCCTCCCCAACCTCGACCTGCCAGTTCCGCGCGGTCGAAGGGATCAGCTCCATCACGAGCGCGTGGACGGCCGGGTCGCTGTCGATGACTGTCGGAACGACGCCGGGAGTGATCGCCCCGCACAGCTCCATGGCCGCGACCTCGGTCTCGGCCCTGTCGAGCGTCGCAAGCCACTCGTCTCGGACGCGCAGTTGCGGCAGCGCCTGCTTGACGACGAACGCGTCGCCGGTCGCGGCGACCGACGCCGAGATCACGGTCGCCGACACGCCGCCCGGAAGCTCTGCGACGTCAATGGCGGCGCCGCGCGGGACGACGCCTCGCTCGACGAGGTAGGCCGCGGCGTTCTCCAGTGTGAGCTCGAACATCGCATCGGACGCTACCGATCGGCACAATCGAACGATGATCGATCTCACCTACGACGCCAGCGGAACTGCGCGTTGCGGCTGGTGCGGCGACGACCCGCTCTACCGCACCTATCACGACGAGGAGTGGGGCCGCGAGAAGCGGGGCGATGACAGCCTGTTCGAGCTGCTGTCGCTCGAGGGGTTCCAGGCCGGGCTCTCGTGGCTGACGATCCTGCGCAAGCGAGAGAGCTTCCGCGCGGCGTTCGCCGGCTTCTCGATCGCAGCCGTGGCCCAATTCGACGAGGGCGACGTGGAGCGGCTGCTCGGAGACGCGGGGATCGTCCGGCATCGCGGCAAGATCGAGGCGACGATCGGAAACGCGGCTGCTGCGCTCGAATTGAGCGAAGGGCTCTCGGACTTCGTCTGGGGGTTCGCTCCGCCGCCGCGGTCGGGGAGGCCGACGGGCATGGGTGACCTCCCGGCGGCGACACCCGAGTCGACGACGCTCTCGAAGGAACTGAAGCGGCGTGGGTTCGGCTTCGTCGGCCCGACGACGGTGTACGCCTTCATGCAATCTGCCGGGATGGTCGATGACCACATCGAGGGCTGCTTCGTCGCCGAGACCGGGTCGCGAGCACGGACAGCCGCGCCGTGAGCGGAGACGCTTCCGCCGTGCTCGGTGATGTGCCGGTTGCCGTCATCTCGGACGCGCTCGACCGGCTGGGCCGACGCGACCAGGTACTCGACCTTGCGATCCGACCGCTCTGGCCGGAGGCGCGACTCGCGGGCGTGGCGGTACCCGTCGTGATCGTTGCCGACACGTCGGAGCCGGAGCTCCCCTACGACGGCGAACTGACGGCGCTCGACGGGTTACGGCCCGGTGACGTGCCTCTCCTCGCCGTGGCAGACGGTGTTCGCTGCGCCTCGTGGGGCGAGCTGTTCTCCTGCGCCGCACTGGGTCGTGGTGCGGCGGGCGTCGTGATCGACGGGTACGCCCGTGACGCGGTCGAGATCAAGGCACTCGGCTTCCCCACGTTTGCGCGCGGGCTCTCGCCGCTCGACACGTTCGCCCGGGCGATCGTGACAGGCATCGACGTGGAGGCGCGCGTCGGAGGAGTCGATGTTCGTCCGGGGGATCTCGTCGTCGGAGACGTCGACGGGATCGTGGTCGTGCCGCAGGAGATGGTCGCCGAGGTTACGGAAGCCGTCGTTACGAAGCACCGCCTGGAGGGCAATGCGCGCGAGGATCTTCTTGCCGGCATGGGCATCCGCGAGGTCTGGGTCAAGTACGGCGTGCTCTGAACCGGCGCACACTGGACACAGAGGCGACACCCCTCCATGACGTTTCCGACGGTACGTTGTCTTCCATGAAGACAATCACGACACGGACAATCTCGACGCCATGGGGAAGGGCGCGATCGGTCGAGCAGGTGAACCTCGCGCAGCGGGCCGGGGAGCGGCGGTTCTCGACGGTCGTGGAGCTGCTCGAGACGGAGGGAGGCGAGCGGCTCGTCCGGTTCGCATACACGACTGATGGCAGTGCCCGCCGAGGGCCGGTCACGCTGCGGGCGAAGGACGTGGAGCGTATGCACAAGCTGCTTGAGCGGACGCCGGAACTGCGGGAGGCTCTTGAGCGATGAGCGAGGAAGAGAAGTCCAAGGCGATTCCCGACGCTTCGTCGGCGTGTGGGCCAATGCAGTCGAGGTCGAAGCCTGGGCCGACGAGGTGACGATGGACTTCATTCGGATGGATCCCGTGCAGTCGCGAGGAATGGTCGTCGCTCGCGTGACTTGCTCGCCGACATTCCTGCGAACGCTCGTCGACAAGCTGGAGGGCGTCTGGCAAGATTGGGCGCACGCTCCAGAGCATCAGCGAATCCTCGACCGCGTACGTGCTGATCTGATTCGTCAGTACGAGGGGCGCCGCAAGACGGATCGGTAGCGCGGGGGTATTGCCCGGAGCTACGGCCCCCTCGCGGCTTCATCTCCCCGTTCAACGGAGCGGCGTCCGGCATGAATCGGCCGGAGCGGCCGACAGCCCGTTCCCCAACCCTGCGCCGCGCGCAACGATGCCGGCATTTGCACGGCCCGAATTGCCGTGACACAAAATGACCATTATAATGGCTATGTGCCCCGAAGAATGACCGCTACGGAAACAAAGGCGACCATCCTCGCCCTTCTCGACGAGGTGGCAACCGGCGAGGAGATCGAGATCACAAAGCACGGACGTGTCGTCGCACGTCTCGTGCCGGCCGTCGGCCCCCACGCGCTCGAGGGGACGCTCGCGGGCGTTGCAGTGACCGCGGGCGAGGACGATGACCTGTTCACGACCGGGGTCGTCTGGGACGCCTCGTGACGACCACCGTCTTGCTCGACACCCACGTACTGCACTGGTGGTCTGCCGAGCCGAAGCGGGTGAGCTCCGCCGCAGCCCAGGCGCTCGCCGGGGCCGACGAGCTCGCCGTCGCCGCTGTCACGTGGTACGAGCTCGCGTGGCTTGCGCGGAACGAACGGATCATGCTGACGATCCCTGTCAGATCCTGGCTCGAGCAGCTCGGCAGCCTCGTGCGGACGGTCGGAATCACGCCGGCAATCGCCGATACGGCAGTGGGACTGCCGGCAACGTTCCCGGGAGATCCCGCGGATCGCCTGATCTACGCGACCGCAGTCGAGCATGGGTGGAGACTCGTCACCAAGGACCGCCGGTTGCGCGGCCACCGGCATCTCCGGCCCGTGACGCTCTGGTAGTGCGTGCGGGCGAATCCACGGGCTGACACCGTCGGGTAGCACGAGCGGAGGCGTTCGCCGAGCCTCCTGCGTGCGCCCTTGCGCGCAGCTGAGGTGCGGGAGTACCCTGCCAGGCGGTGAGGCAGGATCCGGAATTCGACGTACTCGTGATCGGCGGAGGGCTCGCTGGATCGTCGTTGGCAATCGCCCTGGCGAGGGAAGGTGCGCGCGTCCTCCTGGTCGAGCGCGAGCGAGTGTTCCGGGATCGTGTTCGGGGCGAGGTCATGGCTCCCTGGGGGACGGTCGAGGCAAGGCGGCTCCGCCTTCTTGACCTCCTGCGGGAGCGGTGCGCGATCGATGTGCGGTATCTGACCTACCACTTCGGCGGAGAGGGCGAGTCTCTCGATCTGCCGACGGCTGCACCACACTTCGAGCCGTCGCTCGCGTTTCACCATCCGGTCATGCAGGAGACGCTGATCGATGCCGATCAGCACGATGAGTACTGGGTGCGTCTGCGCGACGCCGAGCGCCTCTCAGCTGCAGCTTTGATGTCGGTGGGCCCGGGCGGTGCCTCGCGCCGTGACCGGACACTCGAGATCTTCGGTCGCGAACCGGAACTCGAAACCTGGACCTACGGTCCCGAGGCGAACTGCGACGATGCCGTTCGCGCAGAGCTTCTCGCGTAGAGGCACCCGAACCACGGAGGCACGTACAGCCCGGTACATTCCGCGGCCTAGCGTCCCGGTCGACGCCGGATCACGACCGCGACTCGTGTTCCCGAGCTGCCGATCGAGCATCCGTTGCCGCCGGATCCGGTGTGATTCGGGCGGGCAAGGCCGCCAGGCGCGCTCGCCGACACGCCTGGACGTCCGCCCGGCACGGGAGCCCGGAGGCTACGCCTGGAGCGGAACCCGCGCGGCGCTGAGCAAACCCTCGAGGATCGCGACGCCACCCGTCGGCCCGAGGAGCGGATCGACTGCGTGCTCGGGATGCGGCATCAGGCCGAGGACATTTCCCCCTCCGTTCGTGACGCCGGCCACGCGCCCGACCGCACCGTTGACGTCCTCGGTGTAGCGAAGAGCGATCTGGCCGCGAGCCTCGAGCGAAGCGACCAGCTCATTGTCGCCGTACCAGTTGCCCTCGCCGTGCTTGATCGGGATCACGAACTCCTGCGCCACCGCCCATGTCCCGGCGAACGCGCTCGACGTGCTCTCGACCGTGACCGTGACGTCGGCGCAGATGAACTGCTCCTGCCGGTTCTGTCGGAGAACGCCGGGCAGCAGACCCGCCTCGCAGAGAATCTGGAAGCCGTTGCAGATCCCGAGCACAGGCCCGCCCGAGGCCGCAAAAGCGCCGACTGACTCCATCACGGGCGCGAACCGCGCGATCGCACCGCAGCGGAGATAGTCCCCGTACGAGAACCCTCCCGGCAGAACGACGCCCGCAGTACCGTCCGGCAGCGCGGTCTCGCCGTGCCAGACGCGAACCGACTCGGCTCCGAGAAGCTCGAGTGCGAGCGCTGCGTCGCCGTCGTCGTTCGACCCGGGGAACGTGACGACCGCGATCCGTGGCCCACCGCTCACGCGCCATCCTCGATCTCGATCGTGAACGACTCGATCATCGGATTGGCAAGGAGGTCACGCGACATAGCGGCGAGCGCCTCCTCCGCTTCGGCCGGATCGTCGACCTCGAGATCGACGTCGACGAGGCGCCCGACACGCGCGCTCGTGACCGCGTACCCGAGCGTTCGAAGCGCCTCACCGACCGCCTCCCCTTGCGGATCGAGGATGGCTTCCTTGGGACGAATCAGGACTGTCGCCTTCACATGACCACCTTCGGGTCGGAGAGATAGCGCTCGAACGGGATCTCGGTCAGGCGTTCGAACGCATCGATATAGCGGCCCCTCGTGCCGGCCACGACATCCACGGGCACGTCGGGGCCTGGGTAGGTGCGATCCCACCCCGTCGAGAGGCAGAAGTCGCGAACGTACTGCTTGTCGAACGACGGCTGTGGGCCACCGGGCGCATACGTGTCGGCCGGCCAGAAGCGAGACGAGTCCGGCGTCAGGGCCTCGTCGGCAAGGGTCACGACCCCGTCGCGGTCGGTACCGAACTCGAACTTCGTGTCGGCGAGGATGATCCCGCGCGATTCCGCGTGGTCGGACGCAAAGATGTACAGCGCGATCGCCGCTTCGCGCGCTGCTGCGTACGCGTTGGCGCCGCACAACCGGGCAGCCTCCACTTCCGTGATGTTGAGATCGTGGCCTTCCTCCGCCTTGGTCGCGGGCGTGACGATCGGCTCGGCTAGACGCTCCGACTCGAGGAGCCCTGACGGCAAAGCATGCCCGCACACCGAGCCCGACGCCTGGTAATCGACCCAGCCGGAGCCCGAGAGATAGCCGCGAACGACGAGCTCCACAGGCAGCATCTCGAGGCGCCGGCAGATCGTCGTCCGCCCGTCGTCTCCGAGCTCGAGCAGGTGGTTCGGGACGAGCTCGCGCGTGCGGGCGAACCAGAATGCGGACATCCCGGTGAGCACGCGCCCCTTGTCGGGGATCGGTGTCGGCAGGATCACATCGAACGTCGAGATGCGATCGGACGCAACGAGCTGGAGGCGGTCGTCGTCGAGCGCGTAAACCTCGCGCACCTTGCCGCTTGCGAGGTGAACCGCTTCAGGCACGCGTAGCCTCCCCGCGCGCGGAAACGAGTGCGCGAAGACGGCCGAAGACGACGTCGACATGCGCCGTGTACGCGCCGGGGTCGAACACCTCGCCGAGATCGACGCGGCCCGCTATCTCCATGTCGGCATCGACGAGCCCTCGGAAGCCGAGGCCCTCGTCCCACGCGCGCATCGCGTTGCGCTGTACGAGGCGATACGCCTCATCGCGGGAGAGTCCGGATTCGACGAGCGCGAGGAGAAGGCGCTGACTGAAGTAGAGGCCATGACTCGACGCAAGATTCTCGAGCATCCGCACCTCCCGCACGACGAGCCCCTCGACGAGCCAGGTGAACCGGTCGAGCATGTAGTCGACGGCGAGAAACGAGTCGGGGATCACGACTCGTTCGGCGGACGAGTGGGAGATGTCACGCTCGTGCCAGAGGGCGACGTTCTCGAGCCCGACGATTGCGTTGGCTCGCACGATGCGTGCGATGCCACAGATGCGCTCGGCCGTGATCGGGTTGCGCTTTTGCGGCATGGCCGAGGAGCCTTTCTGGCCCCGCCCGAACGGCTCTTCTACCTCACGCACCTCCGTCCGTGCGAGATGCCGGATCTCCGTGGCGAACCGGTCGAGCGACGAAGCAAGGAGCGCCAGCGCCGACAGCAGCTCGGCATGGCGATCGCGCTGCAGGATCTGGGTGGAGCTAGGTGCCGGCTCGAGGCCGAGGCGCGCGCACGCGACCCCCTCGACCGCAGGCTCGGCCGCCGCATACGTGCCCACAGCGCCCGATAGCTTCCCGACACGCAGCCCCTCGATCGCGTGGACGAGTCGATCTCGGTCGCGCTCGAGCGCGAACGCCCACCCGGCGAGCTTGAGCCCGAACGTCGTCGGCTCCGCATGAACGCCGTGCGTGCGGCCCATGCACAACGTCTCGCGGTGCTCCTCTGCGCGGAAGACGACGGCGCCGAACGCGCGGTCGATGCCCTCGAGAACGACCGCGCCGGCCTCCTGCACTGCGAGCGAGAGCGCGGTGTCGAGCACGTCAGAGGAGGTGAGTCCGTAGTGGAACCAACGCCCATCCTCGCCGAGCCCCTCGGAGACGGCGTCGACGAAGGCGGCGACATCGTGGTTCGTCTCGCGCTCGATCTCGGCCACGCGCTCAGGCGTGGGAGTCACGGCTCGCTCGCGAATCGTCGCGACCGC
>NZ_JBDSNT010000011.1:0-35132 GCF_039915195.1 Gaiella sp.
TTCCTCGACTACGTCGCAGCCAACACGATCGACGTCGACCAGGTCGCCGAGCTGATCGAGGGTGCCGCCGATGTCTGCCGGGTCGCCGGGTGCGCGATCCTCGGCGGCGAGACAGCGGAGTTGCCGGGCATCTACCGCGAGAGCGAGATCGATTTCTGCGGCACTGCCGTCGGCGTCGTCGATCGCGACCGCGTCGTCGACGGTTCGCGCGTCGAGGAGGGCGACGTCGTTGTCGGCTATCCCTCGACAGGCATCCATGCCAACGGGTTCTCGCTCGTCCGAAGGATCATCGGTGACGGAGCGTTCGATGCCGACCTTCTGCTGCCGCCGACGAGGCTGTATCTCGAGGATGTCCGCGCCCTTCGTCTTCGTGCCGACGTGCGCGCGCTCGCCCATGTCACGGGGGGAGGGATCGCCGGGAATCTCGGCCGCGTGCTTCCCGAGGGGCTCGGCGCGGTCATCGATCCGTCGTCGTGGGAGCGTCCGGAGGTGTTCCAGTGGCTCGCCGGGAACGGCGTGGCCGAGGACGAGTTGCGGCGCGTCTTCAACATAGGGATCGGGTACTGCGCCATCATCCCGGCGGGCGAGGCGCAACCAGCCGATCGCGTGATCGGACGCGTCACCCGAGACGTCGGAGTGTCGTGGGCATGACGCGGGAGCTCGGCGTCGGCGTTCTCGTCAGTGGTGGCGGATCGAACCTCCAGGCCCTGATCGACGCGGAGATCGCGATCGCTGCCGTGGCGTCCAACGTCGACGGAGTTCCCGCGCTCGATCGGGCGAGGGCGGCCGGCATTCCCAAGGCCGCATTCCCTCTCGTCGAGTACCGCGACCGGAGCGAACGCGATGCCGCGATGGCCGAGTGGCTCGTGGCGAACGGTGTTCAACTCGTCGTCTGCGCGGGATACATGCACCTGCTGCGCCCTGTCTTCCTGGGGAGGTTCCCGGGTAGAGTCGTGAACGTGCACCCCGCACTCCTTCCTGCCTTCCCGGGTGCCACTGCGGTCGAGGACGCGCTATCGGCGGGCGCAGTCGAGACAGGGGCGACGGTTCATCTCGTCGACGCGGGCGTCGACACCGGAACAGTGCTGAGGCAGGAGGCCGTCACGGTTCTTCCTGGAGACACGGCCGCCACCTTGCACGCGCGTATTCGGACAGTCGAGCACCGACTGCTACCCGAGGTGGTCCGAGAGCTGATCGACGCATGAGGCGCGCGCTCCTCTCCGTCTACGACAAGACCGGCATCGCGGCCTTCGCAGAGGAGCTGCTGCGGCTCGACTTCGAGCTCGTTGCGAGCGGTGGCACGGCTCAGCTGCTTGCCCACGAGGGACTCCCGGTGACGCCGCTCGAGAACCTGACCGGTTTCGCCGAGATGCTCGGACATCGCGTCGTCACCCTGCACCCGGCGGTCCACGGCGGTATCCTCGCCCGCCGCGATGTTCCCGACGATGTTGCCGACCTCGAGACGCACGGGATCGTTCCGATCGATCTCGTCTGCGTCAATCTGTATCCGTTCGAGAAGACCGTCTCGCGGCTCGATGTCGAGTGGGACGATGCGATCGAGAAGATCGACATCGGTGGCCCTGCGCTTCTTCGTGCCGCGGCCAAGAACCACGCGCACGTGATCCCCATCTGCCGGCCGACGGACTACGCCCGCGTTCTCGCCGAGCTGCGGGGGGGCGACGTCACGGTCGAGACGCGCCGCGAGCTCGCAGCTCGAGTGTTCGCGACAACCGCCGCCTACGACAGTGCCGTGACCCGGTGGCTTTCGCGCGGTCTCGGGTTCCCCGAGACGCTCGTGCCTGTCCTCGATCACGCGCTCGACCTTTCCTACGGCGAGAACCCGCACCAGAAGGCGGTGTTCTACGCCGAGCGAGGCGCGCGCACGCACCTACTGGCTCGGGTCGAGCAGCTGCACGGCAAGCCGCTCTCGTTCAACAACCTCAACGACCTCTCTGCCGCCAGGCTGCTCGCGCTCGAGTTCGACGGACCCGCGTGCGTGATCGTGAAACACGCCAATCCGTGCGGCGTCGGGGTGGCGGGCACGATCGAGGAGGCGTACGAGAAAGCTCTTGCGGGCGACCCGATATCGGCGTTCGGCGGCGTTGTCGTGCTGACGAGACCTGTCAGCGCAGCGTTGGGCGAGCGACTCGCCAAGCAGTTCGTCGAAGTCCTCTTCGCGCCCGGCTTTGACGCCGTGGCGATCGAGGCGCTCGTCCAGAAGCCCGGAGTGCGTATTCTCGACGACGGCGAACGGCGATCCGCGGATCCGTCCGAGTGGGACATGAAGCGAGTGCTCGGAGGGATGCTCGTGCAGGAGCGCGATAGCGGGCCCGATCCCCTCGATGGGATGGACGTCGTCTGCGGTGAGGCCGCCGCGGCGACGTGGGACGACCTTCTCTTCGCATGGGCGATCGTGAAGCACACGCTCTCGAATGCGATCGTGATCGTGCGGGATGGCCAGACGCTGGGAGTGGGGGCCGGGCAGATGAGTCGTGTGGACGCCGTGCGAATCGCGGTCGAGAGGGCGCGGGAGCTCGGGCACTCGCTCGACGGGGCTGTTCTCGCCTCCGACGCCTTCTTCCCCTTTGCGGATGGACCCGCCATCGCACTCGAGGCGGGCATCGGCGCGATCATCCAGCCGGGTGGTTCGAAGCGTGATGATGACGTCATCACGGCGGTGCGCGATGCAGGCGCGACGATGGTCTTCGCTGGACGCCGGCACTTCCGGCACTGACGGAAACCGAACCCCGTGATCACCGAACAGGCAGTGCTCGATGTGAAGGTGGGGCAGGAAGCGGCCTTCGAGGCGGCATTTGAGACCGCGAAGGCGACCATCGCCTCGATGCCGGGGTTCCGGTCGCTCCGGCTCCTCCGCTGCATCGAGCGGCCGAGCCGGTATCTGCTGCTCGTCGAGTGGGCCACGCTCGAGGACCACACCGTCGGCTTTCGCGGCTCGACGGAGTATCAGGAATGGAAGCGACTGCTCCATCGCTTCTACGACCCGTTTCCCACGGTCGAACACTTCACGCCGGTTTCCGGCAGCCGGCACGACACCATGTGAGGCTCCCCCGAACGAGGGAACAGGTTGTAAAGGTCATGTTTCGGGCCACCGATTGGCACCGAGGACACTGCTACGGTGCCTCGGTTACTGCGACGCGCAGGGTCCCTTGCGGGCTCGATTCGCCTTCCGGTCACCCCTTATGGCTCTCCTCCCCCGCATCTGCCTGCTGTCGTTCTGCGTTCTACTCCTCGGCGCGCCTCCGACCGTCGCAGCCTCTCCCGCCGTCGGCACCGTCGCGAATCCCGCGCGCCTTCCGGGGTCGATTCCGCTTGCAGTGCCCAAGACGCAAGCCCGCAAGAAGGCATCACTCGGCGCCCGCGCCGTGCGTATCGCGGCCCGTGAGCTCGGCACGCCGTATCGCTACGGGGGGATGTCACCGAGCGGCTTCGACTGCTCCGGTCTCATCGCCTACGTCTACGGCAAGCTCGGCGTCGTCCTGCCGCACAATGCCGCGGCTCAGTTCGGCCACGGGCGGCCCGTCAGTCGCAGCCACCTCCGGCCCGGCGACCTCGTGTTCTTCCACGGACTCGGCCACGTCGGGCTCTATATCGGGGGCGGCAAGATCATCCACTCCCCGCAGTCGGGCGAGCGCGTCGAGATCCAGAACCTGGCCGAGCGGAGCGGCAGCGTCCAGGGCGCGCGCCGCGTCGTTCGCTCGTAGGGGATACGCCGCTTCCACGTGCGGTCCGCGCGTAGTGTTCGACGCGTGAGCCGTACCTACCCCACGCTGCTCGACCTCGTTGGCGGGACGCCGATCGTCAGACTCGACCGATTCGGCGCGCCCGTTCCGCCCACGTTGCTGGCGAAGCTCGAGTTCCTGAACCCGGGCGGCTCGAACAAGGACAGGATCGGGCTTGCGATGATCGAGGCCGCCGAGCGCGAGGGGACGCTTCGTCCGGGCGGCACCATCGTCGAGCCGACCTCGGGCAACACGGGCGTGGGCCTTGCGATCGCAGCCGCGCAGAAGGGCTACCGCTGCATCTTCGTGATGCCAGACAAGATGAGCCAGGAGAAGATCTCCACGCTCCGCGCCTACGGCGCCGAGGTCGTGATCACTCCGACGGCCGTGGATCACGACTCGCCCGAGTCCTACTACTCGGTCTCGGACCGCCTGGCCGAGGAGATTCCGGGCGGCTTCAAGCCGGATCAGTACTCGAACATGGCGAACCCGGAGGCGCATTACGCGACGACCGCGCCGGAGATCTGGGAGCAGACCGACGGTGGGCAGATCGATGCGATCGTCATCTCGGTCGGCACCGGTGGCACGATCTCGGGCGTCGGGCGCTACTTCAAGGAGCATCGTCCCGAGGTTCAGATCATCGGCGCGGATCCCGAGGGCTCGGTCTACACCGAGGACGCGGAGCATCCGCTCGGCCCGTACCTCGTCGAAGGCATTGGCAAGGACACGTGGCCCCAGACCATGAACCCCGACGTCGTCGACGAGTGGATCCGCGTCTCCGACCGTGACTCGTTCCTGACGGCTCGCCGCCTCGCGCGCGAGGAGGGCCTCCTCGTTGGCGGCTCGTGTGGATCCACGGCGTGGGTCGCCCTGCAGGTCGCGGCGCGATTCGGCCCGGACGCCCACGTGTTGATGCTGCTGCCTGACGGCGGTCGCTCCTACCTCTCGAAGTTCTACGACGACAACTGGATGCTCCAGTACGGCTTTCTCGAGCGCACGACGCCGCCTCCGTCGATCGACGAGGTGCTGCGCTTCAAGCGGGGCGAGGAGACCGACCTGCCCGATCTCGTCACGATCGAGTCGACGAAGAAGGTCGGCGTAGCGATCGAGTCGATGCAGCGCTACGGCATCTCCCAGTTGCCGGTCGTCCGCCACGGCACGGCCGATTCGCTTGCAGACATCGTAGGCTCGATCCAGGAGCGAAGCCTGCTCGACCGGGTCTTCAAGAACCCGGATGCGCTCAACGAGGACATCGCCGTCGCCATGCAGCCGCCGCTCTCGGTGGTCGACGTGCGTGCATCTCTCGACGAGGTCTTCGCCGACCTCTCGGGCCCGAATGCCGCCGTCGTCGTCGGCATCGCGGGGAAGCCGGCGGCCATCCTCACTCGCTCCGACCTGCTCGAGTTCCTCGTGCATCGCCGCGCGCAGGTCGATCTGGCGTAGCTACCGCGCCCGCATCGGGGGCGCTGCCTTGTCCACCTCGACCGACAAAGTGACCGGCGCACTTCGACTCTCGCTCCGGATCGTGGCGAAGACCGCGCCGATCACGATCAGGGCGCCGACAACCGTCGCGAGGTCCTGTGATTCGCCAAGGAAGACGCTGCCGAGGACAATTGCGACGATCGGGTTGACGTACTGGTGAGTGACGACCTGCGAGATCGGCGCGTGGTGGAGCAGCCATGCGTAGGCGGTGAAGGCGACGAGCGATCCGAAGATGGCGAGGTACGCCCACGCTGCGAAGGAGGCCGCCGAGATCGCATCGGCAGAGACATCGGCTCCTTCCCCGACCGCCAGTGCCGCGACGATGAGCACGAGGCCGCCGCCGATCATCTCGTACACGGTCGCGACGAACGGATCCTTCGGGAGTGGCATCCCGCGCGAGATGAACGATCCGGTCGACCAGGCGACCGAGCCACAGAGCATGATCGCGAGACCGATTGCGGCAGATCCACCCGAGATGCCGGCCGGGCCGATGATCAGGGCGAGGCCGCCGATGCCGACGACGGCTGCGAGCTTCGTCGCAGTCGCGACGCGCTCACGCGAAAGCGTGCGCCAGAGGATCACCTGCAGCGGCACCGAGCCGGCGATCATCGCCGCCACGCTCGAGTCGATCCGCGTCTCCGCGAGGGTCACCGCCCCGACGCCACTGGCGAGCAGCATGACGCCGATGATGAGGGCAGCACGAGCCTCCCGCCACGGGACACGCAGCGGCGTCCGCCGGAGCGCGAGGATCGATCCGAGTAGGAGGCCGGCGACGGTGAACCGCAGGCCGGCGGAGAGCAGCGGTGGCATCGTCTCGACGGAGACCTTGATCGCGAGGTACGTCGAGCCCCAGACGACGTAGACGAGCCCGAGGGCCGTCCAGATTCTCCAGCCGCGGGCCATGCTTTTCTCTAACGCTCCGCGTCTCTCATTCCATCTCAAACGACCCGGGCGGCGTGATCGTGAGATCGAGCGAGCGATCTAGATGAAGCTCGCCGCGTGACCGCGTGCGTTCGCCTCGGCCAGCTCGGTCGCAGTGAGGGCGCCGATCCGCTCGAGCAGCTCGAGCTCGTCGCGAAGATGTGTCCCCATCATCTCGGGTCCGTCCGTCGCGATCGTGAACGCGACGCCGTGCTCGACGAATGCGCGGAAGGTGGTACGAATCGCCTCCTCGTCGGGAAGCGCCTTCGTCAGCAGGTTTGACGTGGGGCAGATCTCGAGCACGATTCCGGCCTCGCGCATCTTCTCCATCAAGACGGGGTCGCCGGCAGCAAGGATGCCGTGGCCGATCCGGTCGGGCCGGAGGCTGTCGACAACCTCGCCGATCTCCTCGGCTCCGGTTGCTCCCTCCTCACCGACGTGGATCGTGACGCCTAGCCCCGCTGCCCGAGCCGTCTCGACCATCGGCTGGACAGACCTATAGTCGTAGCGCCTCCCGCCGGGGCGCGGCCCGGCGATGTCGACCCCGACGACCCCACGGCTTGCCCAGGAGATCGCCTTGTCGACGATGATCGCGTTCTGCCGCGCATCGAAGGTGCGGTCCATCATCAGGATCAGGCCGGCGCGTACCTGCGGGTATTCGAGTCGTGCACGGTCGAGCCCGCGGATGGCGGCAAGGATAATGTGGTCGAGGTCGCGCTCACCACCGCGGTTACGTTTCATCGGGTTGAAGCGGAGCTCGAGCGTCGTAATGCCCTGCGATCGGTAGGCGCCGCCAATCGCGCTGTGCACCGACCGCTCGACCGCGAGTGGGGAGGACTGGATCAGCTCCGTCCAGTGGTAGATCGCATCGAGTGCGTCGAGGTTCTCGACGCCCCGCGGATCTGACACGGTGACGAGCTTGTCGAACTCCCAGAAGTCCTTGACCGGCAACGCGATCCCCTGCTCGTGCGCGAGGCTCCACAGGATGTCGGAGGCAACCGAGCCGCCGAGGTGGGTGTGGAGCTCGGCGAGGCCCTCGTCCGCGGCGATCATTGCGTCACTCTACGCGGAGTCCGCGGAGGCGGGTTATCCCGGACGTGGAGAGTGTCGCTCTCCTCCAAGGTGGCCCGTACGGATCAGGCCATCGCGGAGGCGACGAACGTCTGTAGCTCCGTGAGCACGCGCGGGTCGATCGTGTGTGGCACCGGTGTTTCCCGCCAGAGGAGTGCGGCACCGGCGTCCCGAGCGCGCTCTGCGGCGGCCCGGCCGAATTCGACCGGGATGATCGGGTCGTGCGAACCGTGGGCGATCGCAATCGGATAGTCGTGGAGATCCGCCAGGTCGAGCTCGAATCCCTCCACCACGGGCATGAAGCCTGAGAGCGCCATGATCGCCGCCGGGCGCGGCCGGCCCCTTCCGAGCCCGAGCGCCCAGCTCATCACCGCACCCTGGGAGAAGCCGCCGAGCACGATGCGGTCGATCGGCACCGGAAGCGCGTCGAGAAACGCCGCCGCGACCTCGAAGGTGGGGAAGAAGGTGTTCGGTTCGGGCGTCGGGATTCCGCCCAGCCGGTACCAGTGAGCACCACCGGGTGGGAGCGAGAGCGGCCCACGCGGCGTGACCCCGAGGAGCCGCCGCTCGGGATCGAGTGCGTCGAGGAGTGGGAAGAGATCGTGCTCGTCCGCTCCGCGGCCGTGAAGCAACACGAGCGCTCCCTCGGGCGCCCCTGCAGCGGGGCGCTCGAGGAACCGCAGCGGCTCGGCGATCATCCGACCCAGGTAGCGCGAGGATCGGGGAGTGGGGTCAGCACCGGTTCGATCTGCGCGCGCAGATGCTCGAACGCCGGCGGTAGGATCAGCGCCTCGCCGAGGTGATCTGCCTCCTCGTCGATCGTGAAACCAGGCCCCATCGTTGCCAGCTCGAAGAGCACGCCACTCGGCTCGCGGAAGTAGATCGAGCGGAACCAGAAGCGATCGATGACGCCGCTCGCCGACTGCCCTGCGGCGCGGACGGCATCGAGCCAGGCGTCCTGCTCGTCCATGTTCGAGGCGAAGGCAACGTGATGAACCGTGCCGGCCCCGGGCACCCCGGCATCGGAAGCGGGCGGCGGGTCGTACGCATAGTGGCCGCCACGGATGGCCCCGCGAACCTCCCATGCGGCTGGCCCCGTCGGCACGAACCCGAGCGTCTCCTCGAGCAGGCGACGGCTCGCCTCCGGGTCGGCCGAGAATGCACGCACGCTGTCGAAGCCCTGCAATGCGTGCTCGGCCGGGATGTCCGGATGGTGCGCGGCGAGCGGTGCGTCGGACGTCGAGACGACGGCGAGTTCGAGGCCGAGACCCTCCGGGTCGTCGAAGCCCAGTCGACCATCTGACCGACGGGTCGCGATGCCCTCCGCGCCAAGCCGCACGTCCCAGAACTCGAGTGCGTCCTCCGAGGCGACACGGAACGTGATCGTGTGCACCATGCCTGCGCCGGCCCGACCACGCCGTGCGCCCGGGTACTCGAAGAACGTGATGTCGGCGCCGGGGCTGCCGTCCTCGTCGGCGTAGAAGAGGTGGTACACGGTCGGGTCGTCCTGGTTGACCGTCTTCTTCACCATGCGCAGGCCGAGCACGCGCGTATAGAAGTCGACGTTTCCGGGTGCGTCGCCGGTGATGCAGGTCACATGGTGAAGTCCTTCGAAGCGCATTGTAGTCTCCTTGTCGCCGTCGGACTGCTGGTGGACGGACGTCGTCGATTCAGGGATACTTGCGGGAACAAGAGAAATAATTGCACATGCAAGTATCTTCTGTCAACTCGTCCCTCTCTCCTGTCGAGCTCGCCGCGTGGCGGGGCCTGCTGCGCACGCACGCAGCCCTCGTGCGCGACCTCGATGCCGAGCTTCACGCAGGGCATGACCTTTCCCTGCATGAGTACGAGGTCCTGCTCACGCTCGCCGGCGCCCCCGAAGGGCGAATGCGGATGTCGGAGCTCGCAGCCGCCGTCGTGCTGAGTCAGAGCGGGTTGACACGCCTCGTCGATCGCCTCGGACGCGACGGCTTCGTCGCTCGCGTCCGTTGCGAAGGCGACCGACGCGGCCTCAACGCTGAGGTCACCGACGCCGGCAGGCGCCGCTACCTCGAAGCGCGCACGACGCACCTTGCGGGCGTGCGTAGACGATTTCTCGATCATCTCGACGAGTCCGAACTCGGCACACTCGCAACCTTCTGGGAACGCGTCGTGCCGGGCGCTACCGCAGAGTGATGCCCCCCGTTAGGCTCCCCGCGTGAAGATCGGCATCGTAGTGCCGTTCTCGTGGTCGTTCTGGGGTGCGGTCGTGGAGCACGGCGAGCTCCAGGCCCAGGCGCTCGAGGCGCGTGGTCACGACGTGCGGCTCGTGATGGGGAACGATCCGCCGGGTCAGTTCACACGTGTGCTCCATCCGAGAGTCGGGAGGCACGGGGATCCGCCGGCCAACGTGATTCCGATCGGACGCTCGGTGATCGTGCCGGCGAACGGCTCGTTGCCGAACATCATTCTCAGCCCGCGCGCGATCGTCCGGATTCGGCGCGTTCTCGAGCGTGAGCAGTTCGACGTGCTCCATCTGCACGAGCCGATGACGCCCGTAACGTGCATCGCGGTTCTTGCCATGGCTACGGCCCCGATCGTCGCTACGCACCATGCCTCGGGCGATCTCGGGTACATGCGCGGCGCCGTGCCGGTGTACGGCTTTCTCGCGAGCAGGATCGACAAGCGACTCGCCGTCTCGGAGCGTGCGCGGGACTCGGCGGCCCGCTGGCTGCCGGGCGACTACGAGATCGTTCCGAATGGCGTGCTCATTCCCGACGTCGCCGACCCGTCCACGCGGGAGCACACGGTCACCTTCGCGGGCCGGCAGGAGACGAGGAAGGGGCTTCAGGTTCTCCTGCGTGCGTGGCCGGAGATCCACCGGCGCACCGGCGCCCGGCTCCAGGTCTGCGGGGCGGATCCGCTGGCCGTCCGGCTACTTCTCACCCGCCTTCGCGTGCCAGACGATGGGATCGACATTCTCGGCTTCCTGTCGCAGGAGGAGCTGACTGCCCTTCTCACGCGCACCAAGGCGCTCATCGCGCCTTCCCTCGGAGGCGAGAGCTTCGGCATGGTCCTGACCCGTGCCTACGCGTGCGCCCTGCCGGTCATTGCGTCGGACATTCCCGGCTACCGGGAGGTGCTCACGCCCGAAGCGGCCGTCGCCGTCGTGCCGGACGATCCGACCGCTCTGACCGGGGCGGTCATCTCGTTGCTCGATGATGAATCGCGTCGTGTCGCGATGGGGACGGCTGCCCGCCAACTCGCACGGGAGCGGTATGCCTGGAGCGACATCGCTGCCCGTCTCGAGGGGATCTACGAGCGCGCGATAGCGGACGCCGGGGTGCCGACGGCGTGACCCGGTTCGCCAACCTCGCCCGGAACCCGTGGGCGCGCGCGCTCGTCGTGCTCGCCTCGCTCTGCGCCGCCATCGTCGCCATCTGGTGGCGCGGCCCCGAGTGGACGACGGTGTATCACGCCTTCGACTTCGTCTCGTGGCGCTGGGTGATCGTCGGTGTCCTGCTCAACCTCCTCTCGGTTCTCGCCCGTGCGTTCTCGTGGCGGCTAACGATCAACCAGGCTCTGCCGCCACCCCATCCCCCGTTTGGACATGTCTTCTCGGCGTTCGGAATCGGCCTGCTCGGCAACGCCGTGCTCCCCGCCCGCGCCGGCGAGCTCGCCCGCGTTGCCGTCCTCCGACGGCGTCTTCAGCACGGCAAGGGCACGAGCGCGACGCTCCTCGGAACGGTGTTCGCGCACCGGCTCTTCGACCTCTTCCCCGTGGCGATCCTCGTTACGTGGGTGCTATTGACGGCAAAGATCCCTCACTGGGCAGTGACGAGCATCGTCATCTTCGGCGTCGTCGGCTTCGTCCTTCTCACCGTCGGGCTCGTCTCCGCCGGCACGGGACGGGGGCGCGTTCACGATGGCATGGGCAGCCTCGCCGCGATCGTGACCATGGCGCGGCAGGGACTCGCCGTGCTCCGCGCTCCCATTCCGGCACTGGGAGCCGCGTTGTTCCAGTGTCTCGGCTGGCTGATGCAGCTCTTTGCCGTGTGGGCGGTGATGGAGGCGTTCGACCTCAATTTGCCGTTGCCGGCCGCCGGGCTCGTCCTCGTGCTCATGAACGTCGCCACGATCTTCCCACTCTGGCCTGGCAACATCGGCCTCCTGCAGGCCGCAGTGGCGCTCCCGCTCGTGCAGTACGGCGTTCCCTACGGGACGGGTTTCGCCTATGGCCTCGTGCTCCAGGCCGTCGAGATGTCCGTCGGCGTGGGCGTCGGGCTCTTCTTCCTTGCGCGTGAGGGCATCTCGCTCGCCTCGCTCAAGACGATGGAGGAGGAGCAGGAGTCCGAGGAGAACGCTCTGCTTGCGACCGCTGCTGAGAGCGAGCGCGAGAGTGCTCCCGTCTAGCTCGTCGCGATCACCTCCAGGGTGGGGGGAAGAATTGTTGCACCCCGTGCGTCTAGTGGTTAGATTCGGAACATCACCCTGCAGCACCAACGCTCGAAAGGAGCTCCACATGTCGGACATGGAGAAGGTCAGGCTTGGCGACACCCCTGACCCCGAGAAGATCACCGAGAAGATCGCCGAGGGTGGGGCAGAAGATTTCGAGGGTCACAAGCTCGGCGAATCCAAGGTCGAGCCGAAGGTCGAGGCGGACTTCGAGGCCCACCGGATGAGCGACGCGAAGGTCGAGCCCAAGATCGTGGAGCGCGTCTCCGAGTAGATCGCGGGCCGGGCCTACGGCCCGGGAGAGAGGATTGGACGATCGAGCCCGGCGAAAGTCGGGCTCAGTCGTTTCGTTGCTGCCGAACCGACTACCGAGCGAGGCGCGCAAGGACCGCTTCGAGCGCCTCGAGGAGCCGGAGGCCGCTCTCCTCGTCGCCGCTCTGCTCGAGCAGAGTCGCGATGCGAGCAACAATGGCCTCTAGGCCGGAGCCCGAGTCCGCGACCGACCGTGCCCGCCTGGCCGTCTGCAGGAGATCGAGGCCGATCGCCGCCTGGTTCGCGAAGAGGATCAAGAGGTCGATCTCGCCGATCGAGCCGACGCGGTCACGAGCCCGGTCGAGGACCTGGAGGACACCGAGCGTCATCTCTCCGTTCACGAGCGGGACGGCCATCAGCGCTTGTGGGACGTATCCGGTCTGCTCTGCTGCCTGACGGGCAAAGCGCGGGTCGTGCTGGAGGTCGTCGATCACGAGCGGCTGCCCCGTGACGAGGACCCAGCCTGCGATGCCCGTGCTCGACGGCATCCGCATCCCCACGAGGTCTCCCTCTCCATGTCCGGAGACCGCTTCGAAGACGAGCTCGTCGGTTGTCTCGTCGAGCAGGAAGATCGAGGAGGCCTCGGCGCCGAAGATCGCCCGGGCGACGTCGACGATCGACTGCAGGAGTGCCTGGTGGCTCTCCTCCGATGGCAGCATTCCGGCCGCGACCGCCTCCTGATACCGGTTCACCTCGGTCATTCGTTACCTCCTGTATTCGCAGCCGTCAGGTAGAGGATGCTCTTGAGCTGAAACGGGGTCAGATCCCGGTGCTTCGAGAGGATCAGGGACGAGAGGCCGACGATGTGCGGCGCGGCGAAGCTGTTCCCGGTGCACCGGAGGGTGCTGCCTCCCGACCAGGCGACGTCGACGTCGACGCCTCTCGCGAAGAACTCGACCGGGGGGTCCGGATTCGCGTACCACTCGCGCGAGTCGGCACCCTCGTGGCTTCCGACGGAGATCACGGAGGAGAACCGCCAGGGGTAGCTCTCGACCGGCATGTTGTGGGCCGACGCGACGAGCACGGTGCCCTGGAAGTACGCGCTGTCCGCAAGCTCGTGGAGGAGCTCTGCAAGGCTCCGCTTCGTCGTCGAGAGGCTGAGGTTGACGATGTCGAACCTCCGCTCGATCGCGTGCCGGAGGCCACCGAGGATGAGGTCGCCGCTGCCTGTGTTTCCCCCTCCGAGCACGCGAATGCTGTGCAGGCGGCACTGTGGCGCGAGGGCGCGGACGATCCCTGCGCAGGCAGTGCCGTGCCCGCATACGTCGCCGAGCTCGTCCGGCACGATCGTCGTTTCGTCTCCGTCGACGTGAACCGCGACGGCGCTCTCGACCCCTCCGACGAGAGGATGATCGCCATCGATGCCGCTGTCGAGGATGCAGACGTCAACACCCTCGCCTGTCGCACCGCCGATCGCCCAGTCCCGCGTGACACGATCCGGCCATGCCGCGGGGATCCCGATCGTGCCGGCAGCTTCGGCCGTCAGGCTCCAGGCGGGAATCATCCGCCCGCTCACCGGAGCGCTCGCTCTCGAGCGGCTGCCGCTGCGGCCGCTAGTCGCGCTGCGCTCTCGTAATGCTGATCGCCAGGCACGACGGCGAGGTTGATTTCTACGAGGTGGGTTGCAGCGCGGACCGAAGCTTCGGCGAGCACCGCGGCGGCAGAGGCATCGGGCCGGAGATGTGGTGCCCCTTCCCTTGCGGCGATCGCGGCCAACTCCGCGACATCCGCCGCCGCCTCGCCGATCTGGAGCGGAACCTCGGCAGCGCGGAGGAGCGCTGCTCCGATGGCGAAGTCGCGCTGCTCGGGAGAGCCGATGCGGTCACGCATCGTCACCAGCACCTTCTCGAATGCCGCAGCATCGTCCTCCCCGAGTGCGACCAACCGGGCCCGGAGGGCCCTTGCCTGGGCGGCGATCCCCGCGCCGTCGATCCACGTGCTCGAACCGCGTCCGACCATCGTGACGAGCGCGGCCGCCATAGCCGCGGAGACCGCCGCTGCCGTACCGCCGCACGGCGACGGCGCCGGGGCCTCCAGCGCGTCCAGGAACCCGTGAAGACTCACCGTGGAGCCCGATCGGCCAGCGTCGTCGTTGAACACGCTCACCGGGAGAGGAGCTTGCGCAGGTGCTCGACGACGACGGGGCTCGGCTCGACTCCGGAGGCGCGAATCGCCATCTCGAGGTCGGCCACAACGGACGCCCGGAAGGCGGCGTCCACCTCGGCGCGCTCGACGAGCGCATCGAGCTGAACGCGAGCGAGGGGCAACTCCTGTGCCGCCGTCACCCACGCGGCCGGGGCCGGAGGGAGCAGGCGCAGGAGCTCGCCGAGATGCTCGTCGTTGTGTGTCGTCATGTAGTCACCTGTCCACTAGACGGAGGAGCTGCGGCGTTTCTTCCCTCGAGATCGGCGCGGAGGTGGCCGAGGCAGCGCGAGATCCGACTTGCGATCGTCCCGGCCGGGATGCCGAGCTCCTCCCCGATCGTGCGGTAGCTCTCGTCACGACAGAAGAACCGGTCGAGAACCTCCCGGCACTCCTCACCGAGGTGCTCGAGGCTCTCTCTGACCGTGATCGCTTCATCGAGCCTCGCGATGGCATCGTCGGCGGCTCGATCCTCGGGCTCCTCGACGAGGACGATGCGACCCGACGCACGCAGGTGGTCGAGGCAGCAGTTGCGCGTGAGCTGGCCGATCCAGGGGCGGATCGCGTCGTCCGAGCGAAGCGAGCCGAGTCGCTCGAAGCTCTTCGTGAAGACGTCCTGGAACACGTCTTCGGCGTCGTGCTGCGGTAGCCGAAACGCCTGCGTGGCGATTGCGTAGACGTAGCGCGAGAACCGAACGACGAGCGCGTCCCAGGCATCCCGGTCACCGCGACGACAGCGTGCGACGAGATCTGCGTCCGACGGCTCGACGTCCTGCGCGACGACCACTACCCGCTAGCGAGACTGAGCCGAACGCAGCATCCCGGCAAGGGTCTCGAGCAGCTTCCAGGCGAGCTCGGGTCGCTCCGCGACGAACGGCCGGAAGCTCCACACAGGGAGCGCATAGGCGACCATCGGCGTCGTTGCCGTTACGGTCGCCGTCCTCGCGGCCTTGTCTACGAGGGCCACCTCGCCGAACGAGGCACCCGGACCGAGCGTGCCGACCTGCTTTCCCTGCACGCTGACCGATGCTTCGCCGCTTGCCACGATGAAGAAGTTCAGCCCGTCGGCTCCCTCGGTGGCGATGGAGGCGCCTTCGTCGAAATGACGCTCGACAAACTCGCCCGCGAGAGTACCCGCGGTCTTGTCGTCGAGGTCGGAGAAGAGCGGTGCAGCGCGAATGAGGTCTACCGATGGCTGGGGCATGTGATGACCTTACAGATCGGACGTCCCGCTGTCATCTGTGCTCGCGGAAAGCTCCTCGATTCGACCCTCCGCCGCGTCGAGAAGCGCAGCGCACCGGCGATGAAGTGTCTCGCCACGCTGCCACAGCCGGATCGCCTCGTCGACGCCGACGTCCCCTCGCTCGAGCCTGCCCACGATCTCCTCGAGCTCGAGCCTGATCGTCTCGAACGTCTCCTTCTCGCCACTCACGCCTGCACCTCCCCCACCGTTGCCACCAGGCTTCCGACAGCGAGTTCGATGTCGACGCGCGCATCCGGCGCCGTGTCGGTCGCATCACGCAGAGCGACGCCGCCGGAGCGAACGATCGCGTAGCCACGGGTGAGTGTCGCACGCGGCGACAGTCCCTGGAGGCGCGCTGCGGCATGGTCGAGCGAGACACGCCGGCGTTCGATGAGCAGCACCGGCGCAGCCGCGAGCCGGTCGTGGCTGCGAGTCAATCGCTCGCGCTCCCGGCCGAGAGCTCGGCGGACCGACGTATCGAGCAGAGCCCGCTGGCGAGCGAGCGCGGCCTCGAGCTCGCGCAGGTCGGGCACCACGAGACGGGCGGCGGCGCTCGGTGTCGAGGCGCGGACGTCGGCCGCGAGATCGCACAGCGGTGTGTCCTGCTCGTGCCCCACCGCGGACACGACCGGGACAGAGCACACGGCGAACGCGCGGACGACGATCTCGGAACTGAACGGCAAGAGATCGTCGAAGCTGCCGCCACCGCGGGCGACGATCACGACGTCCACCTGAGGATGGGCTGAAACCAGCCGCAGCGCGGCTGCGATCGCGTTCGGCGCGCCCGTTCCCTGCACCCGTGTCTCGGTGATCACGATCTGGGCTGCCGGATACCGTGACCGGATTCCTGTCAGGACATCACCGCGGGCGGCGGCGTCCGCGCCGGTGACGACTCCGACTGCACGCGGGAAGCGGGGGAGAGACCGCTTTCGCTCGGCTGCGAAGAGCCCCTCGGCAGCGAGCAGTTGCTTGAGGCGCTCGACCGCCGCGAGATGGTCGCCGAGCCCCATTCTCTCGATCGTGGTCGCGCGGAAGCTGAGCGCACCCTTGGCCGCATAGATCTCTGCCTTTCCCTCGACGAGCACTCGCTCGCCGTCAGCGAGGGCGAGCTCGAGCGCGTCGAAGCGACGGCGTGGGATCGTGGCGCTGAGGCAGGCGCCACTCTTCGGGTCTTTGAGAGTGAAGAACACGAACGCCCAGGCGTCGTTGCGCCGCAGCTCGATCACCTCACCCTCGACCCACAGTGTCGGGAGGCGCTCGAGGTAGATCCCGACCCCCTCGTTGAACGCGGAGACGCTGAAGACCTTCCGGTCGCCGTGAAACGTCGCCTCGACCTTCATCGCCGCAGCGTAACGGCGGGAAGGGGGGTTCCGTCCTACAGGAGGATCTGCGCTGCTGTGAGCGGCTTGCAACCCTGCCGGAGCAGGTCGGAGCACGTGTGCAGATCCGCATCGCTCGCAGCAAGCTGCTCCGCGAGCGGGAGGGGGAAGCCGGCTTCGATCAGCACGTGCAGGCGCCAGCTCTCTACCCTGGCCTGCTCGTTGTCCGACTCGATGTGGGTTTCGGTGATCTCTGCCATCTGTGCCCCGGAGATTCGTGATTGATTAGACGATCCCTTCCGACAATGGTTAGGACCTACTCGCCCCCTTCGAGCCGGCGCGCGAGCTCCTCGCGCGTGATCAGGTCGACGGCTTGATCGAGCTCCCGGCTGAGCTTCGTGGCTGCTTCCTCGCGGATCTCGCGCATGCGCTCGTCGAAGGCAGTCGCCGCGATCTGGGCGTGTCGCTCGATCTCGCGTTCGGTCACACGCTCGAGCCGTTCGGTCTGGCGGCGCTCGAACTCGATCAGCGTCAACTCGAGGCGAGCTCGTGCATCGGTCTCGGCCTGCTCGATGCCTTCGGCGATCGCCGCCTCGCGGGTGCGGAGACGCTCGGTGATCTCCTCGATCGCACGTCGGCGCTCGACCGTCTGTGACTCGAGCTCGTCGAGCGCCTCGCTCACCGCAGATGCGGCAGCCCGTTCGAGCTCCTCGCGCAGCCTGATCACAGCGCGACGCTGCTCGTCGTTCGTCGACCCGAGTTCGGCCGCGTCCCGATCGATTCGTGCCTCGACCTCGGCAACGGCCTGCTGTTGTCGCTGCTTGAGGTTTGCGAGCTGCATCTCGATGTGTCGCTGCGACCGGTCGAGGTCATCGGCAACGCCCTGAAGTCGTTCATCGAGACGTCGTTCGACGTCCGCAAGCGTGTCTGCGAGCGCCTCACCGGCCCGTCGTTCGCGTTCCACGAACGTCGTCCGGCGCTCTTCCCCGAGGCGACGTTCCTCGGCCGCGAGCTGCGAGATCGTATCGGCGCGCTCGCGGGCGAGTGTGCGGCGGATCTCGTCGGCATGCCGAGCCGTTTCCTCGCCGACAATCGCAGCGACGTGCGTTCGTGCCTCGGCGGCGAGCACGGCCGTCGCCGTAGCGCGCGCCCGGGCACGACGAAGTGCGAGCCAGAGTGCGATCGCGAGAGCGAGCGCGGCAACAAGGCAGGCGACGAGAATCCAGACGGCCACGCCGGAACGCTATAGGCGAACGGTGACGAGCGCGGCGGCGATCAGGACGGTCGCGATCGTGAGGAGCCGGAGGGCGCCTTCCGGCGCAGAGACGAGGAGCTCGCGCGTGATCGGTTCGCGCTCGCCGCCTGCGAGCCCGAGCTCGCCTTCGACCGAGACGACGTCGCGCCGAACGCGACGCACAGGCGTCGAGAGCCGGCGTTGCGCGAGGGAGAGCGCCGTCGCCCACCCGCCAGCGACGAACGCAACGAGCTGCGGCGATCCCTCGCAGGCGACGTACCCCGAGATCGTCGGGAAGGCGCCCCAGGCCACGGCGAACCAGATGTCCGAGTGGAACCGGCCACCGAACAACTCGAGATTGTACGCCGGGACGAGAAAAGCTCCGATTGCAATCAGGGGCAGGATCCAGAGGCTGAAGCGGAGAGCGACCGTGATGCCGATCGCACAGGCGGCCGCGATCGACGCGAGAGCGGCGGCGACGAGTATCGACGACGGAATCGTCGTCCCGAGAGGTCGGCCCGCGAGCTCGTCGAGCGCATGGGCGCCGATGCCCATCGCGAGGAAGAAAGCGAGGACTGTGAGCCCCAGGCGACCGAAGGACACGCTTGCTGCGAGGCAGCCGCCGACGACGACGTATGAGAGATGCCACGCCGTGTAGGGCAGGTGCAGCAGGGTCACATAGTCTCGCCAGCCGCCCCGCTCGAGCGCGTAAAAGGCCGGTTTCAGGCCCTGATCCCCCAGATCACCACCCCGCCTCCAAGGCTCATCCGCCTGGCCTGCACGTCGATGATTCCCGCCTCCCGCCAGAGCTCGAGCTGGCGCTCGAGCGGCCACGTTTCGTAGAACTCCCGGATCGAAGGCCCGAGGAACCGACCCACGTCGTACCAGCCACGCGAGACGAGACGCAGGGCGGCCGGGAGGCCGAACCCGACGTAGATATCCCAGAGCGGTCGCCAGAGGCCGCGGGGAACGCAGAACTCGAGGTTCGCGATTGTGCCGCCGGGTCTCACGACCCGTGCGAGCTCGGCCAGCGTCGCGCCGGGGTCATCGACATAGCGGAGCAGGTACGTGAACGTGAGGTGGTCGAACGACGCGTCGGGGAACGGAATCGCGGTTGCCGATGCCTGCACGAGCGAGACGCTGTCGCCGAACCGCTCCCGTGCAACGGCAAGCATGTCCGCGCTCTGGTCGAGCCCGGTCACCGCGTGGCCGGCGGCAACGAGCCGCTCGGCGACGAGACCGGTGCCCGTCGCCACGTCGAGCACGGCGCCGCCGTCCCGCGGTACGCGCCGCACCATCGTCCGTCGCCAGCGCGGATCCTGGCCGAAGGACAGGGTCGCGCCGACCCGGTCGTAAGTCGGGCCAAGGGGGGAAAAGAGCTCTCGGGCGTGGTCGCGACGCTTGGACACCGCTCTACCCTGCCATGGATCTATCCTCTGGTGGTGACGCTGCTCGCCGACCTCGAGCGCATCGCCACGCTCGCCGAGGGTTTCTCCCCGGTCGACGGGGCGGTGAGTGCCGTTCTTCCGGCCGAAGCGACACCGGGCAAGCGCTCATATCTCTGCGCGTTCGAGACGCCTGATGGATCGCGCTCGTGGCTCGTGCTCGACGACGACGGCGGCGTTGTCGATGATCGCCGCGACGTCAAGGACACCGTGTCGATTGCTGCGCTCTGCGAGATAGCCGAGGAGTCTGCGGTCGGGGGCGATCTCGATGAGCTGCTCTCGCAGCTCGTCGCGCTGAAGCTGACCGAGAACCCGGACGGGATCGCCGAGGCAGAGAATGCTGTTCGTGCGCTCCAGCACGCGATCGGTGTGCCACCCCAGCTCGCTTCGCCCGCACGGCTCGACGAGATCGGAGCCGCCACGCGACGTCTAGAGCAGGCACTCGACCCCGCCGCGGCGTCGCCGTTCACCGCCGCGCTCAAGGGTGCGCAGGGAACTCTCGACGAGCTCCTCGATGAGGTCGTCGGCGCCTATCGCGCTCCGTTCGCCTCGTGACGACGTGGCACGAGGCCGCGGCCTCGTGCTCCGCTACGCTCCCCGGTATGGAAAGCGGCGGCTTCTTCCCGTTTGGAGGCGACCCGGAGGAGATTCTTCGGGGCCTGCGCGAGTTTGCGGAGACTCAGTCGGAGACCGTGAAGGAGGCGCAGCGCGAGCAGTTCGCGACGCTCACGCTGAACACGGCCGTCGAGCTCACCGCAGCGGCGCTGAAGCAGGTTCAGCCAACCGGCTCGGCCGAGGAGCAGGCACGCGCACTCCGTGAGGCGATGCGGGTGCTCTTCCCCGAGGCGGTGGCGCTCGTCAGCGCCGCGCGCCAGGGTTTCATGCGCGAGTCCTAGCGCCCCCGTGAGCCTCTTCGACCGCGCCGTCGCCTCTGCACTACCGATCGTCCCTCGCTCCGTCGTTCGGCGTGTGTCCGCGCCGTACATCGCGGGTGCGACGCTCGACGATGCGCGCCGCACCGTCGCCACCCTGAACACCGCAGGCAAACGGGCAACCGTCGACGTGCTCGGCGAGGAGATTCACACCGAGGCTGAGGCGCGGGCGATCGCCGCGATGTACAGCGATGTGCTCGAGGCGATCGAGGAAGATGGCCTCGACGCGAACATCTCGGTCAAGCTCACGGGGCTCGGGATCAAGCTCGACCTCGACCTGTGCAGGTCGCTCCTCGAAGGCCTCGTGCATGCCGCGGGAGCCCAGGGGGCGCTCGTGCGCATCGACATGGAGGACGCCACGTGCGTCGACGACACGCTTGCGCTCTACCGGGAGCTGCGCGTGCAAGGGCTCGACAACGTCGGCATCGTCCTCCAGGCCTATCTCAAGCGCACGCTCGATGACATCGAGGACCTCCGCGATCTCCGACCGAGCGTGCGCCTCTGCAAGGGGATCTACATCGAGCCGCGCGCGATTGCGTTCCAGGATTTCGCGGTTGTGCAGAGGTCGTTCCTAGGCTGCCTCGAGGCGCTCCTCGACCGCGACTCTCGGGTCGGAATCGCAACGCACGACGAGCACCTCCTCGTCGAGTCGCTTGCGCGCGTCGAGGGCCGTCCTACGAGCGGCTACGAGTTTCAGATGCTGCTGGGTGTACGTGAGGGCCGGGCCACGGAGCTCGTCGCTGCCGGCCATCCGGTGCGCGTGTACGTTCCGTTCGGGCAGCAGTGGTACGAGTACTCGCTCCGGCGCCTACAGGAGAACCCGCGCATGGCCGGGGTGATCGCGAAGGCCACGATGGGTCGCGCAGTCGGGCGCAGCTAGGCGGTCAGCGAGAAGCCGCCGTCGACGATCAGCGTTTGCCCGCGGATCATGTCGGAGTCCGGCGAGGCAAGGAACGCGACGACTCCCGCGAGGTCAGCAGGCAGAACCATTCGCCCGGCGGCGTTCCGCGCTCCCATCTCTAGCATCTCGTCGCGGTTCGGGAAGTGGTCGAGCGCACCCGTGTCGACGACCCCGCCGGAGACGGCGTTGACGCGGATGCCTGCTGGCCCGAGCTCTACGGCCAGGTAGCGAACGAGCGACTCGAGCGCCGCCTTGGACGTCCCGACGAGTGCGTAGTTCTCGAGCACCCGGATCGAGCCGAGGCTGGAGATCGCCACGATAGACGACCCGATCGGCATCGATGGTGCGATCACGCGGCTCAGCGACAGGAACGCCCGAGCGTTCGCGTTGAGTGTCCAGTCCCAGTGCTTGTCCTCGGTCTCGAGAGCCGGCCGAATCACACCGGTCGCCGCGTTGTGAACGAAGACATCGAGCGGGCCGAGCTCGGCGATCTGCTCGAGAACCCTGTCGGACGTGACGTTGCCCCGCACGAGGACAGGCTCCGCGCCGAGAGCCTCGAGCTCTGCTGCGGTCTCCTCTGCTGCGGCGTCCGAGCGCATGTAGCCGATCGCGACCTTCGTTGCCCCCTCGCGCGCGAAGCGAAGCGCGATCGCCTTCCCGATGCCCCGCGAGCCGCCGGTGACGAGGACGGATCGGCCCATCAGTGTGCGGCCCTCAACTCGTGCGCGGAAGCGGCCGTGAGACCGGCGCAGAGGATGGAATCTCGTCCCAGCCGATCCGTGTTCGGGGTTCCTCGGGCGCATCGTCCTCGGCCTTCGAGGACGCGTACCCGAGATCGTCCAGCATCGAGATCTTCGCCTCGCCGAGCCGCCGGACGGGGTCGTCGTCGGGAAGGCCGGCGATCAGCTCCCGAACCCGGGCCCTGATCTGGAACGCGAAGTGGGGCGTGGCCGGGCCGACGAGGGCCTCGATGTCGTCACACGTGGGGTCGCTCATCGCGCTCGAAGCCTAACGACTACCGTCACTGGAATGCGCAGGCCTACGTCCGTCGAGGTGATGCTGCTCTCGGCGATCGTGCTGTGGGCGCTGAATCTCACCGTCAGCCGCTCCATTCTCACGAACGGGCTGCAACCGCTCGCGTACTCGACCGTGCGCTACGGCCTCGCGTCCCTCGTGTTCATCGTCATCGCCGTCGCTGTCGAGCGCTCGCTTCGGATCGCGCGGGCGGACTTCCTGCTCGTGGGCGGTGCTGCACTCGTGCTCTTCGTCAACCAGATCGGGTTTGTCTATGCGCTCAAGACGACGTCTGCGTCGGTGATCGCGCTGATCCTCGCCGCGACTCCGATCTTCGCAGCGTTGATCGGACTCGCGTTCGGGAGCGAGATCTTGCCGCGTCGCTTCTGGCTCGGTGCCGCGCTGTCGTTCGCCGGCGTCGGCCTCGTCGCATTGGGAGCAACGGGCCAGTTCGGCGCCGATGCCGCCGGGATCATGTTCGGCGTCCTGACTGCGGCCAGCTGGGCGGTCTATTCGATCCTCATCACGCCGCTCATGCAGCGCTACTCACCGGTACGGATCAGCGCCATCGTGCTGCCGCTCTCCTGGATCGGGATGGCCCTGATCGGGCTGCCCCAGACCCGGTCCCAGGACTGGCAGCTGGGCTGGGAGATCTGGGCGCTCGTCCTCTTCGCGACGCTCGGCCCCCTTGTCGTCACGAACATCCTCTGGTTCAAGTCGCTCGATCGCATCGGCGCGTCCCGGGCGACGCTCGCGGCGAACCTGCAGCCTTTCCTTGCTGCCCTCTTTGCCGTGGTGCTGCTCGACGAGACGATCGGCGTCGTCCAGGTCGTCGGCGGGCTCCTGATCGGGATCGGGATCCTCGCGGCGCGGCGGCGCTCTCCCGTCTCTCCCGGCGAGTGAGCTACGGCCGACGGAGTACCCTGCGCGGATGACTCCGCAGCGACGCGTCGCGCTCGTCTCGGTCGGCGCCGCCATGGCGCTGATGGGCATCAAGCTCGCGGCTGGTCTCGCGAGCGGCAGCCTCGGGCTCGTCTCCGAGGCGCTCCACTCCGGGACCGACCTCGTCGCGGCGCTCCTCACCTTCTTCGCGATCGGAGTGGCCGGCCGACCGGCCGACCGCTCGCACCCGTACGGCCATGGGAAGGCTGAGCATCTCGCAGCGCTCGCGGAGGCGTTCGTACTGCTCCTCGTGAGCGTTGCCGTCGGCGCTCTCGCGGTCGCCCGACTCGCGGGTTGGATCGAGATCGAGACGACGACGGCGTGGTGGGTGTTCGCCGCAGTCGGCGTCGTGATCGCAATCGACGTCTCCCGCACCGTGGCGTCGGTGAGGGCGTCCCGTCAGTACTCGAGCCCTGCGCTCGCCTCGAATGCACTCCACTTCGGGAGCGACCTGATCGGGACAATGGCCGTCCTGGCCGGGCTCATCGCCGTGCGAGCGGGCTGGCAGGCTGGCGACTCGCTCGCAGCGCTCTTTGTCGCCTGCCTCGTGATCGCGGCGGCGACCAGGTTGATCCGGCGCAACGTCGACGTCCTCATGGACAGGGCCCCGGATGATGCCGTTCGGGCAGCGCGCGCCGCGATCGCCGCGATCGAACCGCCCGTCGAGGTGCGGCGACTGCGGCTGCGCGAGGCGGCGGGGAGGACATTCACCGATGTCGTCATCGGCGTCTCGCCCGGTGCGGCCGTCGGCCAGGGCCACGCAGTCGCCGATCGCGTCGAGGCAGCGGTTCAGCAGGCCCTGCCCGGCGGCGATGTCGTTGTCCACGTCGAGCCTGCCGGCCAGGAGGCCCTCCTTCGCGAGCGCGTGCAGGAGGCCGCCATGTCCGTCGCCCGCGTGCGCGAGATCCACAACCTCTCCGTCATCGAGCTCCCGGACGGCGTCCACGTCTCGCTCCATCTCAAGCTGCCCGGTGAGCTTTCGCTCGACGTGGCCCACGCACTTGCGGAGCAGGTCGAGCACGCAATCGTCGCCGGCGTCGCGGAGGTGATCGACGTGCAGACCCACCTCGAGCCGCTCGCTGAGGCCGCCTCCGGCCGCGAAGTAGACGACGACCCAGCCGAGCTCGAGCGCATCGTGCTCGCCGTCACGGGCTCGCCCCCTCGCGCCGTGCGGTTCCTTCACACCGACGAGGGCCTTGTCGTGTTCCTCACACTCGGCCTCGATCCGACCGCAAGCCTGGCCGAAGCCCACGGGACCGCGTCACATGTCGAGCAGCAGATCAGAGGCGAGCTACCCGGTGTAGCCGAGGTGATCGTCCACACCGAGCCCTGAGCGTGCCGCTACAGGTTGAATAGGCCTCGTGCGCCTTTGTATGTTCCATCCGAACGAGAGCCCGCTGGAGCGGGGCTGGGTCGGCCGCGTCGACGGGGACCTGATGCTCCACCTTGCTGCGCAGACGCTCCAGTCGTTCTTCCTCGGCGGCAGCGGAGCGCGCGAGCACGCCGAGTATCCGCTCTCGGCCGTGACGTTCCTCGTTCCCGTGCAGGCACCGACCGTGCGGATCTTCTCGGAGGCCGACGTCTTTCGATTCGCCAATGCCACTGCCCTCGTCGGCCCGGGTGTCGCTGTCGCCGGAACAGGGCTGACCGCGTGCGCGCGGGTCGCCGCCGTGATCGGAGCGAACGGCGAGATCGGCGGATTCTCGGCGCTGCTCGAGTGGCAGGATCCGGCCGAGCACCCCGCCGTGAAGCAGTCCGACTTCGGACTCGTGCTCGGGCCGGTGGTCGTCACACCGGACGAGGTCGACCCGGTGTCTCTCGTCGCTCGCCTCGACACGGAGGGTCGACGCCAGGAGGCGGCTCCGATTGAGTTCGCGTGGGCAGATGCGATCGCGCTCGCCGCTCGCAGAACCGTGCTCAGGCCCGGCGACGTGATCGCCGGCCCCCCGATTACGACGCTCGCCGACATCGATGGGGGCGTTCTGCTCGAGGTCGAGGGCATCGGCACCCTGGACTGCCCGCTCGCCTGATGCGACTCGTTCTCGACTGGGATGGGACGATCACCGAGCGGGACACCCTTCACATGGCGATCGAGAGGTTCGGCGACCTCGAGGTCTTTCACGCTCTCGAACGGCAGATCGGTCGTGAGCTCACGCTCAACGAGGTGATCGGGGTTGAGATGGGAACAATCCGGGCTCCGTTTGACGACGTGATCGAGTGGCTCCTCGAAACGGTGACGCTTCGCCCCGGGTTCGCCGAGCTGGTCGACGCGCACGATCCTCTGATCGTCTCGGCCGGTTTCCGCGAGCTGATTCTGCCCGTCCTCCGGCGAGAGGGCGTCAGGGCAGACGTGATCGCAAACAGCCTCGAAGCAGATCCCTCGGGGTGGCGCTCGACGTTCCTCGAACGGGAAGCGTGCCCGGTGTGCGGCGAGCCGTGCAAGCGGGTCGCGCTCGCGGGAGGTGGGCCGTTCGCCTACGTCGGCGACGGCGTGTCCGACCGCTGCGTCTCGCTTGCCGCCGACCGCGTCTTCGCACGCGACGGGCTTGCGCGCTGGCTCGACGAGCGTGGCACCCGCTACGAGCCGTATGGCGACCTCCACGACGTGCGGCTTGCGCTCGCGACTCGCCCCTCGGCGTGACCCGTACGATCAGTGACGTGGACTTCCTCGCGCTGCCGCAGCCCTATGACTTCGAGGCATCGACCGAGCGCTACCGATCCCACGGGACGGATCTGGCGAATCTCTGGCGCGACGGGGGCCTCCATCGGGTCATCGCCGGCCGCGACGTGCGCGTCGAGGCCGCACCGGGTGGAGTAAGGATCGAGCCAAGCGACGTCGGGATCGCGTCTGCCGTCTCCTTCGCCCTCGGGCTCCCGCTCGATCTCCAGGGCTTCTGGAAGTGGGCGGCCGCCGATCCTGTCCTCGTGGCGCTCGCCGAGCCCCTCAGTGGCTATCGGCCGCCGCTTGTCGCCGACCGCTTCGAGATGCTCGTGACGTCGATCACGGCCCAGCAGGTGTCGCTGTACTCCGCGTTCGCCGTGCGCTCGCGGCTGATCCAGCGATTCGGCATCGAGGTGGGCTCCGTCTGGGCGTTCCCGACGCGCGAGCGGCTGGCGCAGGCTGCCGAGAGCGAGGTTCGTGAGGTCGGATTTTCGACCCGGAAGGCGGAGTACGTGATCGGCCTCGCGCAGAGCGACCTCGATCTCGAGGCGCTCGATCGTCTCTCCGACGAGCAGGTCATCGCGACGATCACGGCGGAGCGGGGGCTCGGACGCTGGACGGCCGACTGGTTCCTCGCGCGGGCACTCGCACGCGCCGACGCCTGGCCGGCGGGTGACCTCGCGGTGCGGAAGGCGGTGTCGTTCTTCTACGGTGGAGGCAGCAATCTCGACGAGGCGGAGGTACGGGACGTGGGAGAGCGGTTCGGTCGATGGCGCAACATCGCGTGTCACATGCTGCTCGCGGGAGCGAGGGTCTACGGATGAACGTCAGAAATGCGACGCCCGAAGATCTCGCGACGCTCGAGGGGCTCTGGAGGGCCTTCAAGGCCGAGGTGCCGCCGCCCGCCCACGAGGACGTCGATCCGGCGACGGAGCTCGCCGAGATCCGGGCGATCGTCGATTCCGGTCTCGGCTGGGTTGCCGAGCGGGCCGGTTCTGCCATCGGGATAGCGCTTGCCCTACGTCGCGGCGAACGGGTCGGTCGCATCACCGGTCTCTATGTCGTGCCTGCGGAACGACGCACAGGCGTTGCGGACTCGCTGGTCCGAGCCGTCGCCGCACGTCTCGCCGAGGACGGCGTCGAGACCATCGACCTCGAGGTGATGGCATCCAACTCGGCGGCGCGAGCCGTCTCTGCGCGCTGGGGCTTCCGGGACGAGGTGCTTGTCCTCGCCTCGCCCGTTACCGCCCTCGTCGAACGGCTCGGCGTCGAGGCGCCGACGACGTCGTTCGGCTCGATCCATGTGCAGACCGACGACGCCGACGTGATCCTCAAGGCGGTCGAAATGTTCGTACCGCGGCTGCTCGGGCGCTCCACCGGCTCGATCGTCACGCAGCCGCGCACAGGCTACGTCACCGTCTACGACGACGCGTGCGACCGCGACCCGGCCATGTTGCGGCGGCTCGCGAAGGAGATCTCCGCCCGCACGGGACTTGTCGTGATCGCTATCGGCGTCGAGCAGGAGGCGCTCGTACGAATGATCCTCTTCGACCGGGGCGGGATCGTCGATGAGTACGCCTCCGTGCCCGAGTTCCACGGGTCGCTGCCGCCCGGCGAGGTCGTCGCGCTGAACGCAAATCCCGTTGTTGTCGAGCGCTACACCGGTGCGGCGCAGGCTGCTGTGCGAGCTGCAGCGCCGGTCGCGCGCGTCCCGTCCGATCTGCCCCCGGCGCGCGAGTTGCTCGGCGGCCTCGCGTCGGTCGTCGGGCTCACGGGCGCAGACCACGGCTGGGCGGATGCCCCCGCCGACGATCAGGCCATCAGGATCGCTCGCTGATGTCGATGCTGCGGCTGATCGACGCGCCTCGGTGTCCGTACTGTGCCCGCGTGCGTATCGCCCTCGCCGAGAAGGGCATTGCGTACGAAACGGTCGTGATCGACCTTGTCAATCGTCCTGCGTGGGTCTACGAGCTGAACCCGATCGGGAAGGTTCCCGTGCTCGAGCATCAGGGTTGGGTGCTGCCCGAGTCGGCCGTGATCAACGAGTACCTCGAGGATGCCTACCCGGAACCGGCGCTCCTCCCTGCGGATCCGGCGCAACGCGCGAACGCGCGACTCATCATCTTCCGACACGACGACTTCACCGCCACGTACTACGCCCTGCGCCGTAAGGAGGCGGGCGCGGATGTCGCGTTCGCAGGGGAGCTCGAGGCGCTCGATGCGATGCTTGCCGGCGACCCGTACCTCACCGGTTCCGCATTCGGCCTCGCCGACATCGCGTACGTGCCCTGGGTGCTCAGGGCACGAGACGTCCTAGGTGTCTCCCTCGAGTCGTACCCGTCACTCGTCGACTGGCTCGCTCGCCTCGATGGGCGTCCCTCGATTAGGGCGGAGCTCGAGATCATCGCCGCGCTGTGACCGACGTCACCCGTGACGAGCTGGCGCGGCGACTCGACGAGCCCGGGTTGGTGCTCCTCGACGTGCGGACGTCCGGTGAGTACGACGGCTCGGCGGGATATCCGTGCGACGCGCGCCAGGGGCATATTCCCGGCGCGCGACATCTGGATCTTCACGATCTCCTCTCCGTCGGCGACGGGGCCGCGACTCTTGGCCTCCTCGGACTGCCCGAGGGAGCCGAGGTGATCGTCTACTGCCACTCCGGTGGCCGCTCCGCGCTCGCCGCCGAGGTGCTCGCGGCCTCGGGCTTCGAGGCGCGGAACTACGTCGGTTCCTGGCACGAGTGGTCGGCCGACGCGTCGCTTCCCGTCGCGACCAGTCAGCCGGCCGCGTAGTCGAGGAACGCCGTACAGAGCGCCCGTCCGTGCGCGTTCCAGATGCCGAGCAACGCGTCCGTCTCGGTCCGGGTGGTCGCCAGGTCGGGGATCTCCGCTGCGCCCTCGACGAACCAGTAGTCGAGCATGTGACGCGTCACCTCCGGGTGGAACTGGACACCCCACGTGCGTTCTCCGAGCCGGAACGCCTGGCGAGCAGCCTCGCTCTCGGCGAGCAGAACCGCTCCGGGCGGAAGGTCGAACCCGTAATGGTGCCACTGAAAAGCATCGATGCGAGCCGGGAGCACGCCGAGAACCGGATCGGCAAGGCCGGCGTCGTTGACCGACACCTCGTGCCAGCCCACCTCGGACGTCGCGACCGGCCCGACACGCGCGCCCATAGCCCGCGCGATCAGTTGGCTGCCAAGGCAGGCGCCGAACAGCGGGACTTCGTGTTCGATCACCTCACGGATGAATGCGGCCTCCTCGGCGAGCCAGGGATGCTCGGCGTCCTGGTCCGGGTGCATGGCACCGCCGAAGACCATGATCGCGTCGTATCGGTCAGGCGTATCGAGCTCCGAGGAGTCGTGGTTGAATCCGAAGCGCTCGAGCCGGTCACCGCGCTGTTCGACGATGTCCTCGAATAGGCCGCCGCCGCCCGTTGAAGTCGGTTCGTGGACGACGGAGAGGACGCGCATCGCGGCAGCGTACAGGGTCAGGTCCTCCACGTTCCATCGCATTGGCGCTTCGGGCAGCCACCAACGCCAATCGTCGTGGAAGGTGGAAGACGTGACCCGCCCTCAGAACAACGTCATCTCCGTCGGTGGAAGATCGATCCCGCCTGTCGTAGTGATCCCGGCTCCGTCGAGCAGGCCTCTGAAGATCACAGCGCTCCGTGGCGCGAAGTCGTCACGGTTGTTGTTGAAGAGTGCGTAAACCTCGTCTGCCTGCTCGGCGAGGAGTTGGATCGGTGCGACCCACTCGTCCAGCTCCTCGGCCGAGTACATCCAGTCGAACCGGTCTGCCGCGCTGCCGCCCCGGATGTTCCACGTCTGCGCGTTTCGTCCGTGGAAGCGGATCACCGAGACGGCATGGGTGGCAGCGGCGACGCGGGGGGCAACGTTCGTCGCGCGCGTCAGCGGCGCGTCGACGGAAACGTAGGAAAGGCCGTGTTCCTCGAGGAAGCCGAGCGTGTCCGAGCGCTCGTCCGGCTCCATCCACGAGCGATGGCGGAACTCGACGAGCGGCACCAGCGGATCGAGGCGACCTCGTGCGCGGGCGAGCTCGCCCTTCGCCTCGCTCGACTTGACAAACCGCGGGTGGTACTGGAGCAGGACGCCCTTGAGCTTCCCGGACAGCTCGAGGGGCTCGAGCGCGCCACGGAACGCCGCGAACGCAGCGTCGGTCGGCTCGCCCTCGTGGAACGTCATCGCCGCGCTCGCCTTGACGTGGAACGTGAACTCGTCGGGTGTGCGCTCCGCCCAGCGGCGCGTCACGTCGGGGTCGGGCAGCGCGTAGTACGGAGAATCGACCTCGACGACGTCGAATCGCTCTGCGTAGTAGCGCAGCCGGGCTGCGGCTGTCGAGACGCCGCGGGGGTACCAGGCCTTGAGGAGCCCCTCATCCGCCCAGCTACACGTTCCGAGTCGAACCGTCGCGGCCATGCGCGGACGATAGAGGACTAGCTAAAACTGCCGCCCGCGAGGCTCGTGTCGCTGTGGATCGAAGGGCCGCCATCCTCCTCGACCGAGACGTCGACAGCGGCGTAGTTTCCCGGGCCCGGAAGCTGCAGCTCGAGGTCCACGTCACCGGACGTCGGTATGAAGACCCCGACCGACTCCATCTCGCCGCCTCCCTCCTCCCGGAGAACCCAGACCTCGTAGTGATGGCCGCTCGGTGCAGCCGGGACATCGCGCAGCGTGACCTGCACCGTGCCGCCGTCGGCGTCCGATCCGAACAACAGCGCCTCGCCGGACACGGCCGGATCGCTCTTCCCCGCGATCGCCGCTCGTGCATCGGGGGTGCCCGGCTCGTCGCCGCCCAGGGCAACGACTGCGATCAGAACGACGGCGGCGATAGCGGCGAGCGTTCCGACGACCGGGACGACCACGCGACGATGCACTCTCGGCTGCAACGGCACCACGGTCGCCTCCGGGCGAATCTCCGCGAGGATTCGATCGAACATGTCGACGGGCGGTACGACGCGCGGCAGAGATTGCTCCACCGAGGCGATCGTGACCCGGTCGTCCTCGAACTCCTGTCCTTGCTCGTCGCTCATCGCTCCACCTGCAGGTCGTAGGCATCGGTGAGGCTCCGCAGTCGTTCCAGCGCAAGCCTCGTTCTTCCTTTTACGGTCCCGAGCGGGATTCCGATCATCTCGGCGATCTCGGAGTGGGAGAACCCGTTGAAGTAGGCGAGGCGGAGGACCTCGAGTTGCTCCTCGGGAAGCTCGGCCATCGCCTCGGCAACGCGCTGTGACTCGTCCGCGGTCGCGATGAGGTCACCGGGATCCGGCGATGTCCCGACGGGCTCGAGATCGTCACGGAGCTCGGGTCGGCGGGTCTTCTGACGGCCGAGCTCGATGGCGCGATTTCGGGCAACAACGAAGAGCCAGGTCGTTAGCTTCGCCCGCGTCGGGTCGAAGTCCGCGGAGCGCCGCCAGAGGGCGACGAAGACGTCCTGGACGCACTCCTCGGCGAGCGTCGTATCGTGCGTCAGCCGATACGCGAACGAGTAGATGATCTTGCCGTACCGGTCGTAGAGCTCCCGGAGCGCCACGGCGTCGCCGCTCGCGACACGCGCCACGGCGGCAGCATCGATGGCCGCCTTGTCGTCGTGAGCTGCGTCGTCCATCGAACGCTCATGATGGCATACGTCTTGCCGGCAGTCACGGTGAAACGAGAGAGGACGCCTCGTCGGCGCCCTCTCTCGTTCCTCGCGATGTCGACTCGCGTCGCTACCGCTTGGTGATCGCGCTCAGCGCCGTGAACGCGCTGTTCGTGGCGTTGACGCAGGGCACCGGGAGTGCCGGCTGAAGCTTCGCGCACAGCGCCGGCGCAGGGCTTGCGCCCACGACCGTCCGGGTGCGGAAGAACTTCGCCGCCTTGCCGTAGGTGAACGTGTACGTGCCGTTCGCCTTCGTCCTCACGGTGGCGACCCGCTTCAACTTGGCCTTCGTCAGGCCGGCCCAGATCTGCACATTCGCGCCACCGACGGCAGCGCCACCCTGGGCGACCTTGCCGGTGAGCCTCGACTTGACGAGGCCGACCTTCGCGACCCTGACCGACAGGCTGCCGGAAGCGATCCCCGACGGAGAGGCGACGGAACCCGCGGCGTTGACCTTGCCGACGAGCGGCGTGTACGGCGACCAGATCGAGAGCCACTGGCCGGACGGGACGGCGCTGAAGATGCCGTTCACCGTGAAGGTCGCCTGGAACAGCTTCGCCCCGAACGTCGCTCCACCGAGGGCGACGGGCACATCCGGGGGAGGCAGGCAGACGACGATCTTCACCGGGCCGTAGGCCGTCTCGGCGCCGGCGGTGGTGATGAGGTACATCGGCACGTTGAGCGTCTGCCCTGCAGCCTGCAGAACCATCAGCCACGATGCCGTCGGTGTGGTCGACTGGATGCATGCCGCCTGCGAGGCTGCCGGGATCGCGCCCGGGGGAGCGACCATGATCTCACCCGTGAGCGGGAGCAGCGCATTACCGAGCGCGAGTGCGACGACGGTCGCGGTGACGCTGCCGACCTTCGTGCCCGGTGCCTGGTTCAGCGTCGAGACGGTTCCGGCGGGGGCGTAGATCGATGCACGAGCGGTTGCGTCGTCGTTCTGGTCCTGCGTGACCGAGATCACGCTCGACGTTCCAACTTGTGTCACCTTGAGTGACGGGGTCGTGTACGCCGCGTAGGCGATGCTCGCGAGTGCGAGCACTGCGACCGCAGCGAGCGCGAGCACCGTAAGACGGATGCTCCGGGTCATGTGCTTCCTCCTGTTGATAGGGCTATCGGTAGGTGAGACGCCTGATCGTCCTTGCGGTTGTGCATCGGTGCCGGCTCCCTTCCGCTACCGCGCGGGCTGGAGCGGGCTCGCACGAACCCATTCCTTGTTGTCGTACCGGTAGAGGTAGATGTTCGCGATGGGGAAGTAGTTCGTCGGAGTCGTCCGGATCGTGACTCCGGGGAGAAGGAAGGGATTCTTCCTGAGATCGAGTTTCTGTGCTGCCTTGACGAGTCCGGCGCGCGTCAGGTTGCGCCCGGCGCGCTTCAGGGTCTCGACCATCGTCCACGCGGCGGTCATGCCGTACCAGTTGTAGACATCGGATGGCTTGGCGCCCGGCGCGTGCTTCTTCAGGATCTGGAGGTAGAGAGCACGGGCAGCGTCCTTTGCCCAGACCGGATCGTTCGGATTCTTCAGAAACGCGATCGAGAGTGCGCCCTTCGTGATCTCGGGTGCGTTGACACGCGCAATACTCATGATTCCCGGCTCGATCGAGACGGAGGCGATCACCACCGTCGATGGTTTCCACGCCAGCTTGTGTGCGGCGACGACCGCCTGGATCATGAACTTCGGGGTCGCGAACAGGACAAGCGTGTCCGCACCCGAGGCCTTGAGGGTCGCGATCTGGGAGGAGACGTCGGGATCGGTGTACTCGTATGGCTCGGACGCGACGACTCGCGGCCCCTTGCCTGCGATAGCCCGCGAGAGCCCGCGCGTCATGTCCTTGCCGAGATCGTTGTTCTCGAAGAGGACGGCGATCTTCGCCTTCGGCCGCGTCTTTGCGATCGTGCGTCCGTAGACCGCGCCCTCACCGCGGTAGCTCGGTAGTAGGCCCATCGTGCCCGGGTACTTGCGGGGTTGGGCGAGCGCGTCCGAGCCGTCGCCGACGAAGAGCTGTGGCACCTTCTGCGCGCTCAGGTACGGCCTGATCGCAAGATTGTTGTTCGTCCCGACCGAGTTGAAGACGGCGAACACCTTGTCCTGCTCGACGAGCTGTCGCGTCAGCTGCACCGTCTGTGCGGGGTCGTACCCGTCGTCGAGGTAGCGGTAGTCGATCTTCCGCCCGTTGACGCCACCCTTCGCATTGACGTACGCGAAGTAGGCCCTGGCCCCGGAGCCGACGGAGCCGAATGCGGCTGCCTCACCGGAGAGGGGCACCGTGCCGCCAAGGACGATCGTGGTGGGTGTGAGCCCGGGATCAGCGCCGGTCGCTGCACCGGCCGTTGCCGTGAGCAGGAGGAGGAACGCGCCTGCGAGAACGGCGGGATTCACTGTGAGATCGGCTTGGCCAACGTCGGAAGGGACAGACCGATCGGGCCGACCGTCACCTTCGGGTTCAGGCCGAGGGGGAGATCGAGGTAGAGCAGATTGCCCGGGTTCTGCGCGAGAGACGACGTGCCGATCGTGAGCGTGACTGTCGACCCAGCCGGAATGAACGTCGCCTGGTTCGAAAGATAGATCCGATACTTCTTCGCGCCCGGGCTCGTCGGGACTCCGCCACCGGCGATCACGATCTCGTTCCCCTTGGGTGTCTTCGCCGTGAGCACGGCGACGATTCGCGTCCAGCCTGCGTTCGCGTCGGCCGACACCGTTACCACCGGCGCACCGAAGATCTCGAGCGCCCGCTTCGTCGGCGCTGACGTGCGCTGCACCTTCCCGGAGCGGTCGATCGTCGTCGAACCGGCGAAGCGGAGCGTCTGTGAGACGGGCTTCGGCGGGGCTGCAAAGCGCACGGGCGTTCCGCTCCAGTTCTCGGGCGAGACGGCGACCGGGAGCGGGTCGAGCGTTACAGGCAAACCGCGAAGGTGGAGGTCGAAGAACTTTGCTCCCTCGGCGAGCATCACAGCGGAATCGGCGCCGGGGAACGTCGACGGCGCATGGCCGTGAAGGCCGAGCCACAGGCGCTTCGGCCCCGCGACGGCGTTGTAGGCCTGGAGCGCCTGACCCATGCCGAACGCGAAGTCGCGACGGCCCTGCATGAAGAAGGCCGGGGTCTTGAGGCCCTTCAGCGCCGTGATCGTCGAGCGCTCTGCCGCGAAGGCATTCGCCGATCCGAGCGCGCCAGCGTACGCCGCGTCCCGAACCGCGAAGACGGACGGCGCGACGCGCTCGGCTGGCAGCGAGCCGATGAAGCAGGCGATCACGCCGGACTTCGAGAGGCCCTGTGGGAGGAACGCGGTTCGAAGATCCGTCCATGATTCCGCGACCTCGATCGCTGCCCACGGGACACCAGCTGCGAGTGAGGTGTAGATCGCGCCACCGCCGAGGGAGATGCCCCAGGCGCCGATACGTGAATCCGCGACGTCGGGCCGGGCGGCAAGCCAGGAAAAGAGCGTCTTCACGTCGCGCACCTCGTTCGGGCCGTCGCCCTCGAAGAGTCCCCCCGATTCGCCGTGTCCGCGAGCGTCGACGGTGAGGACGACGTACTGCTCGCCGATCAGCCCCAGCGAGGTGGCGATCGCGCTCATTCCGGCACGGCTGCCGCCGAGGCCGTGGAACAGCACGACGGCCGGCCAACCTCCCGCGGGAGCGGCGCCGTCAGGAACGTGGAGCGTCGTCGCGAGCTTCGT
>NZ_JBDSNT010000014.1:0-9152 GCF_039915195.1 Gaiella sp.
CGGTCACCGCCGATCGTCTCGGCCCCGGTCTCGAACTCGTAGAGGGAGAGTCTCATCGTTCGACCTCGTAGAGGGAGAGTCTCATCGTGGAGTGACTCTACCGCGGCGAGTGGGGTGGCCTCGATGGAAGAACGTATCGAAGAATCCTCAATGAGCCAAAATACGACGGCCGGCACCGTCCTCCACGGCCCGCCGGCAGGCCCCTTCAGGTGCGCGAAGCGCCAGAAGGGTCGATTTCCACTAGCTGCGGGAATCCTGCGATACGCTCTTCTCCCGCGGGATTCCCGCAGCTAGTGGAAATACTGCCCGCCGTCGATGACGATGGTCTGGCCGGTGACGAAGCTGGAACCGGCGCTCGCGAAGTAGACAACAGCACCGACGACGTCCTCCGGCACCTGATCCCGCTGCAGCGTCCGTGCCGACACGGAGACGTCACGAAGCTTCTCGACCACCTCGGGATGCGCCTCGACGCCGGCCGACATCGTGAAGCCGGGTGCGACGCAGTTGACGAGGACGTTGTCCTTGCCGACCTCCTTCGCGAGCGCGCGTGTGAACGCCACGATCGCTCCCTTGCTCGTAACGTAATGGAGCAGGAAGGGCACGCCGCGGAACGGGGTTCCCGACGAGATGTTGACGATGCGGCCGCCGCCGTTTGCCTGCATCACCGGGAGAACGGAGCGGCACATCAGGAACATCGATGCCACGTTGACATCCATCACCTGTCGCCACTCGGCGAGCGGGATCTCCGTGAACGGCCGCATAGCGAGCGAGGCATACAGGCCGGCGTTGTTGACGAGAATGTCGATCGAGCCACACTGCGCAACTGCATCGTCGACGAGACCCCCGACCGCGGTTTCATCGGCAACGTCGGCCGTGAGCCCGACGCCGTTTCGGAAGGCCCCGGCGGCGGCTTCTGCACCCCGGATGTCCGCGATCACGATGCGCGCGCCCTCGGCAGCGAGACCGTGGGCGATAGCATGACCGATTCCCTGAGAACCACCGGTAACGAGCGCGATCTTGCCGTCGAGTTGACCCATGCGCGTCTGCCTTCTACTGGAGCGCCGAGAACGGAGTGGGCGTAAGAATCCGGTTCTGCTGCGTGTGAATCAGCGGCTGGATCTTCCCCATGAACGCCTTCCAGTCATCGCGAGCCATCAGTGCGGCCCGACGCTCCTCGCGCTGGGCGAAGCTGTCGTAGCGCCACATGCTCGTATAGGTCGAAAGCGCCCCGATGTCGGTCGTGAACGCGCCCACGAACCCGCCGAGCACCTCCTGCTGGATCGTGATTCCCTCGTCGCCGTAGAGCCGGACGAGCTCGGGCAGCTTCCCGGTGTGAACGTGATAGTCCCGCTGTTCGATGATGATCATCTCCGCACCCCTGCGGCGTTGTCGGTGACGATTCCGTAGGGGACTGGCGTAGCCTGCCTTGGCAGGCGCAGCCTGTCCCGCTGTTCGATGATCACCATTGGTTCTAGATCGCCTCCCCGATGCCGCCCATCGCGAGGTACTTGAGCTCGACCCAATCGTCCACGCCGTAGCTCGAGCCCTCGCGTCCGATACCCGACTCCTTCACACCTCCGAACGGTGCCACCTCCGAGGAGATGAAGCCGGTGTTGATCCCGACGATCCCGTACTCGAGGCCCTCTGCGACCCGCCAGGTGCGCTCGAGGTCGCGCGTATAGAAGTACGCGGATAACCCGTAGGGCGTGTCGTTCGCGATCGCGACCGCCTCTGCGTCGGTCGCGAAGCGGTTGATGCCCGCGACCGGGCCGAAGGTCTCCTCGCAGCTCATCGCCATGTCCATCGTCACGCCGGTGAGGACAGACGGCTCGAAAAACTGACCCTCGAGCCGCTTCCCGCCAACCCGGAGATCCGCGCCCCGAGCGAGGGCGTCTGCCACGTGTCGCTCAACCTTCGCGAGCGCGGGCTCATCGATGAGGGGCCCGACCTGGGCGCCTTCGGTGAACCCGTCGGCAACCTTCAGCGCCGAGACGGCTTCGGTGAACGCGCCGACGAAGTCCTCGTAGATCCCGTCCTGGACGAGAAAGCGATTCGCCGAGATGCACGTCTGTCCCGAGTTCCGGAACTTGCACATCATCGCTCCGGCGACGGCACCCTCGAGATCGGCATCGTCGAAGACGATGAACGGCGCATTGCCCCCGAGCTCGAGGGAAACCTTCTTCACCTGGCCGGCGCACTGCGCCATGAGGAGCTTGCCAACCTGCGTCGAGCCAGTGAAACCGAGCTTGCGGACGATGGGGTTCGACGTCATCTCACGACCGATCGAAGGCGCGTCGGCGGCGTCGCCCGTGACCACGGAGAAGACTCCTGCGGGTACACCCGCCTCCTCCGCGAGAGCAGCGATCGCGAGTGCGGTGAGGGGGGTCTGCTCGGCCGGCTTCAGCACCATCGTGCAGCCGACTGCGAGTGCCGGAGCGGACTTCCGGGTCGGCATTGCGGCCGGAAAGTTCCACGGCGTGATTCCGGCCGTGACGCCGATCGCCTCACGGAGCACGACGATTCGCCGGTCAGGGAGTGACTGTGGGATCACACGCCCGTCGAGGCGTTTGGCCTCCTCGGCGAACCACTCGTAGAACGAGGCTGCGTAGCCGATCTCGGCCCGCGCCTCGAAGAGCGGCTTGCCCTGCTCCCGCACGAGAAGCGCCGCGAGATCGTCGCTGCGCTCCATCATCAGATCGGCAAGGCGACGGAGGATTCGCGCCCTGTCCTTCGCAGTCCTGTGTTTCCACGCGGGAAGCGCACGCTCGGCCGCTTCGATCGCGCGCCGTGTCTCGCCAGCACCCATGCGCGGGACCTCGGCGATCGTGTCGCCGGTCGCAGGATCGACGACAGGGAATGTGGCACCGGAATCGGCATCGATCCAGGCCCCGTCGATGTATGCCCGATCTCGGAGGAGGTCTGTCTCGAGGGATGTCATGTCACGGACGATAGCTACGGGGGCGTTGCATTTTCTCCGGAACCGAAGACGATGCGATACTGATGGCATGGGTCCGCAATTCGTCCGGTTCGACGATGTCGAGCCCTTTTCGCTCGTGGCCGGTGTCGAAGGACGTCCGCTGTTCGGCGAGAAGGCGATGGTCAACCTCATCGAGTTCGGGCCTGGGGCAACGGTGCCCGCACATAGCCACCCGCACGAACAGCTCGGGATCGTTCTCCGCGGCATGCAGGCGCTTGTCATCGACGGCGTCGCGCACGAGCTCGGGCCTCTGGAGGGGTATGTGCTGCCAGGCAATGTCGAGCACGCGGCGTACTGCGGGCCTGATGGCGCGACCGTCATCGATATCTTCTGTCCAGTGAGAGAGGACTACCGGGAGCGATGGGACGGTTCAGACTCCGCAAGCGCGTAGTCGAGGCGCCCGAGCCCGACCCGTTGTTCCGGGCTCCAGCGCGGTTCAACTTCACGCGCGATGTCGTGGAGGCAGCCGCGGCAGCGGACGCCAATCGCCACGCGATGACGTTCGTCGATGACGAAGGCATTATCGACCGACGTACGTTCAAGGAGATCGCGCACGACGCGAGCCGCTGGACGTCGCTACTCCGTTCCCGGGGGCTCGGGCCAGGCGACCGCATCGTCGTGCTCGTCGGCAGAACCCCCGAGTGGCACTCGGTGGTTCTCGGCGCACTGAAGGGAGGCTTCGTTGCCGTACCTTGCCCATTGACGTTCGACCGCGACGAGTTGATGCAGCGATCCGCGCACTGCGATGCGCGGGCGATCGTCACGGATCGAGCACACGCACCTTCCCCACCTCCGGGGGAGCTCCTGGTCGTCGAGGATCTCAGGCAGGAGCTCCGCGGCCAACCGGTCGCCGTTCGGACGCACGACACGGCATCTGACGATCCAGCGTTCATTCTTTACACCGCGGGAACGACCGGAGCGCCGAAGGGAGCGATCCACACGCACGCAGCCACCTGGACGATGCGACTCCAGGCCGAGTACTGGCTGGACGCCCGCCCCGACGACCTCACCTGGTGTACCGCAGACCCGGGTTCGGCTCTGTTCGTCTGGAACTCTCTGATCGGTCCCTGGTCGCTCGGCTCCGAGATCGCGCTACACGAGGGCGAGTTCAAGGTCGAGGAACGCTTCGATCTGATCGACCGGCTCGGCGTGAGCGTCCTCTGCCAGCCGCCGTCCGAGTATCGCCAGATGGCCGAGCACGCGGACCTCGAGGCGTTCTACATCGGGAGTGTCCGTCATGCGGTGTCGACCGGGGCGCCGCTCGAGCCCGCGGTCACCGAAGCGTTCCGGGTCGCGTTCGGGGTCGCGATCCACGATGGTTACGGACAGGCCGAGACCGGGCTCGTGATCGCGAGCCGGCACGGGACGGAAGTCGACCTCGGGGCGCTCGGTGCTCCCATCCCCGGCTACGACATCGCCGTGATCGACGAGAGCGGGAACGAGCAGGCAGCCGCAGCGGAGGGCGAGATGGCGCTTCGTGGGCGCCCGCCGTCGCTCTTTACGGGCTACGTGAACGACCGCGAGGGAACAGAGGCTGTGTTCCTCGGAGAGTGGTACCTGACAGGGGATCGAGCTTCCCGCAACGCCGACGGCCTCCTCTCGTTCGCCGGCCGCGCTGACGGCCCGGGGTCAGCGGGCCGTGAGGCGCGGGAGCGTGTCGCGGCGGCCGCCGCAGCCGAGGCAACAGCCGAGGAGGCCCGCCGCGAAGCCGAGGAACGCGCGCGACAAGCCGACGAAGAACGCCGCCGCCAGGAAGAACAGGCAGCAGCAGCAGCAGCAGCAGTCGTTGTCGAAACGGCGGGGCCGAGATCAGCCGAGCCTGCCGAACCGGATGCGGGAACCGCGTCCGAGACGCAATCACCCGAGGAGCAGCCGGCCCCTGCGAAGCGCTCTCGCCGGGAGGCGGCTGCCGCACGCCGTGCCGCGAAGGCGGCCGCGAAGGCGGCCGAGGACGAGAAGAGGATCGAGGAGAAACGCCGGCGCGAGGAGGAGAAGGCCGCGGCCGAACAGGCCCGCCGCGACGAAGCCGATGCCAAGCGCGCGGCACAGGCAGCAGCCGAGGAAGCAAAGCAGCGTGAGAAGGAATCGCGTCGAACGCGGACCGTGCCTCCCACGATTCCGGATTCCGGGGACACCACGAATGACGACGACCAACGCATCAGTGCCGAGCTGATTGCCCGACTCCGAGCCTACGGGCACGGTGACAGCAGCGAGGACGCTCTGAAGGATCGGGAGTGAGAAGGTGAGCCAGACGATCGAGGCGCCGATCGAGAGCGACGTGGTGGATGCCGGTGAAGAGTTCGACCACGATCGGCCATGGGTCGTACTCGTGTGGAACGACCCGATCAACCTGATGAGCTATGTCACGCTGGTGCTCCGCAAGCTCTTCGGCTATTCGGAGGCAGAGGCGACGAGGATGATGCTCCAGGTGCACAACGAGGGCAAGGCGGTCGTATCGTCGGGCGAGAAGGAGAAGGCCGAGTTCGACGTGGCGAGGTTGCACGCTCACGGCCTCTGGGCAACGCTCAGGCAGGACTAATGCCGAGCCGACGCATCCAGCCGGACCGGAAGGGGGGCTACTACTTGCGGCTCCCGCCCGAGGAACGCGAGATCCTGCACTCGCTGCCCGGACAGATGCGCGCGGTGATGGAGACGGACGATCCTAGCCTGCGGCGCCTCTTCCCTCCCGCCTACCCGGACGACAGCGAGGCCGACGACGAGTTCCGGCGTCTCATGCGGGAGGAGATCCTCGACGGCAAGCTCAAAGCACTGCGCATCGTCGAGGAGACGGCAGACGCCGATCATCTAACCGATGAGCAGCTCGAGGGCTGGCTCGGTGCCCTCGAGAGCCTGCGCCTCTACCTCGGCACGCAGCTCGACATCTCGGAGGCGACGTACGAAAGCGACCTCGATCCCGATAATCCAGACGCACCAGCGCTCGCGCTCTACGGCTACCTGAGCTGGCTCCAGGAGGAGGCGGTCGCGGCCCTCTCAGCGAACCTGCCCTGACGAAGCCTCAGGGCTCGACAAGCACGCGTCCGGCGGGGAGCTCGAGGCTCGCGTGCACCGCGTCGTCGATCGCGTCGAGCGAGAAGACCTCACCGAGAAGCGGGGCCAGTTCGAGCCGGCCCGCCGCGACGTGCTCGAGCAAGATTGGCAACGCGACGGCGGGGTCCTCTGACCCGTACATCGTCCCTGTGAGGAACTTCTCCCGCCGGAGAAACTCGCCGGGATCGAGATCGAGCCGCACACCCGTCGGCGGCAGACCCACGATCACGGTCGTTCCCCCACTCCGCGTGAAGCGGAGAGCGGTCGCGCTCGTTTCGGGGAAGCCGACCGCGTCGAAGCCGTAGTCGGCGCCCTCGGGAGCGATCGCGGCCATCGCCTCCTTGAGGTCGTCCGGATGGACGGCATGTGTCGCGCCGAACCGAAGGGTCTGGTCGCGTCGCGCCTCGACCGGATCGACGACGACGATCGCCTCCGCCCCGGCAATCCGTGCGCCCTGCACGACGAACTGGCCGACACCACCTCCGCCGATCACGAGGACAACGCCGCCAGGCTGTGCGCGCGCTGCAAAGAGCACGGCCCCCACACCCGTCAACGCTGCGCAACCGAGCAGTGCTGCATCGCGAAGCGGCACGGCCCCATGGGTCGGGAGGGCGACACGGGAGGAAACGACGACCCTTTCGGCCCAGGCACCCGTCGCCGTGCCGCGGTAGACCGTTGCCCCGTCGAGCGATATCCCGGTCGTGCCGTCGACGAGGGTGCCGTTCCCGATCGCCCGGTGCAGCGGAACGCAGGCGGCAGGACGGCCGCGGGCACAGTCGGCACAGTGGCCGCACGAGGGCGCCCACGAGAGCACGACCTCGTCCCCCACGGCAACGGAATCGACGGCATCCCCAATGTGCTCGACGATGCCCGCGCCCTCGTGCCCGAGCACCATCGGCGTCGGGCGCTGCCACTCGCCCTTCACCTGGTGAAGGTCGGTGCCGCAGATGCCGGCCGCTGCGATGCGGACGACGACGTCGTTCGGACCGGGCTCCTCGAGGTCGAGTTCGACGACCTCGAGAGGCTCGCCGACCGCCCGGAAGAGCCCGGCCCGGGTCTTCATCTCCTATGCCCCGATCGCGGCCTTGACGGCAGCGCAGGTCGTCACCGTGGAGACGTTCTGGAGCGCGAAGTTGATCGACGCGTTCTGCCAGTCCGCGTTCATCGTCGAGGTACCGTCCTCGGGCACGACCATCACGAACCCCTTGTCGGCACCGGTGCGCGAGGTGTGCTCGATCGACATGTTCGTCCACGCGCCTGTGATGATGATCGTGTCGCGTCCGAGCCCTTCGAGCATGTTCTCGAGCCGGGTGCCCTGCCAGGCGCTCATCCGCATCTTCTCGACGATGAAGTCGCCCTCCTGGGCTTCGAGGCCTTCTGCGGGAGCCGCGCCCCACGTCCCCCGAACGAGTGCGCCCGTCTCGACGACGCCGTTGAACAGCGGCGCGTTGAGCTTCAGGCCAGGGGCTCCCGGCTCGACGATGTACCAGACGTGAAAGACCGGGATGCCGTTCGACCGGCAGGCTGCCGCGAGATCGGCGACGTTCGCGACGACGTTCTGCTCCGTCGCATGAACGGGTGAGCCCGACTCGGCGAAGGCGCCGCCTTCGATGATCACGTCGTTTTGCAGGTCCTGGATGATGAGCGCGCAACGCCCAGGATCAAGAGAAAGCTCGTCGGACAAGACATCACCTCCGTAGGGGCGAGGCGCAGCCTCGCCCGTCGTTGATTGGGCAGATCACTGCATGTAGGGCTCGCGCCGAGGACCGACCTTGGTGCGAATCGTGTAGACGGACGACGACGAAGGAATGAAGAGCGTGTGCCAGTCCGACCCGCCCCAGGTGTGGTTCCCAACGGCCTCGGGAACCTCGATCGTGCCGAGATGCTCACCCTCCGACGAGATCACCCAGACGCCCTGCGGCCCCGTCACCCAGACGTTGCCGAGCTCGTCGACCTTCATCCCGTCGGGGATGCCTTCCTCGATCACGCCGGTACCGACGCCCTCGAAGAACATGCGGCCATTCGACAGCGTGCCGTCGGCGTTGACGTCGAAGACCTTGATGTGCGCCCGCGGCGTGTCGTTGATGTACATCAACGACTCGTCGGGTGAGAAGCACAGACCGTTCGGCATGTCGAACTCGTCCTGTGCGACCGCGAGGTCGAGCTCGTCCTGCCCGCCGCCCGGGGGGATCCGGAAGACGCCCTGCCAGCCGAGGTCGCGCGCGCGCTCGATCCCGAAACCGGGGAACCGGCCGTACCACGGATCGGAGAAGTAGATGGTGCCGTCGCTGCGGACGGTGACGTCGTTCGGGGAGTTGAGGTACTTGCCCTGCCAGTGGAACGCAAGCGTCTCGCGCACGCCGTCCGGTCGCTCACGGACGAGCGAGCTCGTCACGTGCTCGCAGACGAGCAGGTTGAGATCGTGGTCGAGGGTCATCCCATTGCACTTGAACGACGGATTCCGAACCTCGGTGACGGTGCCGTCGAGGGTTACCTTGCGACGGATGTCGGCGGGCATGTCGGAGAAATAGAGCACCTGCTCGGTGGGATGCCAGATCGGCCCCTCCGTGAACGTGAATCCCGTCGCGAGCTGCTCGACTCCCGAGCCCTCCTCGACGAGGTCGTAGATCGCATTCGACTTGGCGTCGATACCCGACACTTCGGTCTCCTTTCAGGACGAAGGCTGACGCCTCGACGCTAACACGACATCGATTCTCTCGCGCTGTACCCTTGGGCGCTATGGCTCCCGGCACCGATACGGTCGTCTTCATCCCCGCCTGGAACGAGGAGGCGAACCTTCCACAGACCAACGGCCACCTCGCCCCAGACAGGCCGGCGGGCCGGCCCCTTCAGGATCAGGCGCAGCCTGCAGAAACGATGCGATCCCGCGACACGCTCTTCCATCGCGGATCCTTGTGCAGCTCGCTGGGTGCAGACCAACGGCCACCTCGTCCCAGAGAGGCCGGCGGGCCGGCCCCTTCAGGATCAGGCGAAGCCTGCAGAAACGATGCGTCGAGGTGGCGTAGCCGAATCAGCGATATGCTCTTCCATCGCGGATCCTTGTAACACCACCCAGCGAGCTGCAGACCAACGGCCACCTCGCCCCAGACAGGCCGGCGGGCCGGCC
>NZ_JBDSNT010000022.1:0-3494 GCF_039915195.1 Gaiella sp.
ACCGGTCATGCAGCCCCGAGCGTGCGTACCATACGCGCGTCGCGCGGAGAATCGACGCGCTGCGACCCCTACCCGACTCCCATCGACACTCCCGCTGGAGGCGCTGCAATGACCACGATCTCGACCGGAGCGAAAGGCAACCTCGATCAGCACGGCCTCGACCCCGCGGCAGCAGTGATCTGGCAGCCGTCGACTGCGCAACTGTACGAGCACGCGATCCGGCGCGGCGACGGGCGCATCGCACACGGCGGGCCGCTCGCGGTCGACACCGGGAAGTTCACCGGGAGGTCGCCGAAGGACAAGTTCATCGTTTCCGAGCCCGGTTCCGATGCCAGGATCTGGTGGGGTGACATCAACGTGCCGCTCGCCGAGGAAAAGTTCGACACGCTCCGGGCCAAGGTCGTCGTCCACCTCGACGCGCAGGATCCGCTCTACGTCGTCGACGCGTTCGCAGGCGCTGATCCCGCGCATCGGATCGCAGTCAGGGTCGTCACGGGGAGCCCGTATCACGCGCTCTTCGCAAAGACCATGTTCATCGAGCCGGAGGCGGCCGACCTCGCAGCGTTCGAGCCCCAGGCTCTCGTTCTCCACGCTCCCGAGGTCGTAGCGAATCCCGAGGAGGACGGGACTCGCACCGGGACGTTCGTGGCTCTCCATCCGACGAGGACAGAGGTGATCGTCGGCGGCACGTTCTACGCGGGGGAGATCAAGAAGTCGATCTTCACGGTGATGAACGACCGCCTTCCGCTCGAGGGTGTCTTCCCGATGCATTGCTCGGCCAATGTCGGCGCCGACGGCAAGGTTGCGGTCTTCTTCGGGCTCTCGGGTACCGGCAAGACGACCCTCTCGGCCGACCCTGAGCGATCACTCATCGGTGACGACGAGCACGGCTGGGGCTCGAGCGGCGTGTTCAACATCGAGGGTGGCTGCTACGCGAAGGTGATCCGGCTGTCCGCCGAGGCGGAACCGGAGATCTTCCGCACGACCCACACCTACGGAACGGTGCTCGAGAACGTCGTCATCGACGAGTCGGGTGTCGTCGACCTCGACAGTGAAGCCAAGACCGAGAACACCCGCGCTGCCTACAAGCTCGAGCAGATCGCGAACGCGCTTCCCGCAAAGCGAGCCGGGCATCCGAGCGCGGTCGTGATGCTCACTGCCGACGCCTTCGGAATCCTCCCGCCGATCGCACGCCTGACGCGCGACCAGGCGCTGTTCTACTTCCTCTCCGGTTTCACGGCCAAGCTCGCCGGCACCGAGATCGGGGTCAAGGAGCCACAGCCCACGTTCTCCACGTGCTTCGGCGCTCCGTTTCTGCCGCAACCACCTGCGGTCTACGCCCGGATGCTCGGCGAGAAGCTCGACGAGCACGGCTCAGCTGTCTGGCTCGTCAACACCGGGTGGACGGGAGGCCCCTACGGCGCGGGTCATCGGATGCCGATCCAGGCGACGCGCCGACTCCTGCACGCCGCGCTCTCGGGGGAGCTCGACACAGCTCGGTTCCGTGTCGACGAGGTCTTCGGGTTCGACGTGCCGGTGGAGGTTCCCGGCGTGGAGTCGGCGCTCCTCGATCCGCGATCGACGTGGGGTGACCCTGGTGCGTACGATGTGAAGGCGCGTGAGCTCGCTCAGCTGTTCAGGGAGAACTTCACCCGCTTCGCCGGCGATTCGGGACATGCCGTCACCGCCGCCGGTCCGCAGATCTGACGGTCTCCAACCAAGGGAGAGCACATGAGCGTCAGGCGAATGGGGGAGGCCCTTCGTGCCACGGGGGCCTGCGTCGTCATCTGTCTCGCCGTGGCCTCCGTCGTCGCGGCGGCAGGCGCCACGCTCGACCCGCGCGACGGCCCCCTTGCACCGCTGCCGCGCCTCTCCGGTTCGCCGGGCGCCGCCGAACGGGCGCCGCTTCTTGCCTCCGTGGGGTTTCGGGCCGGAACCCGCTCGGTGACCACGGCATGTGGTTCGGACGGACTCGTGTGCTCGGACGTCGTCGTGCCGCTCGACCGAAAGGGCGTCGTTCCCGGGGCGATCACGCTCCATGTCGAGTCCATCCCGGCCGAGGGCAAGGAGCGCGGCGTGATGATGCTCGTCGCGGGCGGGCCGGGTCAGGGGTCGGCCACGGTGTTCGACATCAGCGACAAGAACAGCGCTCTCCTCTTCCGCGCGCTCTTCCCCGGCTACCGCATCGTCGCCTTCGACAACCGCGGCACCGGGAAGTCAGGTCTCATCGATTGCCCTGCGCTGCAGTCCTCGACGGGATTCGTCAACCAGGACACGCTCGCGCTCGGTTGCGCGACGACCATCGGGCCTGCGCGGGATTTCTACAGCACGCGTGACCACGCCGACGACACGGAAGCCGTGCGACAGGCGCTCGGCGTCGACAAGATCGCGATCTGGGGGATCTCCTACGGCACAAAGCTTGCGCTCGCCTACACGCTCGGATACCCGACCCATGTCGAGAGGCTCCTGCTCGACTCGGTTGTGCCGACGAACTATCCCGATCCGTACGCAGCCAACGTCCTACGCGACATCCCGCTCGGACTCGCGGACTACTGCGGCATCAGCGCGTGCAGGGCGGCGACGCCCAATTACGCAGCGGAAGTGACGGCGCTCGCGAACGGACTGGCTGCCCGCCCTGTGACCGGGAGCGTCCTGCGCGCGAACGGCACGAAGCGAAAGCTCACCGTTTCGGGCCTCGATGTGCTGTCGATTCTCGTCGAGTCCGATCTGAATCCGGGCCTCGCTGCACTCCTCCCGGCTGCAGTTCATGCAGCGCGAGCTGGCGCTCCGGCTGCGCTACTGCGACTTCACGACCTGACCATCAGCAGCGCGACATCGTCCGCCGAGCAACTCAGCTCCGGGCTCAACGCCGCCACGAACTGCGCGGACGGCAATTTCCCGTGGGACAAGTCGGCCCCCGTGGCGGAGCGGACTGCGAAGCTCGAGGCCGCTGTTGCTGCACTTCCAGCCGGCTCGCTCGGCGGCTTCGGGCCGTGGGCGATCGATCTCGGAGCCGCCAGCTTCTGCGTCAAGTGGCCAAGCCCCACCGCACCGATCCCCGCTCTCGGGACGGGGCCGCTCCCCGATGTGCCTGTCCTCGCCGTCAACGGCGGCTTCGACCTCCGGACGCCTGTCTCGAGCGCTCGAACGGTGATCGCGGGCTTCCCGCATGGCCAACTCCTGGTCGTGCCGTCCGTCGGACACAGCACGGTCACGGCCGACCCTTCCATCTGTGCACTCCATGCCGTCCGCGCTTGGATCGACGGCGACCGCGTTCCTGCGTCCTGCGCGCGCGCTCCGTTCATCGTCGCCCCTGTCGCTGCCTACCCGCGTAAGCCCAGCCATCGCTCGGCGAAGGTCCTCGGTTCGAGAGTCACCCTGGACCTGGCGCGTCGAACCGTGCGTGACGCGACTGCGCTCTGGGCTGCGGCCGCGGCCGGGCCCGGCCGGCCCGTAGGCGGGTTGACCTCAGGAAGTCTCACCACTGGCGCCAA
>NZ_JBDSNT010000035.1:0-5178 GCF_039915195.1 Gaiella sp.
GTCAGCGTCTTTGGCAGATCGGGGACGAACTCGATCAGGCGAGGATAGGCATACGCAGAGAGCCGTTCGCGGACGAACGTCCGGATCTCCGCGGCGAGATCGGCTGACGACTCGTAGCCGTCTGCGAGGACGATGAACGCCTTGACGACGTTGCCGCGGAGCTCATCGGGCGACGCGACGGCGGCCGCCTCTCTCACAGCGGGATGCTCGAGGCAAGCCGACTCGACCTCGAAGGGGCCGATCCGGTAGCCAGCGGCAATGATCACGTCGTCGGCGCGACCGACATACCAGTAGTACCCGTCCTCGTCCTTCACGGCGGCGTCTTTCGTGTGGAACCAGTCACCGCCGAACGCCTCCTCCCCCGCCTCGTCGTTACGCCAGTAGCCGAGCGGGTAATGCGGGTTCGAGCGTGCGCGCAAGCAGATCTCGCCGCGCTCCCCGACAGCGACCGGCTGCTCGCCCTCGTCCAGGATCTGCACATCCCATCCCGGCATCGGCTTGCCCATCGAACCCTCGCGCACTTCCATGCCGGGGTAGTTCGCTACGAGTGGGTAGGACTCGGTCAGCCCGTAGTAATCGAGCACCGTGACGCCATACTCCTCGCGGAACCAGCGGATCGCCTCGGGGTTGAGCGGTTCGCCCGCCGAGCAGACGCGGCGGAACGACTGCGGATACCGCATTCCTGCGTTCTCTATCGCCATCATCGAGCGCATCGCCGTCGGCGTTGTGAACACGTTCGTCACCCGGTGGCGACTGAGGAATGCAAGCTGCTTGCCCGGGTCGAAACCGGCTTCGCGCCGGTAGACGCACTGGACGGCACCGAGACGCCATGGACCGAGCAACGGTGCGATCCCCGCCGCCCACGCCCACTCCCCCATCCCGTGAAACAGCTCGCCGTCCTCCACCTCGTGGCAGTAGCGGAACTCCTCGTGGCCGAGGATGTAGCGGTGCGCATGGACGATGCCCTTCGCAAGCCCCGTCGTACCGGATGTGTAATAGAGCTGGGCCGGGTCGTCGGCTGCTGTATCGGCGCAGATGAAGTCGGTGCGCGCCTCGCGCAGCGTGTCCGGCCCGAGAACGAGGACGTCGGGCGCCCACGGCCGGTCGAAGCGCGGCGCATTGTCTGCATCCGTGACGAGAAGCCGGGCATCGGAATCCGTGAGGCGGTGCTCGATCCCGTCGTCGCCATAGAGCACGGACATCGAGAGAAGGATCGCGCCGAGCTTCCAGACACCGAAGAAGATCGCCGCCGTTTCGGGGGTGGCCGGAAGTACGACGGCGACGCGATCTCCACGAGACACGCCGTGCGCAGCCAGCGTATGCGCCGCCTGGTTGGCGAGATCCTGCAGGTCACCCCAGCCGAGGAGACGAACGGAACCGTCGAAGCTCTCCCAGACCATCGCTGCCTTGTCGCGTGGATGCCTGTCGCAGACATCGGCCGCGATGTTGTAGCGAGCGGGTACGGCCCACGCGTGGGAGTCGCACAGCTCGTCGTACCCCGGACTGCTCACACTGCTCTCCTCGTCTGCAACGCGGCTGCGGGTGGCTACCACGGTCTCCCTGCGATCATTGCACGTCGACGGCGCGCCTCCGTGTTCGTAAGCATTGGGTGAAGGTTCCCAACCCCGGGCGCGTCCATCCGTCTCTTCCACCGTGGGCGCTGAAGACATCACCGTCGGGGGAGAAGTGGTCTACCTGCTCGCCGAGCTCCGCTCCGCCGAGCACGGGCCCGTCCACGAGATCGGCTCGCGTGCACGCGTGCTCGAGGCCGACGGCGACCGGCTCACGCTCGCCGTCGGCTACGGACGCTTCGAGGGCATCGTCACCTGCTCGCGCGCTCTCGTCGCACGGCAGCGGCGGTCGCTCTCCTCGCGCCGGACTCTGCGCCCGAACCCCTGGTCGACGGCGTAGACCCTAGCCGGCGTCAATGCCCTTCGCGCGCAGCTCCGAACGAGCCTGTTCGGTCTTGCCCGGCTCGACGCCGAGCACCCGCAACACCTGATCGGCCTTCAGAAACTGAACCTCGTCGTACTGCACGATCTGGACGAGATTGCCCCAGGGATCCCTGAAGTCGAGACCCCGGCCGGGGAGCACGTCGACCCCTGCTGAGTCGAGCGCCGCGCGCGTCGCATTCCGGTCGTCGACAACGAGGCCGAAGTGACGGTGCGCGTCGGCGGCCTGCGTGCGGCCACGAGAGAGCGCGACAAACTGGTCGCCGATGTCGATGAACGCCATCTGCGTCGACCGGCCCCGAAGTACGAGATCGAAGATGCTGCCGTAGAACGCGAGCGCCTCGTCGATGTCGCCGACCTCGAGCGCGACATGGTTGATTCCCACGAGCCTCGGCCGTTGCATCTCCTCTCAGTGTATGTGTGCAAGCGCCCATGGCTGACTCACCTGTGGGGAAGGAGATACGGGACAAACGGTCAATTCCGTCAGTCTCACAATGAGACCGAGCGCCGACAGCCCAGACAATGATGTGGTCTACCTCCTCGCCGAGCTTCGGTGCGATGGGAAGGGTTCCGTCCTCGAGATCGGTTCTCGCGCTCGAGTGCTCGAGAGCGACGGCGACCGCGTGACGCTCGCGGTTGCACACGGAGACAACGAAAACATCGTCACCTGCTCGCGCGCCCTTGTGGCACGACGAGAGCGGTCGCTCACACGGCGCCGCACGCTGCGGCCGAGCGCGCCTCCCGCTTTCTGAAGGACTTTAGAATCGCTGCTCGGCCAGAACTACCACGCCTTGCTACGCTTACTTGTGGACTCAAGTAAAAAATGGAACTCGGCCTCTACACCTTCGCGGAGCTCACGCCCGATCCGGCGACGGGTCGTGCGATCTCGCCCGCCGTGCGCCTGCGCAACCTCATGGAGGAGGCCACGCTCGCGGACGAGGCCGGCCTCGATGTCTTCGCGATCGGCGAGCATCACCGGCCTGACTTTGCGGTCTCTGCGCCAGTCGTGACGCTCGCTGCAGCGGCCGAACGTACGTCGCGCATCCGGCTGAGTAGCGCTGTCACAGTGCTCAGCTCGGACGATCCCGTGCGGGTGTTCCAGCAGTTCTCGACCCTCGACCTGCTCTCCGGCGGGCGCGCCGAGATCATGGCCGGCCGTGGCTCGTTCATCGAATCCTTTCCCCTGTTCGGCTACGACCTGGCCCACTACGACGAGCTGTTCGCCGAGAAACTCGACCTCCTGCTCCGGCTGCGCGACGTCGAGCGCGTCACCTGGTCCGGCCGGCTTCGTCCTCCGCTCGAGGACGTGGGGATCTACCCGCGGCCCGCGCAGGATCCCCTCCCGGTCTGGATCGCAGTCGGAGGAAACCCCGCGTCCGCCGCCCGGGCCGGATCGCTAGGACTCCCGATGGCGCTCGCGATCATCGGCGGACTACCCGAACGCTTTGCGCCCTTCGCCGAGATTCACCAGCGCGCCGCCCTCGAGTCGGGCCACGCTGCTCCGGCACTGAGCATCAACTCGCATGGATTCATCGCGGACACGTCTCAGGCGGCGGCCGATACCTCCTGGCCGCAGTTCGACGCGATGATGACGAAGATCGGGCGGGAGCGTGGCTGGCCGCCCATGAGCCGGGACGATTTCGAGGCGACGCGTACGCTCCGCGGCGCGAACTTCGTCGGCAGCCCACAGGAGGTCGTCGAGAAGATCCTCTTCCAACACGAGATCTTTGGCCACCAGCGCTTTCTTCTCTACCTCAGTAGCCTCGATCACTCGAAGACGATGCGTGCGATCGAGCTGTACGCCACCGAGGTGGCGCCCGCCGTGCGCGCCGAGGTGGCGCGCCGCTCGCAAGCGGCCGCGACCGCATCCGCCTAGAGAACGACTCGCCTTCTGGGAAGGGCGAGCGTCACGAGCACGGAGATGACGGCCCCAGCGAGAGCGATCACGAAGACGGCGTGAAATCCGGAAAGCCCCTCTCCCTCGTCGAGCAACCGTGCGAGAGCGATCGAGCCGGCGAAGCTCCCGATGTAGCGCGAGGTCGAGAACAGTCCGGCGGCGACACCGGCCTGGGAGGGCTCGAGCGCCTCGATCGCTGACGCCTGGAGGCCCGCCGTCGAGAGTCCCACGCCAGAGCCCATCAGCAGAAGGCACGGCAGCAGCACGAGCGTGTCGAGGCCGGGAGAAATCGCCAGCGGGACGATCCCGCCGGTGAGTGCGACGCAGCCACCGACAGCCGGGATTCGCCGGCCGTAGCGGTCAGCCAGCCGGCCACCGATCGGAGAGAAGACGACCATCGGCGCGGAGAGCAGTGCGAGAGCGACGCCGACCTGCAGGCTCGACCAGTCGAGGTGCCGCGTGAGCAAGATTGGCGTCGCGAGCAGAACCGTGTAGAAGGCCAGGTTGCTCGAGGAGATGCCCGCGTTCGCCGCTGCAAAGGGGCGGATCCGGAAGAAGCGTGGCTGAAAGACGGGGTCGGGGTGTCTCAACTCACGCCGCACGAAGACGACGGAGAGGATGATCAGCGCGGGAACCCCAGGGGCGAGCGCCAGAGGGGCGTGTGCGCTCTCGATGACGAGCGCTGCCGAGCCGCCCAGGACGGCGGCGAGAAGCGCCGCGCCAAGCCAGTCGAACGCCGTCTCGGGCACCACGCCGGGACTTCGGGGCACGGCCCGCCAGGCAATCGCGAGCGCCGCTACGACGAACGGGACGTTGACGAGGAAGATCGCTCGCCAGCCTCCGATGCCGACGAGAACCCCTCCGATGAGAGGCCCGAGTCCTGCCGCGAGGGCAATCGATGCGCCCACGATGCCGAACGCCCCGCCGCGGCGACTGGCAGGGACGAGCTCCCGGATCAGGCCCGCTCCGTTCGGAAAGACCACGGCGCCCGAGACCGCCTGGGCGACACGGAAGCCGATCAGGAACGGAAGACTCGGCGCCAGCGCAGCACCGAGCGAGGCGACCCCGAAGACGGCGAGCCCACCGACTATGAAGGGGTGCCGGCCGTGTCGATCGCCGAGCTTCCCTGCGACCGGCTGGACAACAGCGAGAGCGAGCAGGTACGAGGTGACGAGCCAGCCAACGGTGCCGATCGACGAGTCGAAATCGTCGACAATGTCCGGCAACGCAACCGCGATCATCGTCGAGTTGAGAGGTGCGAGAAGGGCGCCGAGCGCAACGGCAACCAGCACCGCACGCTCGGCGCCCGTCGCGCGCGTCACGCTTCGA
>NZ_JBDSNT010000005.1:0-17642 GCF_039915195.1 Gaiella sp.
CCCGGTTCCTCGGCGGGCCGCGTCAACGGAACCTGCTTCGCCTTGCACCGGACGGGGTTTGGCTAGCCGCCGTGTCACCACGGCGCTGGTGGGCTCTTACCCCACCGTTTCACCCTTACCGGAGCCGAAGCTGTCACCAGCCACTGCACCGGCGGTCTCCTTTCTGTGCCACTGTCCATCGGCTTTCGCCGTCTGGGGTTTCCCCAGCGTCCTGCCCTTCGGTGTCCGGACTTTCCTCGAGCGTTGCGCCGAAGCGGCACGCCCGCGGTCACCCGGCCTGCGCCACCGAGGGTAGCGCGTTCGGGCTGTAACGGCGCGGTGTCGAAGGCGGGCACCGAGGCATTACCGATCGGGCTAAGCCGGTCGCCCGCTTGGTCTCGATCAGCCGGTGTGTGCGACCGTCGGGAGCGCGAGCTCCGGGACGGCGTGCCCCTCAGCGAGGATGGACTTGCACTCGGGGCACGCGATGGCCAGGCCGTACGCACCCGACATGTGCAACACGAACTCGCTGCACACGGGGCAGGCGAGACTCGCTCCGCGCGCGAGTGCGACGAGCTCCTGGTCGAGCGTCCGGGCGAGGGGCGTAACGGTCATCGCAGGCTTCGGAACACCCCTACGACTTTGCCCATCACCTGGACGTGATCGGCATAGATCGGCTCGAGGGCACTGTTCTCGGGCTGCAGGCGGATCCGACCGCTCTCGCGGTAGAACGTCTTCACGGTCGCCTCGTTGGCTCCCTCGTCGTCACCGACGAGCGCCACGACGACATCGCCGTTGGAGGCGTCCTCCTGCTTGCGTACGACAAGCGTGTCGCCGTCGAGGATGCCCGCCTCGATCATCGAGTCGCCGCGGACGGTGAGGAGAAAGTCGGCGCTACGCCCGAGCGGCTCCGGAACCGCGATGCGCTCCTCGACGTTCTCCTCCGCGAGCAGCGGCGAGCCGGCCGCGATCTGGCCGAGCAGCGGCAGTCGCTGGATCTCCTCCACCGGCTGCGACACGGGCACCGGGGGCGCCATCGTGCGGTGTCCGATCAGGTCGAGCGCGCGCGGCTTCGACGGATCGCGTTTCAGCAGGCCTGCACGCTCGAGGTTTGCGAGGTGCGCATGCACGGTCGACGGCGAGGCGAGGCCGACGGCTTGACCGATCTCGCGAACGGTCGGCGGGTAGCCGTGGCCATCCGTGTACTCGACGAGAAACTGCCAGATCTCCTGTTGCCGTACGGTCAGCATGGTGCCTCCGAGGTGGGGTGTCCGAACACGTGTTCGTGATCAAGAGTACGGATCCTTCCGGACAGCGTCAAGTCTTTGGCGGCTGATACCGCCAATGACTTGACGGCTCGTAGGGGCGATGCGCACCCGCGCGGTAGCGCGAGTGAGCGTCGCCCTGGTTCGGTGTACAGAGCCGCTCTGTCCGACCTTGCGCATGCAGTCCGGATCGGGGCGCTGGTCGAGACCGTGTCGCGGGCGAGGCTTGCCTCGCCGGGGGCTCGGCGACGCCTAGCCCCTACGGGAACGGCGTGCGATGTTGAGATGGGGGCCTAAAGAGCTGGCCCCCATCTCAACATCACATGCGCTGGAGAGGACTTGAACCTCCACGGGGTTGCCCCCACAAGGCCCTCAACCTTGCGCGTCTACCAATTCCGCCACCAGCGCGCGGCGCGATTGTACCCCGACTACGCGAGCAGTCGGTAGAGGATCACGGTGTTCACGAAGAAGAACACCGCGATCAACGTCGTCAGGCGCGTGAGGTTGCGCTCGACGATGTGCGTTCCTCCCTGCGACTGCGGCGTGAATCCCATGCCACCGAAACCGGCTTCACGGCCGGAATGCATCAGCACGAGCGTCACGAGCGCCGCCGAGACGAGAACCTGTAGGACTGCAAAGAAGGGGACCATCGCCGCTGGATCGTACCAGCGGTACGCTCCCTCCCATGGGCGCTCCCGACGACGGCCGCGCGAAGATCCAGCGTCTTCTCGTGACCGGCGACACCCGACTGAAGCAGGGCGTCGCGACGGCGAAGGTGCGGGAGAGCTACCTGGCGGCACTCGAGGCAGCGAAGGAGTCAGGCCTCGAGGATGCAGTCGGACCGCTCGTCGAGCTCAGGCTTGCCGACCTAGACGCGCGCGAAGCAGGAGCTCCTCCACCCGTTCCGCCTGCCGCCTGACGTCGTGCGCCTCGGCGGCGTGGCGGGCCGCGACGTTCGGCCGCGGCAGCCCGGCCGCCTTCTCGAGGGCCGCCTCGAGGGCATCGTCGTCGGCCGGATCGACGAGCACGCCGGCCTCGGGCGGGACGAACTCGGGTGGGCCGCCGATTCGTGTCGCGACCACCGATCGGCCCGATGCAAGCCCTTCCAGGGTCGAGAGGCCGAACGGCTCGATCATGCTTGGCTGGCAGACGACGTCCGCCGCGGCGAACCACGCCGGAACGGCACCATGGTCGACCGTACCCTCGAGGTGGATGCCTGGTCGACCCTCGAGAGCACCGCGCAACGGCCCGTCGCCCACGAACGCGAGAGATCCTTCCCCTCGGCGCTCGAATGCCCGGGCGAGACCGAGGACGTTCTTCCGTTCGCTGAGCGATCCGACGCAGACGAACGCGGTGCCCTCCGGCGACCATCCGATCTCGGCCCGGGCAGCCTCGGCAGAACAGACGGAGAACCGCTCGAGGTCGACCCCGCAGTCGATCACTGTGCTCTTCCGCTGCGCGCCGGGAACGACTTCGACGAGACGGTCGAGCAGCCACGAGGAGACCGCGACGACGGAATGAGCCCTGCGCACGGCGAGGCGGGTCGCCTCGCGGACGGCACGGTTGTTGCGTGCGTTCTCGACATCCTGACCGTGAGCCGTCAGGACGAGCGGCGTACGCCCTGCGATCGCAGCGAGGAGCCCTGCCGGAACGAGAAAGTGTGCGTAGACGACCTCGGGGCGAAACCGCCGCGCCTCGCGTACGACGTCGAGCGCAAGCCTCGCGTGGCGACTTCGCCCGCCCGTACGATCGACTACGGCCCGCGCAAGCTCATGGCCGCGGGCCTCGAGCTCCCGCTCGAGGGTGGCGACGAAGGATCCGAGGGCCGGCGTGTCCGGTCCGGGGTACATCTGCGAGACGAGCAGGATGCGCACAGCAGGAGCCTACTGAGCCTGATGACGCTCAACGTCCGTCGTAGGTGCCCCAGAGCTCCCGCAGCGCACGGCAGATCTCGCCGACCGTGCAATGGGCACGAAGGGCGTCGCGCATCGGAGGGAGGAGATTGGCGTCGCCGGATGCCGTCTCTCGCACGCGGGCAAGCGCGCTCGACGCGTCGGCGGCGTTTCTCCCGGCACGTACGCCGGCCGTGCGCTCGCGTTGCCGCTCCTCCCCGGCCGGGTCGACCCGGTGAAGCTCGATCCGTTCGGACGAGTCGTCCGTGAACGCGTTCACGCCAACGATCACCCGACCTCCCGCCTCCACGGCTTGCTGGAACCGGTAGGCGGTCTCCTCGATCTCGCCCTGGACGAAGCCCGCATCGACCGCTGCGACCGCACCCCCGAGATCGTCGATTCGCTCGATCAACGCGAGCGCCTCGCGCTCGAGCTCTGCGGTGAGAGCCTCGACGTAGTAGGAGCCGCCGAGCGGGTCGGCGGTGTCCGTCGTGCCGGCCTCGTGCATGAGGATCTGCTGGGTGCGCAGGGCGATTGTCGCGGCATGCTGGCTCGGGAGCGCGAGCGCCTCGTCGAAGCTGTTGGTGTGCAACGATTGAGCGCCACCGCAGACGGCCGAGAGCGCCTGGATCGCCACGCGGACGACGTTGTTCTCCGGCTGTTGCGCTGTCAGCGTCGAGCCGCCGGTCTGCGCGTGGAACCGGAGCGCCTGCGCCTTCGCGGTGGTCGCGCCGAACCGGTCGCGCATGATCGTTGCCCACATCGTGCGCGCAGCCCTGAACTTCGCCACCTCGACGAAGAAGTCGTTGTGCGCGTTGAAAAAGAACGATAGCCGTGCTCCGAAAGCGTCCGGCGAGAGGCCGGCCGCGACGGCGGCGTCGCAGTACGCGATTCCGTTCGCGAGCGTGAACGCAAGCTCCTGTGCTGCAGTCGATCCTGCCTCGCGAATGTGGTACCCGGAGATCGAGATCGTGTTCCAGTTCGGGATCCGCTCCTCGCAGTAGGCGAAGAGATCGGTCGTCAGGCGCATCGACGGACGCGGCGGGAAGATGTAGTTGCCCCGCGCGATGTACTCCTTGAGGATGTCGTTCTGTACCGTCCCGCGGAGCGCCGTTCCGGGAACGCCTTGCCTCTCAGCCACGAGCTCGTAGAGCAGAAGGAGCAACGCAGCCGGGGCGTTGATCGTCATCGACGTGGAGACCTCGTCCAGCGGAAGCCCACCGAGCAGAAGCTCCATGTCGACCAGCGAGTCGATCGCGACGCCGGTGCGGCCCACCTCGCCGACAGCGACGGCGTCGTCCGAGTCGTAGCCCAGCTGCGTTGGGAGGTCGAAGGCGACCGACAGCCCCGTTTGCCCCTGTGCGAGGAGGTAGCGATAGCGTTCGTTCGACTCCTCCGCCGAGGCGAACCCGGCGTACTGCCGCATCGTCCACGGCCGGCCCCGGTACATGTCCGGATACGGCCCGCGAGTGAACGGGAAGGCTCCGGGCGGCGCCGGCTCGTCAGCGGGTGCGTCGGCTGCTCGGTAGAACGGCTTTACGTCGATTTCGGAACCGGATTGCGGACGGTCGGGAGTGCTGGCCATCTCTCGATCCTACGCCGGCGGCGAGTCGGCACCTACAGCACCCCGCCGGCGCGCTCGATCGCCTCGAGGGCGATTCGCTTGCCCGACTCGATGTGCGCTCGAATCGCCAGCTGCGTCGCGGCGAGGTCGCTCGCGTCGAAGCCGTCGACGATCGCGCGATGCTCGCGGGCGAGGAACTCGCCGCCCTCGAGCTTGCCGCCGCGGATCACCTGCATCATCAGATTCACCGAGAGCTGGCGATACACGTGCGAGAGCATCCCGTTGCCCGCGAGGTCGATCTGGAACTCGTGGAATGCGGCGTTGGCCGCGTCCCAGTCCCCCTGGGAGATCGCCTGCTCAGACTCCTCCATCAGCTCCCGAGACCGGGCGAGCTGTGCGGGCGGGACGAGGCCGACAGTGCGCTCCGCAGCGTGCAGCTCGAGCGCGAGACGGACGTCGTACCCGTCCCCAACCGTCTCCGGTGTGACCGGCGTCACGTAGTAGCCGCGGCGGGCCTTGACGGTCAGCAAGCCCTCGGAGACGAGGCGGGTCAGCGCGTGGTGCACGGGGCTGCGTGAGACGCCGAGCTCGGTCGCGAGCTCGTGCAGGCTCAGCTTCACACCTGGTCCGGGATCACGCTGCAGAACACGGTTGCGCAGCGTTCCGTAGACCTGCTCGTTGAGGTTCGTGCGCGGGAGCATCGTCGCCATACGCCAGATGTAACATGACAGCCCCCACGTTCCGCAAGCCACGGCGGATACCCTGACCTCATGAAGGTCACAGTTCGCCTGTTTGCAGGACTCCGTGAGCTCGCCGGGACGCGCGCGCTCGAGCTCGACGTCCCTGCCGGGGCCGTTGCCGCGGACGTCTGGTCGGCTCTCGACCTCGGAGAGGAACCCGCAGGCTTGCTCGTGGCGATCAACAAGAGCTATGCCGAGTCCGACACAGCGCTCTCCGAGGGTGACGAGGTGGCGCTGATCCCTCCCGTTTCGGGCGGCGCGTTCCGGCTCTCCGAGCTCCAGCTTTCGCTCGATGATGCCGTTCGGGAGGTGGCATCCGACGACGCGGGCGCGATTGCCACGTTCACCGGAACGACGCGCGCGCGTTCGCGCGGCCGCGAGGTGGTGCGGCTCGAGTACGAGGCCTACGAGGGAATGGCAGAGGCGGAGATGGAGCGGCTCGCCGCCGACCTGAAGACGCGGCACTCGCTGATCGAGATCGCCATCCACCATCGCGTCGGCATCGTGGGGATCGGCGAAACGAGTGTCGTCATCGCTGTCTCGTCGGCTCACCGGGGCGACGCCCTCGCTGCGTGCGCCGAGGCGATCGACACGCTCAAGGCCTCGATCCCTCTCTGGAAGAAGGAGATCTACGTCGGCGGTGAGGAATGGATCGGTCAGGGCTCATGAGCACCCATCGGGTCATGGCGGCAGGCGGCAGCTCGTCGCCCGGGTTGCGTCCGTCATGAGCGGTCTGCTCCCGGAGGAGTCCGCAGCTCGACCCCGTCGCGCCGGCCTGGGTCGTATCGTCGCGCCGTTCCTCGTCACCGGTGCAGTGCTCCTCAAGGTTGCCGGCGCGCTGAAGTTCCTCGGCATCTTCGTTGCCGTGGGTGGGTACGCGCTGATCTGGGGCTGGCGCTTCGCGGTCGGGTTCGTCCTCCTTATCCTCGTGCACGAGCTGGGGCATTACGTCGAGGCGAAGCGGCAGGGCCTCAACCCACAGATCCCGGTCTTCATCCCGTTCCTCGGCGCCTACGTCGCTCTCCGGAATCAGCCGTTCGACCCCTGGCGGAATGCGCTCGTCTCGGTCGCAGGCCCCGCCGCCGGCGGCGTCGCCGCGCTCGCGTGCCTCATCTACGGCACCGCCGTCGATTCCGACCTCTTCCGAGCGCTCGCGTACTTCGGATTCATGCTCAACCTCATCAACCTGATCCCGATCGGATTCCTCGACGGCGGCCATATTCTTCGTGCCTGGCGCGTTCTCAAGGCGGGCGGTGGCCGCCCGAACCCGGCGGACGCGCGGCGACTCGGGACGATCGTGGCGGCGTACACGGTCGCTCTCATCGCCGCACTCGCGCTCGGCATGGTGGCCTCCCACGTCCCGCAGACGCGCCTGTGAGGCCCGGCGAGTTCGACCGACGGCTCCTGAGGCGCCGACATGAGACGCTCGCAAGCGATGTCTCGCTGATCGCCTCGGAGTTCCTCGGTGGCTTCCAGCTGGTGCAGCAGATCGACCGGCCGGCAGTATCGATCTTCGGCTCGGCACGCGTCGGGGAGGAGAACTCCGTGTACCGGCTTGCTCGTGAGACCGGAGCCCTCTTCGCCGCCGATGACTTCGCCGTCGTCACGGGGGGCGGGCCGGGCGTGATGGAGGCGGCCAACCGTGGCTGCCAGGAGGCCGGTGGGCTCTCGGTCGGCTTCAACATCGAGCTCTCCCACGAGCAGGGGCTCAACCCGTACTGCGACCTCTCGATGACGTTCAACCACTTCTACGCGCGCAAGACGATGTTCGTGAAGGCGGCCGAGGGGTTCGTCATCTTCCCCGGCGGATTCGGCACGCTCGACGAGCTGTTCGAGTCGCTCACGCTCATCCAGACCCGCAAGATCGGTGGCTTCCCCGTCGTGCTCTTCGACGCCTCATACTGGTCGCCGATGCTCGACTGGATCCGGACCCGCATGCTCGAGGACGGCCTGATCGCCGCGGCCGATCTCGACCTCGTGCACGTTACGGACCTGCCTTCCGAGGCAGTCGACTGTGTCGTTTCTCGCTATGACGCCCGCGTCGCCGAGGGGTCGGCATGATCGACGCGGCCGTGACGGCGATCCGCGAGAGAACGCCGCTCGTGCCTCGCGCCACGGTGATTCTCGGCTCGGGTCTCGGCGGCTTCGCGGGGGCCGTCGAGGATGGGGTCGAGATTCCGTACGGGGAGATCCCCGGCTGGCCCGTCTCCACTGCGCTCGGGCACTCGGGCACGCTCGTGATCGGTACGTTCGCGGGCGTTCCGCTCGCGGTCATGAAGGGGCGGGCACATCTTTACGAGGGCCACAGCGCCGAAAAGGCTGTCTTCGGCGTGCGCGTGCTCGGACGGCTCGGGTCCGAGGTGCTCGTCGTCACGAACGCGTGCGGTGGGGTGCGGGAAGATCTCCGGCCCGGCGATCTCGTGCTCGTCTCCGACCATCTCAACCTTCAGGGGACATCGCCGCTGATCGGGCCGAACGACGACACGCTCGGCCCTCGTTTCCCGGACATGAGCAACGCGTACGATCCTGCCTTGCGTGCTCTCACGCATGAAGCGGCGGCGCGCGTCGGCCAGACGCTCTCGGAGGGCGTCTACGCCGCCTGGCTCGGGCCTGCGTTTGAGACGCCGGCCGAGATCCGGATGATCCGGGTTCTCGGCGCCGATCTCGTCGGCATGTCGACGGTGCCCGAGGTGCTCGCAGCCCGCCACATGGGGCTTCGCTGCCTTACCATCTCGTGCGTAACGAACATGGCGGCGGGCATCCTGCCGGAGCCTCTCGACGCCGAGCACGTGCTCCGCATGGGCGCGCAGGCTCAAGGCCGGCTGACGGCTCTGCTCGCTGAAGTTCTGCCCGCCCTGTAGATCGCTACACAGCTTCAGCCCTACCGGGTTTGTGTGCGGCGCCGGGGAACGTGCCTCCCCGATCCCTCGCGACCCTCAGGGCAGCCTGGAGGCGCACCCATCCACCTACACTTCGGGTGTGGCGCCCTCACTCCGAACGCTTCCGTCTGTCGACCGGCTTGTTGCCGACTCTCGCCTGACCGATTCCTCGCATGCGCTCGTCGTGGTGGCAGCGCGCGCTGTCCTCGAGCGCGCTCGCGCCGCAATCAGGGAGGGTCGTGACCCGGGCGACCTCGTCGAGGCAACCCGCGCGGAGCTCGCCGCGGCCGGCCGACCGTCGTTGCGCCGCGTGCTGAACGCGAGCGGCGTTCTCATTCATACGAACCTCGGGCGTGCGCCACTTGCGCAGGCGGCGCTCGAACGTGTCGTCGAGGTGGGTGGGAGCTACTCGAATCTCGAGTACGACCTGGAAGCGGGCGCCCGGGGCTCGCGCCAGGATCATCTCACCGTGTTGCTGCGCGAGATCATCGGTGGAGAGGCGTCTCTCGTCGTCAACAACAACGCCGCAGCGGTGATGCTCGCTCTCGCCGCGCTTGCGGAGGGCCGCGAGGTGCTCGTCTCGCGCGGTGAGCTGATCGAGATCGGCGACGGCTTCCGCATTCCCGACGTCCTCGCTCGCTCGGGGGCTCGGCTCGTCGAAGTAGGCTCGACCAACCGCACGCGCGCCGCCGATTACGAGCGTGCGATCGGCCCCGACACAGCGCTCATCCTCCGCGTCCACCAGGCGAACTTCCGAGTCGTCGGCTTCACGGAGCAGCCGTCGCTCCACGAGCTCGCCGCCATCGCGAGAAAGGCGGGGCTCCCGCTCGTCGACGATCTCGGCTCCGGCGCGCTCACGGCGATCGGCGACGAGTCGACGGCCGCCGCGAGTCTCGCCGCCGGTACCGATCTCGTCTGCTTCTCGGGTGACAAGCTCCTCGGCGGCCCGCAGGCTGGGATCCTCGTCGGCCGAGCAGATCTCATCGAGCGCCTGCGTCGCCACCCTCTACAGCGTGCTTTGCGGGCAGACAAGCTCACGCTGGCTGCGCTCGAAGGAACGCTTGCGCTCGCGCTCGACCCTGCGCGCGCGCGCGCCGAGATCCCGGTTCTGCGCATGCTCGACGAGCCGGCCGCGTCGGTGAGGAAACGCGCGGAACGCTTGGCGGAGCTCGTCGGCGGCGAGGTCGAGGAGACCGTTGCGAAGGCGGGCGGCGGCGCGCTCCCACTCGCCGAGCTCCCGAGTTTCGCCTGCGCGATCGAGGAGGAGCTCTTCGACCCGCTTCGCCTCGGCGACCCGCCCGTGGTCGGGATCGTGCGCGACGGCCGCCTGCTCCTCGATGTCCGGGCGCTCACCGCCGACGAGGTCGACGAGGTTGCAGAGGCCGTCTCGGCCGCACGCACGGACCTTTAGTGGCGCTCACCGTCGGGACCGCCGGCCACATCGACCACGGCAAGACGTGGCTCGTGCGGGCGCTCACGGGCAAGGACACAGACAGGCTCCCCGAGGAGCAGCGCCGAGGGATCTCGATCGACCTCGGCTACGCGCCGCTCGAGCTGCCCGACGGCCGTCGACTTTCGCTGATCGACGTTCCCGGCCACGAGCGGTTCGTGCGCACGATGGTGGCGGGCGCGACCGGGATCGACATGTTCCTGCTCATCGTCGATGCGGCCGAGGGTGCGCGTCCGCAGACGCTCGAACATCTCGCGATTTTGCGGCTCCTCGGAGTCGAGCGGGGCGTTGTCGCTCTCACGAAGGCGGACCTCGTCGACGAGGAGACCCTCGAGATCGGCATCGAGGAAGCGCGAGACCTTGTCCCGGGAGTCGAGGTCATTGCGGTGAGCGCCAAGACCGGAGCAGGGCTCGACGACCTCCGGGCGGCGCTTGGGCGTGTCGCTGACGAGTCGCCCGCGCGCGACGTGGATGGTCTCGTCCGGCTCTACGTCGACCGTGTCTTCACGCTGCGCGGGATCGGAACGGTTGCCACCGGGACGCTGTGGTCAGGAACGATCGCCGAAGGCGACACGTTGCGGATCGCGCCGCGCGGGGGCGATGTCCGCGTGCGCTCCGTGCAGGTCCACGATGCGGCCGTCGAGCACGCAAGCGCGGGCGAGCGAGTCGCGCTCGGCCTTCCCGGAATCGAGCGGGACGAGCTCCACCGCGGCGACGCGCTCGTCTCGCCGCATGCCTTTCCGATCTCGTACCGCCTCGATGTCGAGCTCCAGGAGCTCGTGCCGATCGAGAGCGGCGCGCGCGTCTCCGTCCATCACGGCACGTCTCGCATTCCTGCCCGCATCGCTCGCGTCGGCGGCCGCCTGGCCCAGCTTCGACTCGAGGCGCCTGTTGTCGCCGCGCGTGGCGACAGAGTCGTCCTGCGGGGGGAGACGACGCTCGGCGGGGCGACCGTGCTCGATCCCGCTCCGCCACGACGCCTCGTGGCTGAACGGCTCGAGCTCCTCGAGCAGGGCGATCCGGCGTCGATCATCTCGGCCACCGTCACCACTCCCGTCTCGATCGACTCACTCGCCGCCCGCGGGCTGCTCTCGCCGGCCGAGCTCGAGGAGGGGCTTGCCGCGGTGATCCAGGCAGGGGGTTGGGCGTTCTCGCAGGAGTGGCTCGACGAGACGAGCGACGCCGTAGCAGCACGTCTGCGCAGGCGAGCCGACGAGTCTCCACTCGAGCCGGGGCTTGCGGTGGCGGAGTTGCTTCCGGCAGAGCCGTGGGCAGGAGCCGTGTTGCCGTTCTTACCGGTCGAGCGGCGGGGAGCGATCGCCTACCTGCCCGGGGTCGCGGCATCGCTCGGGGAGCGAGCCGAGGCGGCCGAGGCACTGCGCCGGGTCCTCGAGGGCAGCGGACTCGCGGCCATCAAGCCCGATGATCCAGAGCTTGCCCGGTTCCTCGAGGCGGAAGGCGACCTCGTGCGCGTCGGCGACGGGTTCGTTGTCTCGGCCGCAGCGTACGAGCGTGCCCGAGAGCTCGTTGTGGTGGAGTGTGGCGCAGCCGGAGAGATTGTTCTTGCCCGCTTCCGCGACCTCGCGGGTGTCGGCCGCCGTGACGCTCAACTGCTGCTCGAGCGACTCGACCAGGACGGCGTCACGCGCCGCCTTGGCGACCGCAGAGTGCTGCGGCGAGGCGCGGCGAGCGGCTGAAGGCACCGTCGCTTTCCTGCGGACTAGGTGATGCGCCCCGCCCAGTCCGGTTCGTCCTCGACTCCGACACCTTCTGCCACGCGGTTGATGTAGTTGAAGTACGAGATCACCTGGATGGCGTCGTGGATGGCCGTGTCGTCCCAGCCGTGGTTGCGGAGTTCGTCCGCGTCGGCGAGGCCGACAGACGATGGCGCCTTCGTCAGCTTGACGGCGTAGTCGCACAGAGCCCGCACGCGTGGCTCCAGGTCGGCCTTGCCGTAGTCGTGCGCCGCATGTCGCGCGAGTTCGTCATCTGCGCCCTCAGCACGGAGGTCGTCTGCGTGCGAAAGCGTTCAGTAGTGGCAGTCGTTGGCGCTCGAGGTGACTGTCGCGAGTAGCTCCCGCTCGGCTCGGCTCAGGCCCGAAGGCCCGAACATGATCGTCTTGTACATCGCCATCGAGGCCTGGAGCGTCTCCGGGCGGGGACTCATCGCCTTGACGATGTTGAAGATCTTCCCGGCGCGACCGATTGCGGCGTCGTACTCGGAGGCGAGGAGCCCTGAGGCCTCGTCAGGCTCCGTCAGTCGGATGTGCGGCATGGCGCGATCCTACTTCCCGAGCGGCGCGTCGTCCGCCTGACAAACCATGATCAGGCTGACTCGGTATCCCTGCTTGGAGGCGCACGAAATGAACGGAATCTGGTGGATCATCTATCTCGCATTCATCATCGCGGTGATTGCGGGTTGGTGGATGATGTTCGAGAAAGCTGGCGAGGCCGGCTGGAAGTCGATTATCCCGATCTACAACATCGTCATCCTGTTGAAGATCGTCGGCCGAGAGTGGTGGTGGGTGCTGCTCATGCTCATCCCGTTCGTTGGCTTCATCATCTGGATCATCGTGGCCATCGACCTCGCCAAGGTCTTCGGACGTGGCACCGGCTTCGCGATCGGTCTGATCTTCCTGACGCCGATCTTCGCCCTGATCCTCGGCTTCGGCAGCGACACCTACAAGGGAGCGCCGGCCCAGGCCGCGTAGCCCGCCGCTCTGCCCGACCCCGGACCACCGGTAGCCTCTGTCGCGGAGCGGCATGGGCCCGGTGGCCCAGCGGGTCTTCAAAACCTGTGCGGTGTGGTAACCCCACGCTCGGTCGGTTCGACTCCGGCGCCGCTCCGTTAAGCCCTCGCCGGCTTCCTCGGAGGCGTGGCGGCGGGCTCTGCAGTCGTACCGTTTCGAATCGGCTTGCCGCCTGAGACCGTTCGAGGCCGCGCGGGACGGCGGCACACTGTGGCACGATTGTGGCAAGGGTGTCCCAGGGAAAACCGTTGATCCGTGTCGTCATCCTCGCCGGTACGGTTCTCTCCGCCACCTGACCCTCGATCATCGGAGTTAACCCGCGAGCAATTGTGCGATTGCGGAGCAGGCGTGGAACCTCCAATAACAGCCGATGGACAGGGTGAAATGCCCTCTAGCCGGCGGGGGATGGTTCGCATCCCATCCCCCGCCGAAGCGCTGTGGCTGGCTAGCTTGCCGTTTGGATTCACCAGAAATCACGCTCCGGCTTGTCTCCCCAGGTGGTACTTCCGATTGAGGGCTTCGCTGCGGATTGCGAGCGCCTGGGCCCACTCTGGTGTCGCCTCTGCGGCCGCCCGCTGCTCAGAGAGGCCGAGGTGGTACTTCCGGTTGAGGGCTTCGCTGCGGATTGCGAGCGCCTTCTGCCATCCGGGCTCCACCCGGTCCGTTCTGACCGTTCCTCCGGCGAGCGCGACGCCCGAGATCGCCACGGCGACGACGATGACGATGGTAATGGCAAGCTTCTGTCCGAACACGATGCCCTCCCTTGTCGCCCGGCGCCACTATGGCGGCCCGGAATTCGACAAGTCTTGGCAATGCCGCCCAGAGATCGGTTTGGCTTGGTAAGGCGCCGGTATGGACGGGTTGCCCAGGCTGGTAGGCTGGCTCGCCAGGGATGGTGACGTGAATTTCGACATCCTCGGTCCGTTCGGCATCCGCGATGCGGAAGGCAGCGAGATCCGGATACCGGCGGGGCGTGAACGGTCGCTCCTCGTCCTCCTTCTCATCAATCGCGGCGAGGTGGTTTCGACCGACCGAATCGTCGAGGCGCTCTGGGGCGATCAACCGCCCGAAACTGCCGCGAAGGCCGTCCAAGGCTACGTTTCGCACCTCCGCCGCATTCTCGAACCGGGCCGGGACGCGGGCGGGAGTGATGGGCTTCTGCTCACACGCGCGCCCGGGTACGTCTTGCGGGTGGATGCCCACGCTGTCGACGCAATCCGGTTCCAGCAGCTAGCGTCGGGCGGCTCCAGGGCCCTTGAGGAGGGAGCAATTGCCGAGGCCGCAACGGCGTTGGAAGAGGCGCTGGGCCTCTGGAGGGGTCACGCGCTCGCGGATTTCGCCTTCGACGACTTCGCGCAGGGAGAGATTCACCGTCTCGAGGACCTCCGTCTCGGCGCTCTAGAAGACCAGGCCCACGCGCTCCTCCAACTCGGCCGCAACACCGAGGTTGTTGCGGGACTCGACGAACTCGTCGCAGAGAACCCAATGCGAGAGCGCCTACGGGCGTCCTTGATGCTCGCGCTCTACCGCACCGGCCGGCAGGCCGATGCGCTCCAGGTCTACCGTGACGGTCGTAGGGTGCTGGCAGGCGAACTGGGGCTCGAGCCCGGCCCCGAGCTCCAGCGGCTGGAGCAGTCGATCCTCGCACAGGATCCAGACCTCGACGGGGTCAACCGACCCTCTGTCGCACCGCGCCGCCGAGTGTCGTCACATACCGAGGCGCACGTTCCTCCCGACTCAGTCGCCGTGATCGATCCGCAGCGCTCCCGAATCGTGGGCCACGTGCCCGTGGGCCGAAGGCCTGTCGCCATCGCAATCGGGCACGGCTCGGTCTGGGTCGCCAACGCAGACGATGGAACGGTCTCCCGCATCGATCCAGATCGCCACGAAGTCATCAGGACGATCGGAATCGGAGCACCGGCCATAGACCTCGCTGTCTCCACCGATGCGGTCTGGGTGGCAAACGGGAGCGCCGGCACAGTCTCTCGCATCGATCCCAGCGCTGACACCGTCGTCGAGACAATCGACCTGAGGGGCACGAGCGACCTTGTCTGGAACCCAACCTACGCTGTCGACGCCGATGACGAGTCCGTCTGGATCGCCACGGGTCCTCACCACGTGCTCCGCGTCGACCCAACCACGAACGAGCCCTCCGCGATCATCGACGTCGGTCATGTACCGGTCGGCGTGGCACTGGGGCAGGAAGTACTCTGGGTCGCGACAACCGCCGGCCGAGCCCTGCGGATCGAGCCGCACACGAACACAGCCACAGCCGAGGTGGCCATCGGGGACCCCGTCGCGTTGACCGCCGGCAGGCAGGCTGTCTGGGTCTCTGACACGCGAGGACAGGTCTGGCGCATCAACCCGGACACAGGAACGGTGACTCAGACGACCCCGGTCGGCGGAGGGCTCGTGGGCATGTGCGCGACGGACGGGGTGGTACTCGCGGCCAACAACGCCGACGGCACCGTCGTCCAGATCGACCCGCAGGACGGTCGAGTTGTGGGCCTCATTTCGCTCGGCCACGCGCCGACCGACGTGGCATTTCTGGACGGGACAGTCTGGGTTTCGATACAGAGCGAGAGCGCTATTTGACCGAGCTCGTGATCGGGATCTTCCCGGCAATGATCCCGGCCCTGACGTCCTCGAGCTCGGCCTTGAAAGAGCTGGGCACGGCCGCGCTGATCGTGCCGAGGCCGACACCGCCGTTCTTGAGGGAGAAGCGGGACGTGCGACCGGTCTCGAGCGTCCCGCGCGCGAGCGCCTCGATCGTGTCGAACACGGCCACGTCGAACCTCATCAGAGCGCTCGTCAGTATGTGCGGACCGAGATGGGATTGGTCGACATCGACTCCAATACCCCAGATTCCATGCTCGCTTGCCGCCTCCAGCGCCCCGAGTCCGCAGGCGTCGGCGACCTGGAACACCACTCGCGAGCCCTTCGCGATCTGGCTCAGAGCGACCGACCTGCCTTTCACCGGGTCGAGGAAGTCGTCGGTGTAGCTGTTCAACGTCGTAACGCGTGGATTGGCGCCTCTCGCGCCTGCCTGGTAGCCGGCAATCCACCGCTCGACGGTCGGCACCCGCTCGCCGCCGACCGAGCTGATCACCTCCTCCCCGGGAGAGAGCGTCAGCACGAGCGCAGCCAAATGGCCGGCCAGATATCCGGCTTGCTCTTCGCTGAACGCGAGGCCCAGGACGTTCTTCGGGCGATGCGCCAGCTCGTCGTGGGCGACGTGGATGATCGCGAACCGCGTTTCGGGACACCCGGTGGCGACTCTGTCGACCGCGGGGGCCGCAAGGGATCCTGTCGCGATGACGAGGTCGTACTTCTGTCGCGCGAGAAGTGAGAGGCTAGGGACAAAGCCTTCCTTCGGGGCCGGTGTCAGCACTCGCCCTCTGATCCCCAGCTCTCGGACTGCCCGCTCCAGCCCGAGGTAGGCCCCGTGGTTATACGGGTTGTCGATGCCTTTCGGCTCCATGACGAGTCCGACTCTGGGGCGCCTTTCGCTCACCAAACCAGTCTCATCATGTCCGATACTCGTTGCCTGCATCGTGTGACGGGGTCGTAACAACCTATCCACACCGATAGACTGTTGCCTATTCAGACGATACGCTCGCTATGTGGTGCGTTCTTCGCGGATCGAGCATGCCGGTGGTGTCTTCCGCGTCGTTGCGCGTGGGAACGAGCGCGCTGCCGTCTTTCGGGATGATCTCGATCGGGAGCGGTTCCTCGAGATCCTCAACGACGTGGCCGAGCGGTACCGCTGGCAGGTGCTTACGGACTGTCTACCAAGAAGACTGACGTTTGTAGCATGATTCGTGCTACGTTCTCATGGTGTCGCGTTCCCTTCATGTGCGTCTCGACGATGCCTCCGCAGCGGCGCTCGAGATCGTCAGGGCCGGCGGGATGACGGACTCGGAGGCGGTGCGGACGGCGTTGCGCGAGGCGGCGGCGCGGCGCCGGGTGCGTTCTGCGATCCGCGAGGAGGTACTCGAGCTCGCAGGCGACGAGCACGATCGGCACGAGATGAGCCTGATCCGGGAGCAGCTCGCCGAGCTAGCACCGGCATCGGTGGACTGACGTGGTTCGGGGTGAGCTGTTCCGCCTGCCCGCCCCTCGCGGCATTCGTGGTCGCGAACAGCAGGGGGCGAGGTATGCCGTCATCGTTCAGGCCGACGAGTTTCTCGGCCTCAGCACCGTTCTCGTCGCACCGACCTCGACGGGCGCACGGCCCGCGAGCTTCCGGCCGGTGATCACGCTCGATGGGACGACGACGCGCGTGCTCGTGGAGCAGACCACCGTCGTTGACCCGCAACGGCTCGGCCGCTCGGCCGGACGCCTCGAGGCGGGCGAGCTCCGCGCTGTCGATGAGGCGCTCGTCCTCGTCCTCGGGCTCTGACGACGGGTTCGAGATCGCCGACTACGGACCCGGGCGTCAGATCTCGCGATCATGCACCGATCGCGCATGCCCAAGAGCGAGAGTACGACTCCGGCACTCGATGGCCCGACTGCGCCGTGAAACGTGCTCATGCGTGAATGCGAGACCTGACTGTGATGATCTGGGCGGTTCCGTCTGGGGCCGTTGCCAGGGTGGTGCCGGTGCTCTCCGTCTGTGACTCGAGACCTGACTGACCCTCTTCGGGGGTGTCTTCCCGGTGATTTGTCCGGGCGGAGAGAGCCGGTGCCGGTCTGGCGCCCGCTTGCTGGCCTGATCAGAAGCCTGTCCACCCTGTGGGGTGTGACCCGTCACAGTCTTGCCGCTCGCGGTTCTCATCCCCAGACCGACACCGGATCTGTTTCCCCCAACCCGGAGAGCTGGAGGTGACGAGGATGGTTGCAGACGAGCTGGACTACGTGATCGGTGTTGATCCTCATCGGGACAGGCACGCGCTCGCGGTCGTGCGGGTTCCCAACGGAGAGGTCGTGATCGAGACGGACGCGGCCGCGACAAGCGGTGGCTACAAATCTGTGCTCGGGTTCGCGAAGCAGAACGCGCCTGGTCGGCGTGTCTTCGCGATCGAAGGAACGGGCTCCTACGGGAAAGGCCTCGCTCGCTTCCTGAGCGGGCAGGGAGAGCGCGTGCTCGAGGTCGGCAGGCTCAAGCGCAACGATCGCCAAAG
>NZ_JBDSNT010000058.1:0-61184 GCF_039915195.1 Gaiella sp.
ATGCGATTCCTCACTCCCTTTCTCTCGCTCGTCGGCGTCCTGCTCGCGATCGCGATGATCACGTTCGCGATCGCAACGGCGCTGCCGGGCGACACCGCCGAGATCCGGGTCGGCAAGCGTGATGACCTGACGTTCGAGCAGCGTGCCGAGCTCGTCGCAGCGGAACGAGAGCGGCTCGGCCTCGACCAGCCGGTTCCATGGCAGTTCGTGATCTGGCTCGGGAAGGCCGTTCAGGGCGACCTCGGCGTGCAGGAGGGCGGTGGGTCCGTCGGCAAGGCGGTCCTCGAACGGATCATCCCTTCACTCGAGCTCGCGTTCCTGACGCTAGCGGTCTCGCTTCCGCTCGCGGCACTCCTCGCGTTGCGTTCGGTTCGCCGCGGCAAACGTGTCTTCTCGGTCGTGGCCGGTCAGCTCTCGACAGTGGGGTTTGTCGTGCCGCAATTCTGGCTTGGCATCCTTTTCGTCATCTTCTTCGCAGTACTGCTCGGATGGCTTCCGGCGAGCGGCTACGAGTCGTTCCGCGAGCTTCCCGTCGAGCACGTGAGACGGGTCATCATGCCTCTGATCACGCTTGTCATTCCCACAACCGCGGTGTTCTTCCACTTCATGCGCCAGAGCCTTCGAGAGGCGCTCGGCACCCAGTACATCCGCACTGCCCGCGCGAAGGGGCTCTCGGAGACCTCCGTCCTCTACCAGCACGCATTCCCGAACGCCCTGCTCCCGTCGCTGACGGTGTTGGGCGTTCAGTTCGGGCAGCTGCTCGGGGGAGTCGTCGTCGTCGAACGGATCTTCAACTGGCCGGGCGTCGGCGGTCTCCTCATCTACTCGGTCGAGCGACAGGATTTCAGCACCCTGATCGCGTGCGTCATGGCGATCGCCGCTGCGTACGTGCTCATGTCCACACTCATCGAGATCGCCTACCGCGTGGTCGATCCCAGGATCAGGCGCGCGTGATGAGCTGGCTCCGCCACAACGTCCGACTGCAGATCGGTCTCTTGCTGCTCGCGCCATTTGCGATCGCCGCGCTGATCCCTGGCGTGATCGCCCCGTACAGCCCGACCGACCTTGTCGATGCGCCATTCGCCGCGCCCTCGGGTGACTACTGGCTCGGAACCGACGAGCTCGGACGCGACGTGCTGTCGCGTCTCGTCTACGCCGCGCGCACCGACCTGAAGATCAGCCTGGGCGCGACGCTGATCGCGGCCGTGATCGGCGTCTCCATCGGGCTTCTCGCGGGATACCGCGGCGGTGCGGCGAGCGCGGTCGCTCTCAGGGTCACCGACGTGATGCTCGCCTTCCCGTCGATCCTGCTGGCGCTCTTCCTCGTCGCCGTGATCGGGCCGAGCGACACGATCGTGATCCTTGCCCTGATGATCCTCTACATACCCGGCTTTCTCCGATTCGCGCGAGGGATGGCGATGAGCCTGCGGGAGCGGGCATTCGTCGAAGCGAGCGTGATCTCGGGTGCAGGTTCGCGCTATGTGATCTGGAGACATCTGCTCCCGAACGCGATCGGCTCGCTTCTCGTCGGGATCTCACTCACAGCCGCCTACACGCTTCTGGCAGCGGCGACGCTTTCATATCTCGGGCTTGGCACGCCACCCCCCGCGCCGAGCTGGGGCGGCATGCTCCAGGCGTCCTTCAACTATGTGTTTCAGGACTGGCGGTACGGAATCTGGCCGGGCCTGTGCATCGTCACCGTCGCGCTCGGCTACATGCTCGTCAGCGAGGGCATCGAGGTGGCGGTGCAGCGCAGCGGGAGTGCCGGCGCCGCGGTCGGCTCGGTCGAGCCAACCGGGCTGTCTGGGTCGACCGGCTCCGGAGGGCAGGCGACATGAATGACGGCCCCACGGAAGGCTCACTCGACGGCGCCGTCCTCAGGATCGACGACCTGGTCGTCGACTTCCCGCTCGGTGCGCGAACGGTGAGAGCGGTAGATGGGTTGTCACTAACGATCCGGGCCGGGCAGCGGCTCGGGATCGTCGGCGAGTCGGGATCGGGCAAGTCCACCGTTGCGATGGCCGTTCTCGGGCTGCTAGAGCCGCCCGGTGTGATCGGTCGCGGCTCGATCAGGCTCGGCGATCTCGAGCTCGCCGGCGCGACCGACGACGTCCTTCGCCAGGTGCGGGGCGGGCGGATCTCGATGGTCTTCCAGGACGCTCTCGGATCTCTGAACCCGGTCAAGTCGATCGGCTATCAGCTCCTCGAAGCGATCAAGCTCCACACCGAGGCTCGGGGGCGTACGGCGGTCGACCGCGCGGTCGAGCTCCTGACCGAGGTGGGTGTCCAGACGCCGCGGCAGCGCCTCGAGCAGTATCCCCACGAGTTCTCGGGCGGGATGCGGCAGCGGGTGATGATCGCGATGGCGCTCGCATCCGACCCCGAGCTGTTGATCGCGGACGAGCCGACGACAGCGCTGGACGTGACGACCCAGGCGAGCGTGATCGATCTGCTCCGCCGCCTCGCCGAACAGCGCCGGATGGCGGTCATGTTGATCACGCACGATCTCGGCGTCATCGCCGGGTTCGCGCAGGACGTACTCGTCATGTACGCCGGCGCCCCAGTCGAGTACGGCGCCGTCGACGATGTGTTCGAGCGCGCCGGCCATCCGTACGCGCAGGCCTTGATCGCGGCCGTTCCCCGCCTCGGGGACGAGCGAGCAACGACCCTCCCGTCGATCCCGGGCGTGCTGCCGCGTGCGGACGCGATTCCCCCCGGTTGCCGTTTCGCTCCGCGTTGCCGCCTCGCAGGCGACCGGGAGGTGTGCGTGACGCAGCGCCCTGCCTTCGCCATCGATGACCCCGCGGCCCGGGTCGCCTGCCATTTCGTTCACGAGTCGAGGGCGACCGCCGGCGTGCTGGCGAAGGAGGAAGTCTCCCTCGGCGTGCCGCTCGTGGGCGAGGAGTTGCTCACCGTCGTCGACCTCGCGAAGAACTATCGTGCTCGCGGCGGCGACGGGTCGCGCAAGGGGTGGCTGCGCGCGGTCGAGGGCGTGAGCTTCGAGATCAAAAGTGGTGAATCACTCGGGCTCGTCGGTGAGTCGGGCTCCGGAAAGTCGACGGTTGCGCGGCTGCTCCTCGGCCTCACCGAGAGAACCCGTGGGGAGGTCGTCTTCGGCGGGCGTCCGCTGGAAGCGCGCGGCGGAGGTCTTGCCGCGGAGCAGCGGGGCAGGGTGCAGATGGTCTTCCAGGACCCGGGAGATTCGCTCGATCCACTGATGACGATCGACAAGATCGTCGCCGAGCCACTGATGTTGCTCGACCGACGCGCCGCCAGGAAGAACCGCGGTCGTGTTCCCGAGCTCCTCGAGCTCGTCGGCCTAGGAGCCGACTTCGGCAAGCGCCGCCCGCTCCAGCTCTCAGGAGGGCAACGCCAGCGCGTCGCGATCGCCAGGGCACTCGCTACCGACCCAGCGCTGATCGTGTGCGACGAGGCGGTGTCCTCGCTCGACGTTTCCGTGCGAGCCCAGATTCTGAATCTCCTCATGGACCTCCAGCGCCGGCTCAGCCTCTCCTACCTGTTCATCTCGCACGATCTCTCCACCGTGAGACACGTGTGTGACCGCGTTGCGGTGATGTACGGGGGACAGTTCGTCGAGGTTGCGACGGCCGACGAGATCTTCGCTGCCCCGCAGCACCCGTACACGATCGCGCTCCTCTCGGCCGTGCCCATTCCGGACCCGGCGCTCGAGCGCGAGCGTCGCCGGATCAGGCTCGAGGGTGAGCTACCAGACCTGACGCAACCCGTTCCCGGCTGCATCTTTGCCTCCCGCTGCTGGAAGGCCGAGGAGCGCTGTCGAACCGAGCGGCCGGAGCTCACCGAGCGGGGTGGCACGGCGAACCGCACCGCCTGCCACTTCCCGGAGAACGTCGCATGAGCGCCCGGTCGGCAATCGACCCTGCCGCCCTCCATGACGACGCGTTCTGTCGCGATCCGTTCCCCGTCTGGGAGCGGCTTCGACACGAGGCGCCGCTCTTCCACGACACGATCGACGACGTCTACGTGCTGACCCGCTACGACGACGTCGCCTCCGTCCTTCGAGACGACGCCACCTACTCGACCTGGATCTACAAGACATGGTTCGGGGACGTGATGGGAGACACCTTCGCCCAGCACGACGGCGAGCGTCACACACGCGAGCGTGCCCGCATTGCGCCACACCTCGTCGGCGCGCCGCTCGATCGGCTTCTTCGACCGACCGTCGAAGCGGTCTCGGTCGAGGTCGTTCGCGAACTGCCCAAGGGCAACATCGATCTCATCGGCCCCTTCACATTTCGCCTGCCCGGTCTCGTGATGGCCTCGCTCTTTACGATCCCGGCGTCCGAGCGGGCGCGGTTCCTGGAGCTCGCCGGAGCGATCTCGTTGGGCCTCGTCGGCGGCGAGGACGAGCTCGCGGCCGGAAGAGCCGCCCGCAGCGAACTCGAGAAGTGGACGACACTACGGCTGGCGGAGCGCCGCAGCGACGGCGGCCCGGACGATCTGCTCGAGTGGCTACGCGGGCCGGACGCTACCGGCGCGGTCCTCGATGACGACTACATCTGCACGAACGTCAACTTTCTCGCGGCTGCGGGCAGCTCGACGGTCGATTACGCCCTGCGCAACGTGCTCTGGGTGCTCCTCGCCCACCCGGACCTCGCGGCGGCCGCGGGTGAGGGCAACGTCGAGCTGCTCGATCGTGCCGTCACCGAGGCATTCCGCTTCGCGCCGCCGGTGCCGTACGAGGGGAGGATCACGACCGAGGACGTCGAGTGGTACGACCGGACGATTCCCAGGGGGTCGATCGTGCGGGTTGCCCTCGCGTCGGCAACGAACGACGAGGCAGTGTTCGCCGACCCTCGCCGCTTCGATCCCGCTCGCTCCGACGTCTGGGCCGGCGACTCACGCGGCGGGATCAGGCGCGACCGCTCCGCGAGCCACCTCGCCTTCGGCCTCGGGAGCCACTTCTGTGCCGGCTACAAGCTCTCGCGGCTCGAGGCCAGGGAGGGGCTCACTCGACTTTTCCGCGATCGGCGGCCGAGGCTTGCCGAACCGCTCCCACCGCTCCGGATCCACCAGCACCACCTCACCATCCCCTGTCTACGAGTCACGCTCGCACAAGGAGGCTGACGATGACCGATAACCCGAAGTACCGTGCTCTCTGGCCGCCGTACCAGAGCATCCCGTACGAGCCCGGGGGGGAGCCCCGCCCGACCCTGCTTCGCTCCGTCGACCATCGCTTCGATGCGTGGGCACCAGCCCCGGGCAATGCGACCCCGTCGTGGACGTGGGTGTCGACGCCGCATATCAACTCGGGAATGTTCGTCGTGCCCGCCGGGTGCTGGTTCGACCCCGGTGATCACCCGAATCCGGAGCCCTACTACATCGTCGCGGGGACTCTTCATCTCTCGAACCCGGACACCTCCGACGTGGTCGAACTGGTTGCCGGCGATGCTGCGAACATCCCGGCCTGGGCCGCCCACCACGGCTACAACTTCGGTGACAAGGACTGCTACATCGCCTGGTGGGTCCCCGGGGAGATGCACACCGACCTGTTCAAGCAGAAGGTCGAGGAAGACACGCTCTACGAGCTCGGCTGGTACTAGCGCAAGCCGGTGGTGCTGAACGGGTCGCATGATCGCAATGAGGACTTCGCCACACGTCTCGATCAGCTGGCCTCGTGGCCGGGCGAGCCCAAGTCGGCGATCGACATGATGAAGCTCGACCGGGCGACCTGGCTCCACCTGATCACGGGAGACGAGCCGCGCCAGACGTACCTCTCGTCGTTCTTCTATTGCGACGAGAAGATCCGGGCCGGTGAGATGCGCCTGCCGGTGCGACGCGACACGAAGCCCGAATCGGTGCCGTTCGAGAAGGTGATCCGCGTGACGGTCGGCACGCTGGTCGTGTCGTTGACGGGAACGACCGACGTTCTCCGTGCCGAGGTCGGCGATGTCGTCTTCTTGCCGGCGAACGTCGAGCACAGCTTCATGAGCGTTGGGGAGACCGGGACGACCGCGGTGTTCGGCATGGCGAGCGTCGGCTAGAGATGGGCGACTACGAGGCGGCCTTCTACGTCGAGGCGGGCAGCCCCTCCGTCAACCTCACGGGAACCGGTCGTAGCCTGTTTGCCAGGCCCTCCGGCGTCGCCCTCCTTCCGTCCGGGACGGCGCACACGCTGCAGGCGGTGGGCGACGAGCTGGTCGCGACGCTCTTCGCTCAGGCGCTCCGCGCATGACTGTGAGGCTGCTCGAGGTCACCCGCGGCGCCGCTCTCGAACGGGGGCGCGCTGGAGCACTCTGCCTGCTGCCGGTCGGGTCGCTCGAGCAGCACGGCGAGCACCTGCCTGTGGGAACGGACTCGCTCCTCGCGGAGACCGTCGCGCTCCGCGCAGCCGACGCCGCGCAGCGGGACGTGCTCGTGGCGCCGACGGTCTGGGCAGGGCTGAGCCCGCACCACGTCCGCCTCGGGCTGACGGTTACCCTCGAGCCCGAGCTCGCGATTGCTCTCACGCGGTCGATCGTCACGAGTTTGCGATGGTGGTTCGACCAGGTCGTGATCGTGAACGGGCACGGCGCCAACCGCGGATGGCTCGAGGCGCTCGGGCTCGTGGAAGAGTGCCTCGTCGTAACCTACTGGGAGCTCGTCGCCCCGGGCCTTCTGCGGGAGCTCTTCCCGGCCGACCTCGGCTCGATCGGTCACGCGGGCCAGGCCGAGACGTCCGCGATGCTCACCGTTGCGCCGGAGCTCGTCGGCGAGACCGACGGGTGTGCCTTCGAGCCGATTCGGCGCGAGAACGACGCCTTCCGTCTCCCCGACATGGGTTCGAGTGGTGTCCTCGGTGACCCCTCGGCCGCGTCTGCCGAGGCAGGGGAGCGGTTCATCGACGAGGCCGTGGAAGGCCTCGCCCGGCTCCTCGACTCCCTCACTCCCCCGACGGCCAAGGAGGCCTGAGATGACCGACTTCCGTGCCGGTTCCGCATCACTCCCGCTCGACCCACCGCTCGGGTTGCCGATGGTCGGCTTCATCCGACAACCGTGGAACGCGAACGGCTACGGTCTCCCGCTCGAGGTCGGTGCGATGGTGTTCGAGCGCGACGGGACGCGCGTCGTCCTCTGCGGCGTCGACATCGTAGGGATCGTCGAGCCGCAGATCAGCGCGTTGATCGGGCGCGTCGCCGCCGCGACGGGCGCCGACCCGGCCGGCATCCTGCTCAACTGGAGCCACACCCACCTGGCACCTCCCGGCGGCGTGGCGAATGGCGCGGTGTACGGCGACGTCGACGACGATCTGGCGGAATCGATCAGCTCCTTCTCGCGCGTCATCCACGACAAGATCGTCTCTGTCTGCCGCCTCGCGGTCGAGCGGCTCGAGCCTGCGGGGGTCGTCTGGGGTCAGGCGGACACAGAGCTCGCCGTCAACCGTCGCGAGCGCACGACCGGCGGCTTCAACGGCGGCTCGATTCTCGGCTGGAACCCGGACGAGCTCGTCGACAACCAGGTCACGGTGCTGCAGGCACGCCGGCCGGACGAGTCGGTGATCGCGACCCTGGTCGGGTTCGGCTGTCACCCGGTGACGACGGGCTACGACATGGATGTCTACTCGGCCGACTTCCCGGGTCCGATGCGAGACATCATCCGGTCGGTGACGGGCGGTGAGTGCGTCTACTTCCAGGGCGCCGCCGGCAACGTCCTGCCGAAGTTCGCCTTCACCGACACCGAGGAGGAGGCTATCCGCATGGGGACGCGCCTCGGTCTCGCGGCGCTCGACGCGGTCGCAGACCGGTTCAGCAGGCCCGTCACCGTCCTCACCGAAGAGGAGGGCTCGGTAACTCCGATCACGCGGTATCGCCGCCGTCTCGAGGAGGCGCATGCGCCGGCACTCGGCGCCGTCGCGGAGACCGTCTCGATCCCGCTCATGGCGCACCCACCGCTCGAGGAGATCGAGGCGCTGCGCGCGGAGTACGACGCGGCTCTCGAGGATGCGCGGGCCTCGGGCGACCGCGGTAAGGTGAAGCTTGCGTGGTACCAGTCCGCGTGGGCGCGGCGGGTCGAGTCTCAACTCCGCGATGGTACCGCCCCGACCTCGGTGCCCGGCCCGGTGCATGCGGTTCGGATCGGCGACGGCGTGATCGTGACCGGCCCGGGCGAGACGTTCACCGAGTACGGCATCGCCGTGAAGGAGCGGTCGCCGGGGAAGCCCACACTCTACGCGGGCTACACGAACGAGATCCTCGGCTACCTGCCGACGGCGAACGAGTACCAGTACGGCGGCTACGAGGCCGGGTACGGCTACAAGAGCGTCGGACTGCCGTCTCTCTTCGATCCGAGCCTCGAGCAGACGTTCGTCGAGACGGGTGTAAGGCTTGCCGAGCAGCTGTTCCCGGAGGTCGAGGCATACGACGGGACGGACGGCTGGCTCGCGCGTGGAGAGCTCCCCACGCTGCCATCGACGAGACTCGAGCACCCGTCGCTCACGCGGGGCGGGGACACGTCGTGAGCCGAGCGCGGATCGGGGTGATCGGGGCGGGCTTCTGGGCGTCCTACCAGTACCTGCCGTACTTCCGCGATCACCCAGACGTCGAGCTCGTGGGTGCAGTACGCAAGGACGAGCAGGGACTCGACGCCTTCAGGAACGAGTTCGGGCTCGAGGTGGCGACGAGCTCCGTGGTGGAGCTCCTCTCGTCAGGCGTCGACGGCGTCGTCGTCTCGTCGCCGCATACTCTGCACCGCGAGCACGCGGTCGCCGCACTCGAGGCGGGGGCACACGTTCTCGTCGAGAAGCCGATGACGGTGACCCTGGCCGACGCGCGCGCGCTCGCGGCGGCATCCGTTGCCGCGGGGCGAACCGTCGGAGTGGCCCACGGCTGGAACTACCAGAGGCTCACGACCTGGGCGAAGGACCTGCTGCTCGAGGAGCGGCTCGGGGCGATCACCTCGGTCACCGGATATATGTCGAGTTGCCTCACCGACCTCTTCTCTGGCCGCTCGGGGTACGGCGTCCTCGAGGTCGATGGCTTCCCCGTCGAGGCCGAGACGGAAACCTGGGCGAAGCCTGACGCCGGTGGGGGATACCTCTTCGGTCAGCTCAGCCATCTGCTCGCGCTTGGCCTCTGGCTCGTGCCCAACGAGCCGGAGGACGTATTCGCAAGAGCGCACCTGCTCGGGAACGGCGTCGACCTGGACATCCAGGTCTCGGTCGCGCTCGCTGGCGGCGTGATCTGCTCCTTCAGCGGCCAGGGTCACGAGCCGTGGGGTCGCCGCCACGCGTGCGATCTCAGGATCGCAGGGGAGAACGGTGTGCTGATGCTCGACTACGACCGCACGCAAGCACAGCTTCTGCTCGAAGGCGACAGGGAGAAGGCGGAGTGGCTCACGGTCGAGCCGGATCCACCTGCCGCCGAGACGGATGCCGAGTACACCTGTGACGACGCGGCGCTGTTCCTCGTCGACACGTGCCTCGGGCGCGAGACCGTCAATCGCGCCCCCCTCGATCTCGGCGTGCGGACCGTCGCCGTCATGGACGCGGCCTGGCGGTCTGCGAACGGCGGCGCCCCGGTGCGCATCGAAGACCTCTAGAGTCGGACGAGAGGGAGAGCGGTGAACGAGACGATCTGCACGCTCGCGATGCCGGGGCTCATCTTTGGCTCCGGTGCGTCGCTCGAGACAGGCGGGCGGAGGTCGGCATGATGCTCGCCGCGACCGCTGCGGGAATCGGCTTCGGCAGCGCCGGCGTCCATATGCCGCACGCGTGCTCCTACCCGATCGCGGGGCTAAGCACGGGTGGAAGCCCCCGGCTATCCGGGTGAGGGCGGTTCGTGCCCCACGGGATCGCCTGTGCTCTCACCGCACACGCTGCGTTCGGGGTCACGCATGCTGCACTCCCCGATCGACATCGCAAGGCGACCCGTCTCCTCACTGGCCGAGAGTCGGATCCCGACGATCCGAACCCGCTCGGAGCGGCGATGCTGTCTTTCATGAAGCGGATCGGAACGCCGACGCGGCTCGCCGACGTCGGCTATGACGCTGAGGACATGCCGGCGCTCGTCGCTGGAGCAGAGAAGCAGCACCGTCTCCTCTCGTGCGCGCCACTGCCGGTCTGCTCGAGCGCGTGTTCCGGGAGAGCCTGTGAGCGACGAGCTCCTCGTCGGCGCCGCACGGCACTCGCTCGAGTCGCCGCTCGACCTACCGCTCGACCTGCCGCTCGTCGGCTTCGTGCCGCAGTCACACGACGCGACCGGTGCCGCCGAAGACGTCTTCCCCGACGCGGAGCCCTGGGACGGTGATCGCGGTTGGACTGTGACGGGCGAGCTCCCGGGGCTCCTGCCCCCGGACGTACTCGCTCATCCCGGCCGCGAGGATCGGCTAGGCCCTGCCGATCAGCTCGACGCTCGCATCTGCTGCCCGGGTCGCCGAGTCGGGATGCAGGATCACCGGCATCCCCCAGGCCTGCGGAAGCAGGTCCGGCACCGCGTAGCTCCCGTTGACGCTCCAGCCCCCGTCCGGATAGTCCTCCCCGCGTGGGAGGTAGCCGTAGAGCCCGTTCGAGTACCCGAGCACGAACGTGTCGGGGAACGGCGAGCGCGCTCGGATGTCGAGTCCGGTCTCGAAGAACACTTCCATGTTGAGTGCGCTCAGGACGATGTCGTTCACGCGGATGACCTGGAGGTAGAGCTCATGCGTCGGATGGCCGTGCTCGACCGCTGAGACCAGGTTCCGCGCCCAGAACTCATACTTCTGCGCCAGTCGGATCTCCCAGTCGAGCGCATCGCTCTGCCCCCGCGCCTCGGCCGTGCGCTGCCAGTGCCCGAGGATCGCCTGCGCCTCCTCGAGTGAGGGAAGCTCGTCGTAGTCGAGCGCCACGACGTTCTCAGCGGCGGCGAGGTGGGTGCTCGTGTCGTCGTCGACGGGCTCCCAGGGGGTGAAGAGGATGTTGGGGACGTTCCCGAGTGGCCGTCGTTCCCCAGCCTTCGTGTTGGTGCGGATCCCGGCAGCGACCTTCAGCGCCTCGCCGCCGAGCTCCATCCCGACCCGGTTCTTCGTGTCGCGGCAGTCGATCTCGTAGCCGATGCCGACGCGCGGGTTCACGTTGCCACCGCAGCCCTGGAGGAAGAGCGCGAGGCCGCCGAGGTTCTGCTCGATCACCTCGCGTGCCGGCCCTGGGTAATCGGCGGACGCGACCTGCGAGCGGCTGCCTATGGTGACAGGGTGGGCGGAGTAGCGGAAGAGGGTGGCGATGGGGTTGCCGTCGAGGTCGTCGACGCGGATCACGCCGACGGAGGTGTCGATCGGGTGGTCGGGTACCTCGCCGAGGACGTCGCGGCCGTCGCGGGTCTCGCGTCGGTAGACGCCAATCGTGCTCTCTCCCCAGCCGCAGCCGATCCGGGCCGGCTGCAACCGGCTGTCCGCCTCCACCGCCGCGTCGGCGAGCCAACGCTGCAGGTCGGCCTCGTAGCGCGTCCTGAAGGGGATGTCCTCGGGAGAGTCCGTCATCGCCATGAACTCGGGTAGGGCGGGTGCGCTGTGGTTGTGGCTCAGGTTCAGGAGCACGTGCGTCGTCGGGATAGCGAGGGCATCGGCCACGGAGGTGCGTAGGCGACTGCCCTCGGCCATGCTCACGACGCAGAGGTCGGTTGCGACGACTGCGACCTTCGTCTCGCCGTCTCCGAGGACGAGCACCGTGGCGGTGAGGTCGCTCTCGATCGCCTGGATCGGGGCGCCGAAGAGGCGCAGCCCGGCCTTGCCGGTGCCGAGGAGCGGGTTGATCGTGCGGCGTGCGACGCCGGCGTGAAGTGTCGATCCCATCGTTCTCCTTCGCGAGGACGTTGCCCGGAAGAACGGAGGGGCGCCGCCTGCGCGACGCCCCTCCCTGATTCAGATCCGATCGCTGCCGGCTACGAGCTCAGCCAGACCGTACGGAGACTGCCGTTGAAGTCGCTGAACGAGACGTAGTGGTTCTGGACGCGCTTGCTTGCGACCTGGTACTTCCGGATTGCCACGAGCGGCATCTGGATCGGGTTGTCCCAGAGTGCCTGCTGAGCGGTCCGGTACATCGGCTTCCGCTTGGCCTCGTCGAGCTGGATGCGACCATTCCCGATCGCCTTCCACGCCTTGAGGTTCTTGTACGCCGGCGTCTGGATCCTGAACGTCGACGAGGCCGGGTGGAACTCCTGCACGTAGCCGTCGACGTCACCGCGCATCCCGCGTCCGTTGAGGAACCAGTCGTACGTCCCCGCCGAGTAGATGGAGGCGAACGTTCCGATCTCCGTGCCCTTGATGTTGACATCGATGTTGATCGCCTTCATCTGCTGCACTAGGAGTGCTGCGACGCTCGGGTAGTCCTGCAGGCTGACGATCGTCATGTTGACCGAGAAGCCCTTCGACATGCCAGCGTCCGCCATCAGCTTCTTCGCCATCGGCAGGTCGTACTTCGCGTACTTGTTCTTCAGCTCGGCCGGCGTGAGAGGCCACGGGCCGTAGCCGGGCGGGACGAATGAGGTGAACGCTGCCTCGCCGCTGTAGACCGTGTTGATGATCTGCTGGCGGTTGATAGCGTGGTTCACCGCGCGGCGGACACGGACGTCTGCCCACGGCTCGTTCTTCCCGGGCTTGAGCGACATCTGCAACTCGCGGAATGCCGCGTTGAGGTTGCTGATCACCTGCAGGCTGCTGTCGTTGCGCAGCGACCGGGCCGCGTCGACCGAGAGCGTTGCGAGGTCGATCGCACCTGCCCGCAGGGCGGCGATGCGCGCCTGCTCGTCCGTCATCACTTTCAGCGTGATTGCGTCCATGTACGGCTGACCCGGCTTCCAGTACCTCTCGTTGCGCACGAGTTCGACGCGGTCGAGCGGGTTGAAGCCCACCATTCGATAGGGTCCCGTTCCGATCGCGTTCCGACTCACGTTGATCTGGTCGTAAAGTCCCTCGGGGACGATCGGGGAGTAGCGCTGCCAGGCGAAGAAACCGACAACTCGGGCGTCTGGGGCGCTCATGCGCAGCCGCACCTGATACTTCGAGACGACGTCCGCCCCGAGGATCGTGGCGGGAACGTTGGCTGCGACGGCCTGGCTGCCAGGCGGCGGCACCTTGAGCATCTTCTCGACGGAGTACTTCACGTCGTCCGCCGTCAATTCCTTGCCGTTGTGGAACCGGACGCCCTTACGCAGGTTGAACAGGATCGCCGTCTTGCTCTCGACCTTCCACGATGTCGCGAGGGCCGGCTTCATGTTCAGATTGCGGTCCCACTCAGCGAGCGAGTCGTAGGAATGCTCCTTGCCCCAGTGCGCTGCCCCGGGTGCCATGCCGTACGGAGCGACCGCGACCGGGTCGGACTCGAGGCCCATGATCAGCCTGCCCCCGCGCCGGATTTTCGGCGTGGCGAACGTCGCCTTGCGTCCCGCCGTAGCGGTGCCTGCGAGCGACCCGGCGGCCACGGCTCCGGCGCCTATCGCACCGGCCTTTGTAAGCAGCTCACGTCGCTTCATGTGCCCCTTTGTATCCTTGGAGCTCTGTTCCTCCGACATCGACTACCCTCCCTTTTCCTCTGAATGGGCCAAGCAAACGTGCGATCGGCTGGGCACGCGTGCGGTAGGCATTGCACCGTCGAAGACTACGACGGCCCGTATGGGTCGAAAGTTGTGAAGATAGGTGGAATCGTTTCAGGAATCGGTTGTAGGATTGATCATTTGGTTCCTGATGTCAAGCAGCTTCCGCCCACCGACGGCGCGTATCGACCTCGTCTCACAGCCGCTCGAGCAACGCCAGTACGCCCGTCACGGCGCGCTGCTAGGAGTCGGGATGCAGGGCGACCGGGTGGGGGTGCATGCACCTGGAAGAACAGCTCGGCGTTCAGCCCGACAACCGCGATGTCGTTTATACGGATCGCCTGCAAGTGGAGATCACAGGTCGGGGCGTGACCACGGGCGGCCGTCTCCACGAGTAGCCGTGCCCAGTCCTCCTGCTTCTGCGCACCGCAGAGCTCCCTCTCGAGTGCGTCAGCCAGGCGCAGTTCCGACAGCCTCCGCTCGTTGCTTGCGAGGAGCTCTATGCCGACCCGGTTCTTCGTCTCGCGGCAGTCGATCTCGTATCCCATCCCGGCGCGGGGGTTGACGTTGCCACCACGCCGTGAGATCGCTCTCGATTGCCTGGACGGGATTGCCGAAGAGCCGGAATCCCGTCTGCCTCGTGCTGAGCGCGGGGTTGACGGCGCGCCGGGCGGCGCCGGCGTACAGCGTTCCCTCCTCGCTCATCAGTAGGCGGTCGCGGTCAGGTCGACCATCGTGCCGGTGACGAGGCCACCGAGGCCGCTCGCAGTGAGCAGCGTGTACCGCGCGACGTCCTCGGGTGGGGGTAGGTGACCGAGGACATTCATCTCTCTGACCTTCTCTCTGAAGGCCTCCGGCAGAGACCGCTGCATCTCCGAGTCGAGCGAAGGAGGCGAGAGCGCGAAGACGCGGATACCGAACGGCCCGTACTCGCGGGCGACCGCCTTGCTCAGCACGATCAGGCCGGCCTTGCTCATGCCGTACGCGCTCACCGTCGCGACGCCGCCGGAGACTCCAGCGGTCGAGACGACGTTCACGATCGCCGGGGACGTGGCGTGCCTGAGATACTCGAAGCTCTCCTGCATGATCAGGGCCGGAGCGCGGAGGTTCACTTCCCACGCGGCGTCGAGCTCGTCCAGCCCGAGATCCCTGAACTCCCGGCGCACGAGCGTGGCCGCGTTGTTGACCACGATGTCGAGACCGTCGAGCAGGCGGGCCGCGTCGTGCACGAGTTGACGGCAGGCAGCAGGGTCACGAAGGTCGGCGGCGAGTCGGAGCGCGGACTGCGGAAGATCTGCATCGTCGATCGTCGGGCTTCGTCCTGCTGCGACGACGGCCGCACCGCGGTTATCGGCTTCGACGACAAGTGCCCGTCCGAGTACCCCCGCGGCGCCGGTGACGAGTATGCGCAGTCCCGAGAGCCATTGCTCGTCTCTCCCCGGAACGCTCACGTTGTCGCCCCTAGCGGGCAAGCCAGCCCCCATCCACCGGCAGGACGATCCCGTGCACGTAGTCGGACGCGGGAGCGGCGAGGAAGACGGCGGCGCCAGCGAGATCGGGCGGCACTCCCCAGCGCCCGGCAGGCAGACGGGCCAGGACGGCCTCGCTCCGCGCTAGGTCGCTCTCCCAGATGTGACGGTTGAGCGGCGTCTTGACGTAACCGGGAGCGATAGCGTTGACGTTGACTCCGTGGGGAGCCCACTCGTTCGCAAGCGCCTTCGTGAGCTGAGCGACGCCGCCCTTCGACGCGGCGTACGCGGCGGCACCGAATCCTCCCTGGAAGCTCAGCATCGAGGCGATGGTGATGATCTTGCCACGGCCTCGCGGCACCATGAGTGCGCCCGCGAGCTGGCACAGCTCGAAGACGGCGGTCAGGTTCGTCTCGACCGTGTCGTCCCAGTCGGCGAGGGTGAGCTCGAGCGCCGGAGCGGCGTGCACGGCGCCGTGGCAGGTGACGAGCACGTCGAGCCCGCCGAGCGCCTCGACAGACTCCTCGAAGCCGCGCGTGAGCTCGGAACGGTCGGAGAGGTCGGCACGGACTGCGACTCCGCCCGCGCTTGCAGCCGCGTCCTCGACGGCAGGCGAACGGCCAAGCACGGCGACGGTTGCACCCGCATCCGCCAGCGCCAAGACGATCCCCTGGCCGATCCCGCCCCCACCGCCGGTGACGAGAGCCCGACGGCCCGCGAGCCCGAAGAGTGAATCTGCGCTCATCGCGACCGAAGATAGTCGACGTACTGGCGGACGAGGACGCGCTCGTCGGCGTCCGGGGCGAGTTGGCCGAGCTCGACCGCGAGGAGTGCGCGCGGGCAGGCGTCGAGCACGGCGTCCATCGGGATCACACCCTCACCGGGCGCGAGGGTGAGCGGCCCGGCGGCCGGGTCGTCCCAGGTGCCGGCGCAGTTCTTGACGTGCACGATCTCGATCGCGGGCTCGAGTCGTCGCACGGCGGCCGTCACGTCGTCGCCCACGCGGAGAGCGTTGGCGGTGTCGAAACAGACAGCGAGCCCGCCGCCCACCCGGTCGAGCAGCACCTCCACCTGCTCCGCCGTGAGGTCGCCGTGGTTCTCGATCGCAAGGCGCACCCCGTGGTCGAGGGCGGCGGCACACGCCTCCCGAAGTAGGTCCGTGACGGGGCCGGGGTCGCGTCCGCGATGGGCGGGCCCGCCGGCCACGATGCGCATCACGTGCAGCCCGAGCGCGGCCGCGGGCGGAAGCCAGGCGAGCAACTCATCGAGAGCCTCGGGGCGGTCACCGAACGCGAATCCATCCGGTGCGCCCCAGGATAGACCGAGTACGAGCCCGCCTGCTTCGGCGAGGTACACGCCCGGTTCGAAGGTGTCGGGCTCTCCCAGAAAGGAGGTCTCGAGCAGAGCGAAATCGAGGCCGAGGTGGCGGGCTTCGACCACCACGTCGAGCGACCCGCCGCTGAAGAGGCACGGCGGCGACGACTCTCCGGAGCGGGTTTCGCCGAGGAGCCGGTGATAGGCGTAGCTGTCGACCCCAACGCGCCGCGACCTCAGGCCCGAACCCGCCCGCTCTGGGCCGGCTCCAGCAGGAGATCGCGATCGAGGTCGACCACTGCCGTCGGCGCCAGCTGGGTCACCTCTATCGCCAGGGCTCATTCCGGCGGTCGTCCGCTACGCGCAGAACGGGGCGTCGGCGTGCCAGCGCGTGAAAGCCGGAACCTCACCGCGGCTCAGCGCCTCGCGCGCCTCGAACCACATCTCCGCCCACGCGGCCGGGTCGCGCAGGACCCGCTCGGGATGGGCCTGGCTTCGCGCGAGGAAGCTCGGGAAGTGGGGCCTGCCACTCGGCTGTCCGGCCGGCTGGTAGCGGAGATCCATGCTGATGCGAACCCGGTCCTCGCTCCTGTTGTCGAGCGAGCCGTGGATGAGATTCTGGCCGAAGAAGAGCACGCTGCCCGCTCGCATCGGGAGTGCCACTGCATCGTCGAGCGTGAGGAGGTGCTCGGGGATGCCGGTCTGGGGCTCGGTCGGGCAATGGTCGTAGAGATCGTGCCGGTGACTCCCGGGAACGACCTGCATGCAACCGTTCTCCTCGTCAGTGTCGGTCACCGCGACCCAGCAAGAGAGGATCGTCGAGCTGTCGGCCTCCGGCAGCAGCACGCCGAGGTCCTGGTGCAACGGCACCCGGGCGGCGAGGTAGCTCCGCGCCCGCTCGGCGCCGAGCACCCTTCCGGGGGGCTTCATCCGCACGTGCTGGACGGGGTTCGAGACGAGCTCGGGGCCGAGGATACCCTCGACGACGTCGAGCAGCCGATCGTGCGTGAGCAGGTCGAAGACCGCGGGCCCGACATGGAGCGGGGTCTCGGACGTGATGTCCTTCTGCGGCAGGCTGATATCGAAGGGCTGATGAAAGCTGCTACCGGTTGCGCCGCACAGGGTCAGCAGCCGTTCAGCGAACGGCAACTCGGAGTGGTTCGACTCGACGACGCCCTGGGCCATCAGCGACTCGGCGATCTCGCTCAGAATTCCGTTCCACTCGGCGTAGATCGGCTCGAAATCGGTCTCGGCGTCGAAGACGTCGGTGACGACGACATAGCCGTCCTCTGCGAGATGGGTGCTCGTCTCCGAAGTCGTCAGTGGCATGGCACTCCCGTTCCTGGCATCGGTTCCAGCGAGTGTACTCCGTCCGGGTGTGCTGTGGTAGGTTTGCCTGGAATCGACCCTGGAAAGGGTTCTGGAACACTCCGAGCGACGGCTGGTGACCCGATGAGCACGACGACGCTGACGATGAGCGAGGCGATCAACCGGGCCCTCCGCGAGGCGCTCGATCGGCCCGAGCCGATGATGATCGTCGGTCAGGACATCGGCCCCTACGGCGGCGCTTTCGGCGTCACGCGGGGGCTGTCGGAGGCCTACGGCGAGGAAACGATCCGTGACGCCCCGCTGTGCGAATCGGGCACCGTCGGATATGCGATCGGACTTGCGATCACGGGCGTTCGCGCAGTGTGCGAGATCGAGTTCTTCGACTTCGTCGGCGTTGCGATGGATCAGATCTTCAACCAGGCGGCGAAGCTGCACTACTTCACGGGAGGCAAGCTCACCGTGCCGCTCGTCATCCGGACACCCATCGTCTCCCGGATGGGCATGGGCCCGCAGCACTCGCAGAGCCTCGAGTCGTGGTTCATGCATGTTCCCGGAATCAAGATCGCCGTTCCCTCGAACGCCGCGGACGCCTACGGGCTCCTCCGGACCGCTCTGCTCGACAACAACCCGGTCCTCTTCGTCGAGAATGTCCGCCTCTACGGTCGACGAGGGGAGGTCGAGACTGCCGGGCCTGCGATCCCGTTCGGAAAGGCGCGGATCGCGCGGGAGGGGACGGACGCCACTGTCGTCGCGTTGTCCGGGATGGTCGACGAGGCCCTGACCGCCGCCGAGCGACTCGCCGAGCGAGGCATTTCCGTCGAGGTGATCGACCCCCGCACCCTCGCGCCGCTCGACATGGAAACGATCGTCGGGTCACTGCGCAAGACGATGCGGCTCGCTGTGGCGCACGACGCTCACCGCACGCTCGGCTTCGGGGCGGAGATCGCGGCGCGGTGCATGGAGGAGGCGTTCGACTACCTCGACGCGCCCGTCGAGCGGGTCGCCTGCAAGGACGTTCCGATCCCTTGCACGCCCGGCGGTATCGAGGCCGTCTACCCGAGCGCCGACGACGTCGTTGCTGCCGTCGAACGGCTAGTCGCATGACGGCCGTGACGCTCGCGCAACTCTCCATCTCGATGGAGGACGGCCGGGTCAGCAGATGGCTCGTGGCCGATGGCGAGTTGGTTTCGACAGGGCAACCGGTCGTCGAGATCGAGACCGACAAGGCGACGATCGAGATCGAGGCACCCGTCGACGGCGTCGTCAGGATCGTCGCTGCCGAGGGCGATATCGTCGTCGTCGACGGAATCCTCGCTGAGCTCGAGCCTGCGACTGCAACGACGGCCACGGCTCCCGCGGACGGTCGTGCCGTCCTGCCCGACTCTGCACCACTCCTCGGCGAGAGCGTCGCTCCCCAGGGCCTTTCCACTGCGACATCGCCCCGGCGGAGTGGGCCGATCGCGTCCCCCGCAGCCCGGCGGCTCGCCCGCGAGCAGGCGGTCGATCTCCGTGGAGTGAGTGGATCCGGCCCGGGTGGGCGCATCGTCGCCCGCGACATCGCTGCGGTTGGTGCCGCCCCGACAACATCTGTGGCCCCGGATGCACAGCGTCTTCGCGAGGCTGTCGTCGGGAACATCACGGCCAGCTGGCAACAGATCCCGCACGTCCACATCGGTGGTGAGCTTGCGGCCGGCGGCCTCGTGCAGGCCCGCGAGATCCTTGCCTCCTCGGGTCTCGACGTCACGGTCACCGATCTCCTGATCGTGGCGATCGCGCAGGCACTCGTCGAGGTGCCCGACCTGAACGGTCGGCGACTGACCGACGGCTCCGTCGAGAGAAGCACGGCCGTGCATCTGGCACTCGCGGTCGCCACCGAGAACGGAGTCGTTGCACCCGTGCTCCGAAACGCAGACTCGCTCGCCGTCTCCGAGGTGACACGGGAACGTCGTCGACTCGTCGACGTTGCGCGGAGTGGAGTCGTCGAGGGCCGGGATCTCGTGGGCGGGACATGCACGCTCTCGAACCTCGGTGCCTACCCTGTCGACTTCTTCGCCCCCGTCGTCTCGGGCCCGCAAATTGCGATGATAGCTACAGGCCGCGTCGCCGAGAAGGTCGTCGCAGAGAACGGCTGGCTGGGCGTCCGACCGAGCATGTGGGTGAACGTGGCCATCGATCACCGCGCTTCGGACGGCGAGGCAGGCGGCCGTCTGCTCGCGGCCCTCGAAAGGCACCTCACATCACTTGCGGAAGGGCTGTCATGACCATTGCGCCGATCCCCGTCGACGAAGCCGTCCCCGGCCCCCGCCCGGACTCGATCGCCAGTGATGACCTGCTCGCGCTCTACCGGGAGATGATGCGGGTTCGTGCCTTCGAAGACGAGGTGATCGATGCCTTCGCTAGGGGGCTGATCCCCGGGTCGACCCACCCGTGCATCGGGGCGGAGGGGATCAAGGCCGGTGCGCTCGCAGCGCTTCGCCCGGATGACCTCGTGTTCGCGACGTACCGTGGCCACGGCGAGGTATTGATCAAGGGCGTCGACCCCGTTGGCATGATGGCCGAGCTGATGGGCCGCGCGACCGGCGTCTGTAAGGGCAAGGGCGGCTCGATGCATCTGTCGGAGCCGTCGGTGGGGCTCATCTCCACGAACGCGATCGTCGCCGGCCATATCCCCATGGCGGGCGGCGCGGCCCTCTCCTGCCAGTTCCGCAAGACCGGGCAGGTGGTGCTCTGTTTCTTCGGTGACGGCGCCTCATGTGAGGGCGAGTTCTTCGAGGCAATGAACATGGCAATGCTCTGGAAGGTGCCGCTCGTCTTCATCTGCGAGAACAACGGCGTCGCCATCTCCGTGCCGACGTCGAAGAGCCAGGCAACTCCCGACATCGCCGATCGGGCGCGCGGCTTCGGAATGCCAGCTGTGATCGTCGACGGAAACGACGTGCTTGCCGTGCGTGACGCGGTCGCCGACGGAGTCACGCGCGCCCGCACCGGCGGTGGCCCGAGCTTCGTGGAGTGCAAGACGGTGCGCTGGGAACGGCATTCGGCCTTCTCGGCGGGCGGAAGCGATCCCGTCGAGCAGCGGCTCGCGTGGCAGCGTGTCGACCCGATTCCGCGGTTCCGGAAGTCGCTCCGCGCCTGGGACATCGCGACCGACGCGCAACTCGACGCGCTCGACGAGGAGATCCGCGAGACGATGCGCGCCGTGCGCGAGGAAGCGGAGCGCGCGCCTTTGCCGGCGCCGGAGTCGGTATACGATGATGTGTACGCGCCATAGCCGGGCAACCCTTGTCGCCCGGGGCACGCTGACGAGCGCTCCGGGGAGATCTCATGGTGAATGACGACGTGAGTCAGCGCCGCCGACGCGCCAGCATGCGGGAGGTTGCAGATACGGCCGGGGTCGCAATGTCTTCGGTGTCGCGGGTCCTCTCCGGGCACCCCGATGTGAGCCCCGCCATGACGGAGAAGGTGATGAGGGCGGTCAGAGACCTCGACTACGAGCCCGACATGCTCGCGCAGAGCCTTCGTCGCCAGGCAACGCTCACGGTAGGCTTCGTCGTCGGGGACATCTCGAACCCGTTGTTCTCCGAGATCGTTACAGGGGTCGAGTCGACGCTCCACGCGAACGGCTACTCGATGCTCCTCACGAACTCGCTCGGGGATCCAGCGATGGAGGCTGCGCATATTCGCCTGCTCTCGCAGCGGCGCGTCGACGGTCTCGTCATCTCCGTCCTCGACGAAACGCATCCGGAGACGATCGCCAGGCTGCGCGAGCTCGAGATTCCCGTCGTCGTGCTCGATCGGAGCCTGCCGGGGGAGATCTCGGTCAGCCGCGTCCTCTCCGATCACCGCAGCGGAATGAACGCCGCCGTGCTTCACCTCCTCGACCTCGGCCACCGGCGCATCGCGCTGATCGGCGGCACAGGCGTCCGTCCCGCCCTCGAGCGGCGCGCAGGCCTCGTGGAGGCGTTCGAGTCTCGCGGCCTTCCACCCACCTACACGGTCGACGAGGGGTCGTTCGCCGTCGAGCACGGAACGGCTGCGATGCGCCGGCTCCTCGAGCTAGCGGAGCCGCCAACCGCGGTCATCGCCGGGGGCAACCAGCTGATGCTGGGCGCACTACGCGTCGTCGCCGACCGCGGGATCACGCTCGGAAGCGAGCTCTCATTCGTCGGCTGCGACGACATTGCCATCACTGATCTCTTTCAGCCGGCCGTGGCGGTCGTTCGCCGGGACAACATCGCGATGGGCCGGGCTGCCGCCGATCTCCTCCTCGCGCGGATCCGCAACGGGGCCGCGCCGGCGGATGTCATCCTGCCGACGGCGTTCGTCGCCCGGCCGAGCTGCGGAGCACCGCGGCAGTGAGCCCGGAGTCGGCGCTGCGCAGGCACCCGGTGGTGGCGGTACCCGGATGACCATGCGCGCGGGTGTCGGACGAGCCGACATCACCCCGCCCGTCGGGATCCCGGCGGGCGGTTGGGGAAACCAGGCGCACGAGGTCTCGGAGGCGAACGACCTCGAGCTCTGGGTGACGGTTCTCGTCGTCTCAGCCCCGGATGGTGCACGTGCTGCCATCGCGGATATCGATCTCTGCATCCTTGACGACGGGCAGTCGGCGCGCGCGCGATCGGTCATAGCGGCGGCCGCCGATGTGCCTTTCGACCGCGTCGCGGTCGGTACGACGCACAACCACTCGGTTCCGGTCACGCTCGAGCTCGGGGGAGCGTGGATCAGGAAGAACCGCGAGCTCGTCGCTCCCTACCTCGAGACGGTTTTCGATGCAATCGGACGAGCTGCCGCGGAAGCTGCAGCCGCGATGCGCCCGGTGCGCGTCGGCACGGGTCGCGGAACATCGCCGCTCGCCGTGAACCGGCGGATGACGACCCCCGATGGCCGGGCGGCAGTCGGCCTCAACCGGGAAGGGGCTGTCGATCACACGCTAACGGTCGTCCGCCTCGACGGTGATGATGACGTCCCCGTCGCGACGATCGTTCACTACGCCTGCCACCCGATCATCCTTGGCCCGGACAACACCTCGGTGACGCCCGAGTACCCGGGCATCGTCAAGAGAGTGGTCGAGGCGTCGCTCGGGGGGCGCTGTCTCTTCGTCCAGGGTGCCTGCGGTGACGTCGGGCCGTCGGAGCTGTTCGTCCCCGAGCTCTCGAGCTACCGGCGGCTCGGAGCAATGATCGGGCACGAAGCGGCGGCAACGGCCCAGCGCTCGTCGTGGCGTCGGCATCGTCTGCGGCTCCGGCAGGGCGAGGAGTCTGCCTGGATCGCGTCCTTCGAGTACGAGCCGGACTCCGAGCCCGACGCCGCGATCAGAGTGGCGCACGAGGTGCTGCCGGTGCCCCTGCGCGACGACCTGGGAGACGCGGCGACGTGGCGCGCGGAGGCCGAGCGCTGCGAGGAGGCGGCCTACGCCGCGCGGACAGCCGGCGCGCCCCACGCGGAGGTGCGGGAGCTCACCGTTCGAACCAAGTTCGCGCGCATGCGGGCCGAGCGCGGTACCGCCCTCGAGGGCCTCGACGCGTACCCCCTGCTCGTTCAGGGCATCCGTCTCGGTCCGGTTGCCCTCGTCGGGGTACCGGTGGAGCTGTTCAGCGAGATCGGGGCCTCGATCCGCGACACGTCCCCGTTTCGAACCACGCTCGTCGCGAGCTACTGGAACGGGTACCGGAACTACCTACCGACGGATGCCGAGCGGCCGCGCGGCGGCTACGAGATCGACATCTCGCCGTTTCGGCCCGGAGCGGACGCGCTTGTCACTGCCGCCGCAGGAAGGGTGCTGGAGGCGCTCCGATGACCGGCCCTTCGGCGCTGCACGACCGGGCGGTCGTAGTCGACGGACTCGTCGTCTCCCGCTGGAGCCGCGAAGTGTTCGAGGGAATGCGTGCCGGCGGGATAACCGCGGCGAACTGTACCGTCGCCGTGTGGGAGGGCTTCGAGGCGACGTTGGCGAACCTCACCGCATTCCGCCGCTCGTTCAGCGAGCACGACGACCTCATCCGCCGTGTCCTCTCCGTCGACGACGTGCATCGCGCCAAGGCAGAGGGACGTGTGGGCGTGATTCTCGGATCGCAGAACACGAGCCCGATCGAGGACGACTTGCGGCGCCTCCCGCTTTTTCACGAGCTGGGGCTTCGCATCGTCCAGCTGGCGTACAACACCCAGAACTTCGTCGGCAGCGGCTGCTACGAGTCGCGTGACTCGGGCCTCTCCGACTTCGGACGGGATGTGGTAGCGGAGCTCAACCGCCTCGGCATCGTCATCGATCTCTCGCACGTCGGCCCGCTGACCGCAAAGGAGGCTGCGCTCGCGTCGACGTACCCCGTCGCGTTCACGCACGTGTGCCCCTCGGCGCTAAAGGAGCACCCTCGCAACAGGGACGACGGGGAGATGCGCCTTGTCGCCGAAGGAGGGGGCATTGTCGGCGTGACCCCGTTTCCGTGGTTCCTGCGAGAGCCGACTCTAGACGCCTATCTCGACGCGGTCGAGCATGTGATCGGCGTCGCGGGCGAGGAGCACGTGGGGATCGGCACCGACTTCACGGAGGGGCACGGCGACGAGTTCGTCGAGTGGATCGTCCGCGACAAGGGCTACGGCCGACTGCTGACGACGACACCGCTGGACGAGCTCCAGATCGTGATGCCGGCAGGGCTCTCGCGGCTCGCGGACTGGCCCCGCCTGACGGCCGCGATGGAGGACCGAGCGTGGTCGGAGGAGAGGATCCTGCGACTGCTCGGAGGCAACTGGCTTCGGTTCCTCGGCGACATCTGGTCTCGTCCGCACGAGGTACGGGGAGATTCGAGGTGACGGGCTCCGACACGCGAGGCCCACTCGCGGGTGTCCGCGTCGTCGCGATCGAGCAGTACGGCGCCGGGCCGTTCGGAACCATGCAACTCGCCGACCTCGGCGCCGAGGTCATCAAGGTCGAGGACCCCACGGTAGGGGGCGACGTCTCCCGCTACGTCCCACCGTATCGCGAGGGAACGGACTCGCTCTTCTTCGAGAGCTTCAACCGCAACAAGAAGTCGGTCACGCTCGATCTCCGGCACCCGGAGGCGCGCGCCGTGCTCGAGGATCTCGTCCGGGTCTCGGACGCTCTCGTCTCGAACCTCCGCGGCGATCAGCCCGAGAAGCTTCGCATCCGCTTCGCGGATCTCGAGCCCGTCAACCCGCACATCGTCTGCGTCTCCCTCTCGGGATTCGGAATGACCGGGCCACGGGCCGGGGAGGGTGGATACGACTACACCGTGCAGGGCCTCACGGGGTGGATGGCTCTCACGGGTGGCCCCGACCAACCGCCGACCAAGAGCGGGCTCTCACTCGTGGACTTCTGTGGTGGGTACGTCGCAGCACTCGCGACGCTCGCAGGAGTCTGGCAGGCGCGCCGTGACGGGCGCGGCTGTGACGCCGATCTCTCCCTCCACGAGACCGCCCTCGCGCAGCTCACCTACATCGGAACGTGGGCCGCATCCAGGGGGTTCGAGCCACGGCGAATGGCGGATTCCGCCCACCAGACGATGGTGCCGTTTCAGGCGTTCCGAACGGCCGACGGTTGGATCATGATCGCGTGCCCGAAGCAGCGCCTGTGGGAGCGGTTCTGTGCGGCGATCGACATGCCGGAGCTCCCGGGCGACCCGCGCTTCACCGACTTCACCGCTCGCGATCGGAATCGCGACGTTCTCGTTCCCCTGCTCGGCGAGGTTCTTGCTCGTCGGTCGACCGGAGACTGGCTCGAGCGCATGGCCGCGCACGGTGTCCCGAGCGGTCCGGTCAATGACGTACAAGCTGCACTGGCCGACCCGCAGGCTGTGGCACGCGGCTCCCTGGCCGAGTACGAGCATCCGACCCTCGGCGCCGTCCGAGGTCCGAGCAGCCCATTTCGATTCGACGGGGAGGTCCCATTGCAGGCGCGGGGCCCGACCCTTGGCGAGCACACGCACGAGGTGCTCCGGGAGCTCTGTGGCTACGACGAGTCGCGTCTCGGACACCTCGCCGCAGCCGGAGTATTCGGTGACACGAGTAAGAAGGAGGAGCAGTGAGCATTCAGTGGAGAGGGCGTTTCCTCGACGACTTCGAGGTCGGCGATGTCTACCGGAGCCGGCTCGGGAGGACGATCACCGAGACCGACAACACCTGGTTCACGTGTCTCACGATGAACACGAACCAGATGCATTTCAATCGTGAGTACGCCGCGCGAACGGAGTTCGGCGAGCCACTCGTCGTCTCTTCACTCACGCTTGCCGTCGTCCTCGGGCTCTCTGTTGCGGATACGTCGGAGAACGCTGTTGCGAACCTCGGCTGGGGCGATATCAAGCTCCCAGGGCCTGTGTTCGCAGGCGACACCCTCTGGGCCGAGAGCGAGGTCACCGGGGTGCGCGAGTCCCGCTCCCGACCGTCGTGTGGGATCGTCTCGATCCGCACACGCGGGATCAATCAGCGCGCCGAAGTCGTGATGGAATTCACGCGAAGCTTCATGGTCTTCAAGGCGAGTGCACCCGAGGTCAACGATGTGTTCCCGGTGAGCGAGGAGCCCTGGACGGTCTGAAGGGCCGACACTCGTCAGGGTGTCCTCCCCGAACGATTGGGGATGGTTCTGGACGGTGCAGGAAATGTCTGACATTATAAGGATGTGGATCCGGTCCTTGCGAAGCTGACCTCTGCGCGCTCGTTTCTCGTCTTTCCGGGCGACGACGACCACAAGCGAGAGCGCGCCCTCGCGAGCGGGGCGGACGCCGTGGTTCTCGATCTCGAGGACGGAGTCGCCCCGGACGCCAAGGCCCACGCGCGCGCGCGCCTGCAAGCGTTCGCCACCGCGCCCGGCTCACCGGTGCGACTCGTCCGCGTGAACGATCCATCGGGCGCGATCGGCGCCGCTGACCTCGTCGCCGTCGCACGCCTCGATGATGTCACGGTCGTCGTGCCCAAGGCCGGACTCGGGACGGTAGAGGTCGCAGCGGGCACGGGAAGACCCCTCGTCGCCCTCATCGAGGACGCAGCCGGTGTGCGCGACGCCTACGAGCTTGCCGTGCATCCGGCGGTGGTCGCACTTGCGATCGGAAGCGCTGATCTGACCGCCTCGCTCGGGCTCGTTCCGACCGGAGACGGGACGGAGCTTCTCTTCGTGCGCTCGCAGCTCGTGGTCGCGTCTGTCGCGGCAGGAATCAGGCCGGCGATCGACGGCCCCTGCCTCGACGTGCACGATCCCATGGCCGTCGAGCGAGAGGCGCGATTGGCCCGAGGGCTCGGGCTCCGGGGAAAGCTCTGCATTCACCCGGGCCAGGTGGCCGGCGTGCACCTGGCCTTGGCTCCGACGTACGAGGAGGTCGAGTGCGCACATCGCGTCGTCGCCGCGTGGGACGACATACTCGCCGGGGGAGCCGCGGTCGGCGTCGTCGACGGGATGCTCGTCGATCTCCCCGTCGTCCAGCGTGCCCGCGCTGTGATCGAGTCAAGTGAACGGAGCGAGCCGGTATGAGCGGGGTGGCGCTGCTGCGGCGTCGAAGGGTGGCGCGCGCATCCCTGTGAGCGAGTCAGGGTACGGGGCGGCGTCGGATCCTCGTGCGGACGGCGGGGCCGCGACGTACTCGTTGGTGTGAGTCGCGGGTGAGCGTGCCGACTCTCCGCAAGGACGACGCAGCAGCACTCCTCGGGCTGCGGCTGGCGCTCGCTGACCATCGCCTCGGCACGTCCGCCGGAGACAGTCCGGCGAGCGCTTACGAGCAGATCGCTGAAACGCTGCGCACGCTCGTGCTCTCGGGAGCGCTCGCCCACGGGGCCAGGTTGCCGACGGAGGCGACGCTTGCGGCCGAGTTCGGGGTCAGCCGGGCGACCGCCCGCGAAGCGATCAGGATGCTCGGTGCCCAGGGTCTCATCGTGGCGGTGAAGGGTGCGCACGGCGGCACGTACGTCACCCGCCCGAGCCTCGACTTCGCGTCGCAACTGCTCCAGGCGAACGTCTCGCTCCTCGCAGACCTCGATGACATCACTCTCGACGAGCTCCTGGAGGCGCGGCGGCTGATCGAGGTGCCGGCCGCCCGGCTCGCAGCGCGGCGGCGCACGGAGCACGACCTCGTTCGGCTCGGCGGCGCGATCTCGGACGCCGTGCACGAGGGCGGAGAGAACGAGCGCTTTCTCGTCAATGCCGGGTTCCATACGAACGTGATGGCGGCCTCGGGCAACGCGCTGCTGGAGGTGGCGGCGCTGCCGGTGTACACCGTGCTTCAGAAGAGCCTCGCACGCTCGGGCCTCGACGCCGGGTTCTCGCGCCGGATCGACACCGACCATCGCGGGATCACCGACGCCATCGCCCGTGGCGACGAGGACGGGGCAGGGCAGGCGATGGACGAGCACCTCGCGTACCTGACGCCGCACTACCGGCGCGTGTGGCGCCTCGCCCGCGAGCGCCGGCCACGTGTCTGACCGCGCGCTGCGCCTCCGCTCGAGGGCACCCAAGTCGTCGCCGCGGAGGTCGGGGCCGGCACCTGGGCGACGTTGCAGCTCTCGGACCTCGGCGCCGAGGTGATCAAGATCGAGGATCCGGCGAGCGGATGACGTCGGACGGTACGTGTCGCCCTATGAGGGTGAGGCCAGCCTCTTCTTCGACCCCGGAGCGGCATCGCCGAGCGTTCTTCCACTGCGACCTCGGTAGGGGAGGCGGCGCAGCCTCTACCGGGACAGGCACAGCAACCACGAGCCTCGGAGACAGGATGCCGTAGCGTGCCGAGACACCGCATTAGACGCCCGCGCTCTCTCTCGCTGTCCGGGGGCGGCGGGCTCTCGCCGATCGCCCGAGAAGCAGGACGATCGAGCCCACGCCGGCGATCAGGATTGCCATCGCCCCCGCGACGGTGAAAGCGAGTCGCGTGCCTCCGTGCGCCGTGAGCGAGCCCGCGATCAGGCCGCCGAGCGGGGCGCCGCCCATGAAGCCAAAGAAGTAGAGGCTCGCGGCGCGGCCCCGCAGGTGCTCGGGTGCAGCGAGCTGGAGCGTCGCGAGCGAGCTCGAGCCCCAGATGATGTAGAAGATTCCGATCAGGTAGAGGAGCCCGCAGACCGCCGGGAGCGAGTCCTGCCGTGCGAGCAGAAGCTGGAGGGCTCCGAAGCCGAGCGCGCCGACGAGGACGAGCAGCATGCGCGTTCTCCCCACGGTGGCGAGGACAAGCGAGCCGGTGAGCGCGCCGGCCCCGAAGACCGAGGCGATCAGGCCAAAGGTCTGCGCGCCGGAGTCGAGCGTGAGTCGGGCGACAAGGGGCAGGAGTACGTCGAAGTTGAACGAGAACGTGCTGACGAGGATCAGCGTGAAGAACGTGACGGCAACGCGGCGCGTGCTGACGGCGTAGCGAAACGTCTGACCGACGCTGCCGAGGATCCCCGGTAGAGGAGCCGTCCGCTGAGGTCGCGGAGCGAGCCGGATGGCGAGAATCGCGGCGATGACGATTGCATAGCTGACGGCGTTCAAGCCGAACGCGACACCGGGGCCGAACGCAGCGACGACGATGCCGCCGGCGGCAGGACCGAGGATGCGAGCCGTTGTGCCGAGGCTCGCGCTCAGCGCGATCGCATTCGTGAGGTCGTCGCGGCCGACGATCTGAAACACGAGCGTGTGGCGGGCCGGTGCATTGAGCGCGACGGCGACGCCCTGCGCGAGGCCGAGGACGTAGAGCTGCCAGGGGGCGATGACGCCGCTCAGTGCAAGGAAGCAGAGCAGGGCGGCCTGGATACCCATCGTGGTCTCACACGCGATCACCATCTTCCGCAGGTCGACCCGGTCGGCGATCGAGCCGCCGACGAGAGCGAACAGCGTCACGGGCAGCGTCTGGACGAGGGCCAGAGCACCAACTGCGACCGGCGAGTTGGTCAGCTCGAGGATGAGCCAGTAGGCAGCGATCTGCTGCATCCACGTCCCGATGAACGAGATGCCGCTCCCGGCGAAGAAGAGCCGGTAGTTGCGATGCCGTCGCAGGCTACCGAACGTGCGGTCGCCGAGCGCGGAGAGCGCAGCGACCGGGCCCATCACGAGCTCCGTTGCGCCGTGGCCGACTCCAGCCGGTCGCCTGGTTGGGGCGCTAGAGCCGCTGGTTCCTCGGAGTCCGCTGGTCTCACACGATGGCTCCTACAACAGCCCTGCACGGTCGATCGGCGTGCCGACGACGAACACGCAGTCGCCCTGCTCCGTGATCGGGATCGCCTTCGTCACGACGACGTAGCCGTCGACGGGTGAGCGGAGAAGTACGGGCGCCCGGTCGGGACGATCGAAGAACCAGAGCCGGCCGACAGGCGCGCCTGCAGTGACGGGATCGCCCGGCTCGAGCATCCCTTCGAACAGCCCGTCCTCGGGTGAGACGACGATCGTGTCCGGGTCGCGGCCGTCGAGGATGATCGCCGGAGGGAGGCCGAGCGAGGCCCGAGTCTGTACCTCACCCGTCACCACTCCGACATGGCGCAGCACGTTGGTGAGACCGCTCCAGGCGAGCCGATGCACGGGAGCGGGGACGCGACCTCCGCCGCCCAGTTCGGTCGTGATCACGAGCTTTCCCTGATTCTCGGCCTCGACGGGGAGGAGGCCGCTGCCGTTGACGTCGATGTAGAGGTAGTGCCAGTCGCTGCACCACGCCTCCATGCCCTCGAGCATCGCCTTTCGCTGCACAGGGTCGTCGACGACGTGCATGTGCGAGCACGGGAGGAACCACGCGGTGCGTCCGCCGGAGTGCATGTCGATGACGACGTCGGCGAGTGGAAACAGGACGGTCGTGAGATAGTCGGCCAGCTGTTCGTTCGGAGGCCCATCGGAGCGGCCCGGGAACGAGCGGTTGAAGTTCGCACCCGACGGCCAGTTGCGCGTGTTCGCCACTGCAGCGGCTGGAGAGAGGCGCGGGATCACGATCACCCGGCCCGTGACCTGATCCGGCTCGAGTTCCTGAAGGAGGCGCAGCGCAGCGACCTGACCCTCGTACTCGTCGCCGTGGTTCCCCGCGAGGACGAGGACGGTCGGCCCCTCGCCGTTCGCGACCGAGGCGATGTGAACGAACGTGCTCGCCCAGCCTGCCGTGTTCGTGATCTTCGGGAAGGCGAGGTGCCCGATCTGCTTCCCGGGAGCGTTGAGGTCGATCGAGCAGGAGACGGGCGAGGAAGCGCTCACGCCCGCTTGTCCAGGTGCCGTGTCACAGCCGCCTCGGTAGCGACGAGCAGTCGGTCGACGTCGTCGTCGGTGTGGGCATACGAGAAGTGGCTGCGCTTCAGATTTAGAGGCAGCTCGAAGACTCCGTCTTGCATCATCTCGCGCCGGTAGCCGATGAAGAGATCGACGTCGTTCCGGAGCAGGTCGTCGTAGCTCACGACAGGGCCCTCCAGGAAGTAGGTCACGAAGATAGAGCCGAATCCCGAGACAACTGCGGGCACACCGATTCGGTCGAACATCGCCTGCAGACCTGTCCGTGCACGCTCGCCGAGCCGGAAGACATGCTCGTGCACCGGCTCGCGCTCGAGCTTGTCGATCGTGGCGAGAGCGGCGGCACTCGTACCGGGATGGCCGTTGAAGGTCCCGGCGAAGAACGCCGGCTGCCCCGGCGTCGTCGAGAAGATGTCCATCAGCTCCGCCTTGCCGCCGAGCGCCGACACGGGCCAGCCGTTTGCCATCGCCTTGCCGAGCGTCGTCAGGTCGGGCGTCACGCCGGTGACCTCCTGGTAGCCGCCGAGCCCGTGTCGGAAGCCGGTGATCACCTCATCGAAGATGAGCACGGTGCCGTGCTTCGTTGCGAGCTCGCGCAGCCTCTCGAGGAAGCCGGGCTGGGGCAGAACGGCGCCGATGTTGTGGGGGATCATCTCGAGGATGATCGCCGCGACGTCGTACTGCTCGAGGGCGCGCGCGACCTCGTCGGCGTCGTTGAAACGGCAGACGATCGTCGACTCGATCGCCTCGGGCAACATCCCGCCCGAGAGCGGATCCTTGCCGCCCACGCGCTCTGCGGGAGAGATCACGTTCATCGCGACCGAGTCGTGCCAGCCGTGGTAGCAGCCCTGGAACTTGATCACGTGTCGGCGGCCGGTCGCAGTCCGCGAGACGCGCAGCGCGTGGAACGTGGCCTCGCTCCCCGTGCACGTGAGGAGAACCTTCTCGAGCGAGGGGACGTTTGCGACGAGGCGCTCTGCGAGCTCGACCTCGACCCGCGTGACGCCGATGCCCATCAGATCCAGCGAGCGGCCCGTGGCAGCGACGGCCGCCTCGACGTCGGGATCGTTGTGGCCGAGAAGAGGCGGCCCGAACGCGGAGTGATAGTCGGTGAAGACCTGGCCTGTCGCGTCGGTGAAGGTCGAGCCGCTCGTGGCCGTGATCACCATGTCCTCGAGACCCGGAACCTGACGCTGACCGCTGTTCACGCCTCCGGGGATGACCGCCGCGGCCCGCGCCGCCAGGTCGGCTCCTGCAATCTGCGTCGAGCTCATCTCTCGCTCCTTCGTCTCGTTCGGTCGAGTGGGGCCGATTTAGCCGACTCTGAGGCTCTCCAGCACGTTTTCGTCGATGTCGACGCCGAGGCCCGGCGCCGTCGGTACTGCGACGTACCCGTCCGCCTCGATCGGCAGGCGCTGAACCGTCAGGGTCTTCGCAATGGGCGTGTCCGCGACGCAGTACTCCTGCCAGATGCCATCGGGCATCACCGCGTTGCAATGGAGCGACGCCGCCTTGATGATGCCGCTCTTCCACGCGTGTGGCACCGTCGCGACGCCACGTGAGTACGCGAGCTCCGCGATGCGGAGCGTCTCGGTGATGCCGCCGCAGCGCGTCACGTCGGGCTGCACGAGGTCGACGTGTGCGCGGTCGATCAGCTCTCGGAAGCCCCACCAGGTCGCGTCCTGCTCGCCCGCCGTGATGCGCAGATCGACCGTGTCTGCCAGCTCCGCGTAGGCCTCGTACTCGTCGGGCTCGAACGGCTCCTCGAGCCAGTAGATGCCGAGACGCTCGTACTCGCGCGCCACCTCGATCGCCGTCCCCGCGTCGGCGACGTAGCCGAGGCCGGCGTCGATCATGATCTCGACTCCCTCGCCTCCAGCAGCCTTCGCCGCTGCTGCGAGTGCAACGTCGAGCTCAGCGTCCTTGCCGAGCGGCCCCCAGCCGAGCTTGACGGCCGTGAAGTTCTGATCGACGAGCGCGGCGATCGCTGTGGTTACCTCGGCCGGCGTGTCCGGCATCAACATCGAGGCGTAGGCGCGGACGCGATCGCGGTGCGGCGTCCCGAGCAGCTCGTAGATCGGCTTGCCGAGCGCCTTGCCCTTGATGTCCCAGAGGGCAATGTCGAGGCCGCTGATGGCGTGGATCGCGATCCCGCGACGGCCGAAGTAGATGAGCCCGCGGTACATCTTCTGCCAGAGCCGCTCGACGTCGAGCGGGTCCTCGCCGATCAGCACGTCGCGCAGGCTCACGGCGACCGCGTGGGAGCTCGGCGCCTGGACGAGCGCCTGGACGAGCTCGGGTGACGAGTCGACCTCGCCGATCCCCGTGATGCCCTCGTCGGTGTGGATGCGGATGACGAGGTCATCCTGGCTGCCGTCGGCGATTCCCTCGTTCACCTCCGCCTGTCGTAGGACGATTGCCTCGACATCGGTGATCTTCACGGAAAGTCTCCTGAGGTGACGGGGTCGTGGGCTGGCTCGAAGGCTGCCAGATTGTCGACTATAGCGAAATTGTCAACAATCCTCTAGGATGGCCTTCGGGCTATGGGAGACTCTCCGATCCTCTGCACGATCGACCTCGAGGCACCCGGGAAGCAGTGCGGCAGGCTGCAGGTTCCCCGCTCGTCGAACACGAGCGGCTGGTCGAACCAGTACGTCCCGATCGTCACCGTTGCACGCGGCGACGGGCCGACGGCGCTCGTGCTCGGCGGCGTTCACGGGGACGAGCCCGAGGGGCAGGTCGCTGCGCTCAACCTCGCGCGCGACCTTCTTCCCGAGCATGTCAACGGGCGCGTGATCGTGATTCCGTGCGTCTCGATGGACGCCTCGCTCGCCTACACGCGTCTCTGGCCGTCGGGTGCGAACATGAACCGCTCGTTCCCGGGATCCCCGAGCGGCCCGGCCGATGAGCAGCTCGCACACTTCCTCTCGACGGCTCTCTTCCCTCGCTCGGACATCGTGATCGACATGCACAGCGGGGGCCGCACCGGCCTCTGCCTGCCCTGGTCGGAGATGCACTGGGTGGACGACGTCGCACAGCGGCGCCAGATGGTCGACGGGATGCTGCACTGGAACACCGACTGGTGCTGCGTCTATATCGACATCGCAGGGACGGGGCTCCTGGTCGGAGAGGCTGAGCGCCAGGGGAAGATCGTCGTGTCGACGGAGCTCGGCGGTGGCGGTCACGTGACGGCGGAGATCCACCGGCTCGCACTGAGTGGGCTGCGCAACGTACTACGCCGCTTCGGTGTGATCGAGGGAGAGGCGGCCACCCGGGCGGACCTCGGGCTGCCCGAGCAGGTGCTCCTGATGGCCACCGAGCTCGACGACTACCTCCTCGCGCCGGAATCAGGACTCTTCGAGGTCACCGTCGACCTCGGCCAGCGGGTCTCGGTCGACGAGCCCGTCGGCCGTATCCACTTCCTCGAGCGCCCCGATCGTGAGCCCGAGGTGATCCTGAGCAAGACGAACGGGATCGTTTGCGTCATCCGCGCCGTCTCGACGACGGATCAGGGCGACAACATCGTCGTCGTCGCTCGCGAGGCCGACCGTGCGGAGCTCGACTAGGCCGTGGGCTGCCGCGCCGACGAATCGGACCGTCCGCCCGTGAACCGGACGAGAGGAGAAAGATCGTGAGCACGCTTACGGCCGGAGTTGCGCGCGTCGACATCACCCCGCCCTGCGGACTGCCGCCCGGCTGCTGGTCGCTCCGGACGGGCCTTGCAGACGGCATCCATGATCCGATGATCGCCCAGGCGCTTGTGCTCGACGACGGCCATACTGCCGTGGCGATCGTGGCCGTCGACCTCGTCTTCGCCGGCGCCGAGCTGACCGCCGAGACGCGCCGCCTCGTAGAGGAGCTGACCGGCATTCCACCCGAGGCCGTGCTCGTTAACGCCGCCCACAATCACAGCGCGCCGAGCATCTCACGAGGCGCGACGATCGGAGGGCTGTCCGACGTGCCCGCGTTCGATCGCTACGCAGCAGCATTGCCCGACCAGCTGGCCGGTGCCGTCTACTCGGCGTGGCGCCATCGGCGACCGGCCCGCGTCGGATCAGGGGTTGGCAGCGCACCCGGCGTGAGCACCAACCGCGTCCGCCGCGAGCGACCGGTGGATGACAGCGTCCCGGTGCTCCGGGTCGACGCCGAGGACGGTGCCACGATCGCCGTCGTGGCCGCGTTTGCGTGCCACCCGACGCTGATGGGAGGCGAGATCCTCGAGTGGAACGCCGAGTTCCCCGGCCCGCTTCGTGCCGAAGTCGAGCGTGGCGTGCCCGGAGCCGAATGTCTCTTCCTCCAGGGCTGCGGCGGGGACATCGCCGCGTGGGACTACTGGTTCGGGAACCGTGAGGCCAGGCGCCACTCATACGAGGGGCGCGACGAGCTCGGAGCGGCCGTGGCCGCCGCCGTCCTCGCCACGCTGCCCGAGATCACGACGTCTGCTGACGCGTACCTCGGCGCCGGGTCGGAGATGCTCGATCTGCGTCGTCGCAGGATCCCCTACGAGCTCGAGGAGCTCGAAGCGCGGATGACGGCAATAGACACCCTCCCGAAGCGCGAGTTCCCCGAGGTGTGGCCCGAGAGCCTGCACACCGCGACGTCGGCGCAGGACTTCCCCGAGTACTACCAGCGCTCCTCGTGCGCGATGTACGCCGATATGATCCGGCGCGCCGACGAGCCCGTCCGCAGCGAGATCCAGGTCCTCGCGATCGGTAACGCTGCGATCGCGGCGAACCCGTTCGAGCTCTTCAACGAGTGCGGTGCGCGGATCCGCGAGCTGAGCCCGTTCGCGACGACGTTCACGCTCGGGTACTCGAACGACTACACCGGCTACCTGCCCTCGAGCGAGGATCTCGACCTCGTCGCGGACGTCCCGCTGGAGGAGATTCTCGATCAGGACGCCTACCGGTGGGCGTACGGGATCACGACCTCGAATGTCGACCGAGGCGAGGTCGACCGCCTGGTCGAGGCGAGCGGGGCACTTCTGCAAGACGTCGGGAGGTCAGCATGAAGATCACCGCGGTCGAGGCTCATGTCTGCAATGCCCGGATGCGCAACTGGGTGTTCGTTCGCGTCGTCACCGACGAGCCAGGCCTCCATGGCTGGGGCGAGGCGACGCTCGAGTGGCACACCCGCGCAGTCGTGGGTGCCGTCGAGGACATGGCCGACCTGATCGTGGGTGAGGACCCGACGCGGATCGAGCATCTCTGGCAGATGATGTTCCGGCAGCACTTCTGGCACGGCAACGGGATCGTGCGCGGCACGGCGATGAGCGGCGTCGATATCGCGCTCTGGGACATTCTCGGCAAGGTGCACGGCGTCCCTTGCCACAAGCTCTGGGGAGGGCCGGTACGGGACTACGTCCGGCTCTACGGCCATCTCGGGGGCGGGAAAATGGAGGACTTCTACGAGAGCGACGAGCCGCAGCGCTTCGGCGAGCTCGCGGCCGGAATGGTCGAACGCGGCTTCACGGCATTCAAGTCGATGGCGGTGCCGCCGACGATGCCGCTCGAAGGGCTCGCACCCGTCAGGCATGCCGAGCGGTGTGTCGCCGCGATGCGCGATGCGGTAGGTGACGAGATCGACATCATGGTCGACTGCCACGCGCGTCCGAGCCCGCGAATGGGGCACCTGTTCGCGTCGGCGCTCGAGCAGTTCGACCTCTTCTGGTTCGAGGAGCCGTGCTGGCCGGAGCGCCCGGACGACATCGCCGCGATTCAGCGGTCGGTGCGCACACCGATCGCGACGGGCGAGCGCCTCGTCGGAGCCGCGCCGTTCAACGAGCTGCTGACGAAGGGCGCCTGCAGCGTGATCCAGCCCGATATCACGCACTGCGGCGGCCTGACCGAGGTGCGTCGCATCGCAGCGCTGGCCGAGATCCATCGCGTAGCACTCGCGCCCCACAACCCTCAGGGCCCTGTCTCGACCGCTGCCTCGATCGAGCTCGGGCTCGCGACGCCGTCGTACATCATTTGCGAGGCGGTCACCTCCGACGTTCCCTGGCGGGACGAGGTCGCGACTACGTCGCATCCGATCGACCCGGTCGGGATGCTCGCCCGGGCGACCGACAAGCCGGGTCTCGGAATCGAAATCGACCTCGATGTCGTCGCAAAGCACCCGTTCGAGCCGGAGTTACCGCAGCAGGTGTTCTACGCCGACGGCAGCGTCGGCGACTGGTAGGCGCGTCGTGGTGGACATCGACCCGAATGTCGTGCGGCGAGAGCACCGCTACGAGCATCTGACCTGGCCCGAGATCAACGAGGCGGTAGCGCAGAAGAAGGTCGTCGTGCTGCCGGTCGCAGCGATCGAGCAGCACGGCCACCATCTGCCGCTCGACGTCGACGCGAAGCTTGCCACGTCGGTCTGCCTCGCCGCGGGCGAACGGTCACCCGCGTCGATGCTCGTGCTGCCGCCCGTGAGTTACGGCTACTGCCATCACGTGATGGACTTCCCCGGCACGATCAACGTCCAGCCGACGACGTTCGTGAACCTGCTGATCGACATAGCAACGTCGGTTGCGTACCACGGATTCACGCGGATCGTGCTCGTCAACGGGCACGGCTCCAACCACCCGCTCATCGAGCAAGCGGCCCGGCAGGTAACGCTGCGCACCGGTGCGCTCTGCCTGAACATCTCGTGGTGGCAGCTGATCGCCGACTACTGGAACGAGGAGGTGCGTGAGTCGGGGCCGGGCGGGAGCGCGCACGCCTGTGAGCTGGAGACGTCGATGTATCTCCATCTCGACGGCGATCGCGTGCGGAAGGATCGGATCGACGGCGCCCCTGCCTCGTATCTGACCGACATCGAGGGCGGAGCGGAGTGGCAGATGGCCGACCTGACGCTGGGTTCAGGCCCGGCCACGATCGTGGAGTGGACGTCGTCGACCACGGAGACAGGCTCCTTCGGCGCGCCCGAGCTCGCGACCGCCGAGAAGGGCCGTCTTGTCTTCGAGCGCACCACGGAGCGCCTCGTGGAGCTCGTGGACTGGTTCAGGTCAAGACCTGCCTCGGCGCGTCGGGAGCACCACAGTGAGCCGCCGCGTTTCCCTCTGCCGTTCGAGTTCTGATGAGCGTGCTCGCCGCACGTTTCGCCGAGCTCGGAGTCGCAACGACGTACGAAGCGGCGGGCCGTGAGGGGCTCGTCGCGGGGGCGTTCGTCCGCGTCGTGCCGGGCGCGAGGGTCGCGGGGCCGGCGAGGACCGCGGCCTGCGGCGCGAACGACAACCTTGCAGCACACCGCGTACTCGACACCGTGGAGCCCGGTGAGGTCGTCGTGCTGGTCGCGCCGGAACCGTGGTCGGCGGCGCTCGTCGGCGAGCTTCTGGCGCTACAGGCCAGGACGCGTGGCGCGGTTGCCCTCCTCGTCGACGGAGCGGTCCGAGACGTCGACGAGCTCGTGGCGCTCGGCCTCCCCGTCTGGGCTCGCACGGTGTGTGCGGCGGGCGCCGCGAAGGACGAGAGGGGCGAGCTGCAGGTGCCCGTGACGGTCGGAGATGTGTTGATCGGGCCGGGCGATCTCGTCGTCCTCGACGGCGATGGCGCCGTCGTGGTGCCCTGGGCGCGAAGTGCCGACGTGCTTGCGGCGACCGAGGCGCGCCATGCGTACGAGCTCGACCTGCGGGAGCGTCTGGCGACAGGCGAGTCGACCCTGGATGTGATGGGGCTACGCCCGACGTAGGAGCAATGCCAGGCAGCGCCTTCCGGGCCGTCTGCTATGTTGTCAAATATGGAAACAATCAAAGCTCGTGAGGTGCTCTCCACCCGGTTCGGCTTTCCGGACTTCCGCCCCGGCCAGGAGCAGGTAGTCCGCGCACTGCTCTCGGGCCGCTCGGCACTCGCAGTGTTCCCGACCGGGGCCGGCAAGAGCCTGTGCTACCAACTCCCGGCACTGCTGCTCGACGGCGTCACGGTCGTCGTCTCGCCGCTGATCGCGCTGATGAAGGACCAGATCGATGCGCTCGTCGGCCAGGGCATCGACGCCGCCCGGCTCGATTCGAGCATCGGCGCAGACGAGGTCCGCGACGTCTCGGATCGCCTCGCCGGCGGAGGTCTCAAGCTTCTCTACGCCGCGCCAGAGCGGTTCAATAACGAGCGCTTCCTCGATCAGCTGGAACGGACGGAGATTTCGCTGTTCGCTGTCGACGAGGCGCACTGCATCTCGGAGTGGGGGCACAATTTCCGGCCGGACTACCTCAAGCTCGCCGTCAGAGCGCGAGAACTCGGGGCCGAGCGTGTTCTTGCGCTGACCGCGACGGCGACGCCGGCCGTCGTCGCCGATATCTGCGCCGGGTTCGAGATCGCCGAAACCGACGCGGTGGTCACGGGCTTCTACCGCTCCAACCTGACGCTTCTGACAACACCCGTACGTGCATCGGAGCGGGAGCAGATGTTGATCGACCGACTCCGCGAGCAGGAGGCCGGCTCGACGATCGTCTACGTCACCCTCCAGCGCACGGCGCTCCGCGTCGCCTCACTCCTCGCCGCCGCGGGACTTCCGGCCCGTCCGTACCACGCCGGCATGACTCCCGAGGATCGCTCCGTCACGCAGGAGTGGTGGATGGCCTCGGGCCGAAACGTCGTCGTCGCGACGATCGCATTCGGAATGGGCATCGACAAGGCCGACGTACGGTACGTCTATCATCTCAATCTCCCGAAGGGCCTCGAGTCGTACTCCCAGGAGATCGGACGGGCCGGGCGCGACGGGGCGCCGTCGATCTGTGAGCTCTTCGCTTGTAGCGACGACGTCCCCGCCCTCGAGAACTTCACGTACGGAGACACGCCCACGAGGGAAGCGCTCGCGGCGCTGCTCGACGAGGTCTTCTCGAACGAGAACCGTACGACCTTCGCGGTCAGCGAGTACGAGCTCTCCGGCCGGTTCGACGTGCGTCCGCTCGTTCTGAGGACCGTGTTCACCTACCTCGAGCTGGAGGGCTTGCTCCGGCAGGGAACGCCGTTCTACGCCGGCTACAGCTTCCGCCCGGCGAACGGTTCGCTCGAGGAGATCGTCGCCGCTTTCGACGTCGATCGCGGCGACTTCCTGCGGCGGCTCATCGAGAGCGGCAAGACGGGACGGGTCTGGACGAGCCTCGATCCGGAGGCGTCTGCTCTCGCGCTCGGCGAGGAGCGCAGCCGCATCGTTGCTGCGCTCGGCCATCTCGAGCAGCGCGGGTCGATCGAGCTCCGCGGCGCCGATGCTCGACAGCGCTACGCGATCCTCGCCCGGCCAGCCTCCACGGTCGAGCTTCTCGAACGCCTCGTCGAGCGATTCGCACTTCGCGAGCAGGCCGAGGCGAGACGGATTCAGCAGGTCATCTCACTCGTCATCAACGATGGCTGCCAGGTCAACGCGCTCGTGGCGTACTTCGGCGAGCAGCGCGATGTGCAGTGTGGGCACTGCACGTTTTGCCTCGGCGGCGTCGCGCAGCGGCTTCCCGAGCGCGCGCCTCCGCCCGCGATCGACGACATCGTCGACCGCCGGGCACTCGCGGATCTGGCGGCCGCACAGCCGGGTGCACTCGGTGTGCCGCGACAGCAGGCCCGCTTTCTCTGCGGCATCACGAGCCCCGCAACGAGTCGGGCAAAGCTCACGCGCGGAGAGTTGTACGGCGTTACGGCCGACCGGCACTTCACGGACGTGCTCGCGTGGTGTGCGGGAGAGCCGGCAGGTGTCTGACGGCTCCGCGTCGCCGATCCGAGCCCGACAAGTAGAGAATCTACCGCCCCGGCTGATCTCGGCCCTCGCGGAATTCGCTCGTCGGGACGACCGGGCAGGGCGTCCCGAACCCTTCGCCGACGTTCAGCCGTTGGCCAGGCGCCAGCTCGTCAGATCGAAGGTCGTATTGAGCTGCTTCAGCACTTCGCGTGCGATGATGTCGCCGCCCTCGTTGTCGAAGTGCACGCCGTCGCCGGCGCGAACCTTGACCTTGTCGCCCTTGGCGTTCTCCAGATACTCGGTATAGCCACCTGTATCGCCCGCGAACATCGTGTAGGTATCGACGAAGATCGCCTTGCTGCCACGCTTCTTCGCCTCCTTCTGGACAACGGCGTTGACGATGTCGAACCGCTGCGTCTGCGTCTCGCTGCGTGTGATCGGCAGGCCGAGCCAGACGACCGTGCCACCCGCGCGGTTGATGATGTCCATGACTCCGGCAACCCGTCGTCGATACTCCTCCTGCCACGTCGGGCCCCCGAACCCGCCTATCGTCGTGCCCTCGGGAAGGCCGGTCATGTAGGCCTTGTCGTCGTTCCCGCCGAAGTTGAGCACCACGACGTGCGGCTTGAGCTTCTTCACCTGCGTACGGATCTCCACGAACCAGTTGAAGACGTCGGGTCTCGTCAGCCCTGTCGCGACATGGCCGTCGACGCCACCGACGGCCTCGATCACCGGACTAGCACCGGCTGCCCGCACGATCGAGTACCCGGGTGTGATCACGAGCGAGTCGCCTGCAACCCAGAGGCGGAGCTTCCTGTTCGGGGTGAACTTCGGCTTTCCGGGCGGATTCGCCACCGCCGGCTTGGGCGTCTTGGCGTTGGTCGGCTTCGCTGTCGTCTCGGGAATCTCGATCGCGACGTCTATCTCGTCGGCATCACTCCGACCGGCGATGCTCTGCACGAGGTGGCGTGGCCGGTCGAGCTGAAGCGCGCCACTGACGCCGGCGAGGCCACCGGTGAGGGCGAGCGCGATGTCGCGTTCCGCTCCCTGCTGCTTGTTGAACGACGCCTTGTGCATTCCCGGCGCGTTGAGCAACGCGCCGAAGAGCAGCGCAAGCAGCGCCACGACGAGTCCGTTGCCGGCGGACGAGTACCGACGGCCATCATCGGTACGGTTCCTGCGTCCCTCAGGTGGCTCGGATGCAGCAGTTCCACGCCGCTGCGCCTCCGCCTTGCGACGCTGCGGCCGATCGGACGTCGTCGCACGTCGCTGGCGTCGATCGCGGCGTTCCGCATCGGCCTTCGATTGCGGCTCCGGCGCGGCAGGCGTGGGTGTGTCCTCCCACCCGGGGTCGGGTGAAGCCCCGGGAAGCGGCGGCAGGACGTGCTCGGCCGACTCCCTGATGGGCGGAAGCTTCGGGAGATCAGGCGGGTCGGGTGCCAATTGAGATGAGAGCTAGAAGCGGAAGTAGATGAATGGTGCCACGCCGTCCGGCCCCAACGCGTTCGTCAGCATGAGGGCAAACGCCAGCACAACAGCCTGGCCGACGACCGGCAGCCTGCCGAACCGGGCCATGATTGCGTACGGAACTCGCGCGGGGAGGTACTGCGAGCCGATCCCGACCGCGATCGCGAGCACGACGCCCCACGTCACGAGCGGCGACGGCTCGCCCCAGCCGGTGAAGAGGCCGGTGAGCATGTCGGACGCGGTCGCAAAGCTGTCAGAGCGGAAGAAGACCCATGCCACGCACACGATGTTGAACGTGATCAACCGCGAGATGATCCGCCTTCGCCGCGTGTCGGCCGGCTCGACGTAGCCGGGCCTCTCTCGCCGTCGGTGCTCCACGACGAGGGCGACCCCGTGGATAGCCCCCCACGCGACAAACGTCCAACCTGCCCCGTGCCAGAGCCCGCCGATCAGCATCGTCAGCGTGAGGTTGCGATACGTGATGATCTTGCCTCTGCGACTTCCGCCGAGTGGGATGTAGAGGTAGTCCCGCAGGAAGCGCGAGAGCGTCATGTGCCAGCGGCGCCAGAAGTCCTGGATCGAGACAGCGGCGTACGGCGAATCGAAATTCTGCGGAAAGGCGAACCCGAGCAAGAGGGCCAGACCGATGGCGATGTCGGTGTAGCCCGAGAAATCGGCATAGATCTGGACGGCATACGCGTAGATCCCGATCAGGATCTCGAGTGACGAGTGCTGACCCGGCGCACCGAACACCTGGTCGACGATGTTCGACGCGAGATAGTTCGCGATCACGACCTTCTTGAACAGCCCGGTCGCGATCAGGTAGAACGCGCGGCTCGTGTCGACGCGCCGCGGGTTGCGCGGCCCGTCGAGCTGGGGGATCAGCTCTCCTGGTCGCACGATCGGCCCGGCGACGAGGTGGGGGAAGAACGAGAGGTAGACAGCGAACTTCTCGAGCGTCGTCGGGACGAAGTCACCGCGATACGTATCTACGACGTAGCTGATCGCCATGAACGTGTAGAACGAGATGCCGACGGGCAGGATGATCGTCTTCAGCGACAACGGCAGATCGAGGCCAACGATCGAGGCCATGCTCTGCGACGAGTCGATGAAGAAGTCGTAGTACTTGAAGTAGCCCAGCACGCCGAGGTTCCCGGCGAGCGCGACCCAGAGCAGGAGCTTCTTCTGCTGCTTCGTCGTCGCCCGGTGGATGCGGACCGCGAGGACCTGGTTCCAGACGGTGCAGCCGGCGAGCAGGAAGATGAAACGCCAGTCCCACCAGCTGTAGAAAACGTAGCTTGCGATGAGAATGAACGGCCGCCAGCGGGCCGGCTTCGGCATTGCGAGCCACGAGAGTGGCAGCACGATGAGGAAGAAGATCGCGAACGTCGCGGTGGGGAAAAGCATCGGCGGAGCCTAGTTGCCGACCCGGATCAGCTGAGCCGGTTGAACGCGACGTCGAGCAGTGCCGCCATATCCGACCAGATGCTCGGCGAGGCGAGCACGACGCCTATCACCGATCGGTCGCCGCGGCGCACGGCGACGATCAGGCAGCCGCCGGCACGGGTCGTCCAGCCCGTCTTGACGCCGTAGGTGCCAGGCGTCGTCCCGAGCATCTTGTTGTGGTTCACCCACAGCTTCGCGCGCGTCGGAGCGGCCCACTTCGTCCAGTGCGATCGGGTCGAGACGAACTTCGCGAACGTCGGGTTCTGGAGCGCGGCGCGTGCGAGGACGGCCTGGTCGAGCGCAGTGGAGAGGTTGTAGTTGTCGTCGAGTCCGGACGCGCTCGCGTAGGTGGTCGAGGTCATCCCGAGTGCCTTCGCCCGTTCGTTCGCGAGTACGTAGAACCCGGCCAGCGAGCCGCCGCCCACGTCGATCGCGAGTGCCGTGGCCGAGTCATTGCCCGATGCCAGCAGAGCGGACCACAGGAGCGTCTCGCGCGTGTAGGCGCGACCGGCGACGAGGCCCTCCCTGTACGGCTCGACGTTCGTCGCATCGGGCGTGACCACCACGCGACCACGGAGATTCCCTCGCTCGATCACCGTGAGCGCCGTCATCACCTTCGTTAGCGACGCAATTGGCCGCCGCGCACTCGCGCGTCGGGCCGCGAGCACTCGCCCGGTCGCAGCGTCGATCGCAACGAACGACCGTGCGGCCACTCTCGCGGTCGCTGAGCTGTGGTCGGTAGCAGGTACCGCCGCCCCGGGAACGACGAGCGCGAGCAGCACGAAGGCGACCAGAGCGAGGCAGCGACCTGGCATCGAGCGATTGTGCCAGCCGGCTCGGCGAGCGGCCCGTGTGTCGAGCGATCCAGGCCCCATGCGGCCGACAGTCGTGGACTCAGATCGAGGTGGCGCGGAACACGAACGGCCGCAGGAAACGGGCGAGGCCTTCGGCGCCGGCGGCACTCATGTGGAGCCCATCGGAGCTGAACCACGGCTTGTCCGTGCTGAACGCGTTCCAGTCGGCGACCCGGAGCTCGGGCCAGCGTTTCGCGGCCGCGCGAATTGTGACGTTCGTCTGCCGGTAGATGTCACGCTCTTCGCGAAGCGTCACCCAGACGACACCCTTCGCTCCCTGCCGGAGAGCCGCGCGCATCACCCGGTCGATCCCCTTCGCGTACCCGGCGGAGGACTCGTTGTAGCCGACGTACACGATCAGGACATCGCCCAGCGAGCGACCAAGCGACTGAACGGCCTGGAGGGCATTCGGCGCGGTCGATCCCTGGTAGGGACAGCCGACCGTGACGAGCCGTCGGCACACGCGCAGGTCGAACCGGACGCTGAGCCCCCGTGAGAGCAGTGTCTTTGCCCTCGGCGTGTAGCTGATCGAGGCGGCGACGGAGTCGCCGACGAGCGTCGCGGGCACGGGCTTGGTTGCGGCCGCGGTACTCGCACTCGCGAGCACCGCGCAGACGAGCGCGGCAACAAGACAGCCGGTGAGGTGAGTGCGAAAGCGAGGCATGTGGGGCTCCGGAAGGAGTCGTGGCGTGGGGCGCGGAAGCCTTTACGATTGTGCCGGTCCGAGCCCGATCTCGCACCGCTCCTTACAGCACCCGAACACGCGAACCACATCGCCGGTCGGGCCACCAGGCGTTGCCGGGGCCGATTCGCAGGGCTTCCAGCGCTTCTAGCCTCCGGTCGGTCGGTCGGTCGTCGCTTCGAGATCCTGCAGAGCGGGCGGCAGCTTCGTGATGACAGTCGGTGACTCCGGTGCCGGCTCGAGCAGCGTGTGCTCGACGGGCGGAACGAACCAGGCGGGATCGGCCGCGCGCGGCTCGGCCGGCGGAGCCGTGGCGTAGCTCGGAATCGCGTCTCGTTTACGGTCGGCCCGCGATGCCGCCCACTCGATGAGGGCAACGAGCAGCCATGAGGCCGCCATCAGGCCGGCAATGACCGGCGCGCCGATCTCGGCGACGGCCGCTGCAGTCGCCACTCCGATCAGGAATAGCACCTCGAGAAGCAGGCGTGGAACGGCCGGCCGCTGCCGCACGGGTGCGCCGACCGCGCTCACCCATGCGTACGAGGGGGCCGGCGACGAACCGACTGTCTCGTTGTTCCAGCCAGGCTCGGAAGCCGGGAGGCCTGGCCCGCCGAGCCGGCGAACGTCGGCGCGAAGAGCCTCGACCTGGTCGGACAGTTCGCGGACAACGTCGGTGAGCTCGGGATCAGGCTCCCTGCCGTGTGCCGTCTCCTCCGCCGCTGTCATGTCGCCGGGCCTTCGTCGTTCATGGCGTCCATTGCCTCGCGCGCCTTCGCGTGGACGCGCGCACGTCGCTCCTCGAGCGTCTCGACGGCCGCGGGCTCAGCGGTCGGCTCCGGCGGCCGGGTCGCCGCCAGCTTGCGGCGGAGCTCCTCGGCCGGATCGTCAGAGGGATCGAGGACGATCTCCTCGACGACCTCGTCGGCTGGAGCAGGCGGTTCAGCTGGAACGCGTGATGCCTTACGTCGGGACAGCTTGCGCCCGAGCGCGGCGATGCCGACGATTCCAGCGAGCCAGGCGAGTGAACGCTTCACGAAGGCGATGGTATCGCGCGCGGCGGTGTGCGACGGAAGTAGAGGCTGTCGCGACCCAGCGTTGCGATTCGTCAGCTACCGTATATCGCGCTTCCTGCCTCTCCACGCCCGGGCCATTCCCAGCTCGTGCTTGCCGGTGAGGCCGCCTAAGACCGAAGGAAGGAGAAAAGGGAACCCGTGGTTGACTACGAGATCCTGCTGTTGTTGGACCCAGACCTCGCCGAGGAGCCCCAGGCGGAGGTCATCACGCGCGTGCGTGACCTGATCGAGAAGGGTGGCGGAACGTTCACGCGCCACGATGTGTGGGGCAAGCGCAAGCTCGCGTACGAGATCGACAAGAAAGCGGACGGCAACTACCACCTGTTGCTGTTCAGTTCGGCTCCGGAGACGCTCGACGAGGTCTCTCGCGTGCTCAAGATCGACGACAACGTGATGCGTCACATGGCGACACGTCGGCCCGAGGGAGGTCCCGCGGGGCCACTACCGGTCGCGGCCCCGATGAGTCACGATGCTGTGATCGATGATCTCGCAGAGGAGGATGAGGACTGATGGCCGCAAACATCAATCGCGTTGTGCTCGTCGGCAACCTGACCCGCGACCCGGAGATGAAACATCTCCCGTCCGGTACTGCCCTGTGCTCGCTTCGAATCGCGGTGAACACGCGCCGCAAGGACGAGTCGGGCCAGTGGACGGACAAGCCGAACTACTTCGACGTCTCGGTGTGGGGGGCGCAGGGCGAGAGCTGTGCGCAGTACCTCGCCAAGGGCCGCCCCGTCGCGATCGACGGTCGGCTCGAATGGCGCGAGTGGGAGGCGACCGACGGCTCCGGCAAGCGTCAGGCCGTCGAGATCGTGGCCGACAACGTCCAGTTCCTCGGGAGCCGCGGCGACGGTGACGGAGGCGGCGGTGGCGGTGGCGGCTCGTTCGTCCCGGCCGGAGCTTCCCAGCAGGGCGGCGCGGACTTCCCTTCATCGCCCACCGACGACGACATCCCGTTCTAGGAGATCTGACGACATGGCACAGAAAGCACCGCCGCGCAAGCGGCCCAGCTCCAGCTCCGCCCCCGGGCGCCGGAAGAGCTGCCACTTCTGCAAGGACAAGGTCACCGAAGTGGACTACAAGAACGTCAACCAGCTACGGCGCTACATCTCCGAGAAGGGCAAGATCCGCAACCGCCGCATCACGGGCGCGTGCCGTCGCCACCAGCGACAGGTCGCTGTAGCGGTGAAGCGGGCCCGCGAGGTCGCACTCCTGCCCTACGTCGGGGGCTGATCAGATGAACGTGATTCTGCTCAAAGACGTGGAGAAGCTCGGCCATCGCGGTGAGGTCGTGAACGTCGCGCGTGGCTACGCGCGGAACTTCCTGCTCCCCCGGAACCTCGCCGAGGTGGCGACCGACGGCCGCGTCAAGGAAGTCCAGCGCATCGATGCCCAGAAGGCGATGCACGAGGCTCGCAGCGCCGAGCAGGCCGCCGACATCGCGGCCACGCTCGGCAAGCTCGTGCTCAGGTTCGATGTCAAGTCTGGCCCAACCGGGTCGCTCTTCGGCTCGGTCACGACGACCGACATCGCCGATGAGATCTGGCGGATCCGCAAGATCCGCGTCGACCGTCGCAAGATCGGGATCGACAGCATCAAGCGGATCGGCCGTTACACGGTCACGATCGGCGTGTTCGAGGACGTCTCCGCCGATGTGAAGCTGATGGTCGTCCCCGAGGGTGGCGAGCTGCCGCCCGAGGAAGAGCTCGCAGCGATGATCGCGGTCGAGGAGGCGGAGGCCGCTGCTGCCGCCGAGGCTGCCGGCGTGAAGCCCGTCGTGGCTGAGGCCGAGTGGGAGACCGTCGAGGTCGACGAGGCCGTCGAGGCTGATGACACGGCCGACCTTGTCGGCACCGAGACCGTCGAGGTCGTCGACACGGTGGAGGTCGTCGAGGAGCTCGAGGAAGAGCCCGAGGCGTAGTGCCGTTCCCGTTTCGGCGGCTCCCTGAGGGGGCCGCCGGAACGTTTTCGTCCACAGGGCCTGTGGACAGGCGGTCAGACTTCCCGCTCGGAGCGGAGATCCGCGGTGGATAACTGGTGTCGCGTCTGGGGAGAAGTCGTCCGCTTCGGGGGATAGAGTAAGAACATATGTTCTTTTTCCCCTGCACGTTAGGGCACCGACGGCCGTTCTTGCCCTGTCCCTCCGGCGCAGGTTGACTGGCCCTGTGACCGTTGCTCCGAGCGTGCCGTCGGCAATTGTGCCGCCCCAGAACCTGGAGGCGGAGGAGTCCGTTCTCGGAGCGATGCTCCTCTCGGCAACCGCGATCGGTGCTGTTACCGAGGTCGTTTCGGCCTCCGACTTCTACCGTGAGTCGCACGGCACGATCTACCAGGCGGCGCTTGCGCTCTACGGCAAGGGCGAGCCCGTCGACGCGATTACCCTTGCGAACGAGCTCGACGAGCGCAGCGAGCTCGAGCGCATTGGTGGCACCGCGAAGATAGCCGAGCTGGCGGCGGTCGTTCCGGCGACCTCGAACGCGGAGCACTACGCCCGGATCGTCAAGGAGATGGCGACGCTACGCGGCCTCGTTCGTGTCGGCCAGGAGATCCAACGTCTCGGGCAGACGCGGCCCGGCGCGACAACCGATCTCGTCGACCGGGCCGAGCAGATGGTGTTCGAGCTCGCGCAGCAGCGCGTCAGCGGCGACTTCGCCCACATCCACGATCTGCTCAACGAGAGCTTCGCGCGGATCATGCACCTCTACGAGGCCGGCGTCGACGTCACCGGTGTGCCATCCGGGTTCCGCGAGCTCGACAAGCTCACCTCCGGCTTCCAGCCCGGGAACCTCGTCATCATCGCGGCTCGTCCCTCGATGGGGAAGTCTGCGCTCGCCCTCTGCACCGCGGCCAACCTCGCCGTTCGTCACGAGACGCCTGTCGCTCTGTTCACACTCGAGATGTCGAAATCCGAGGTGACACAGCGACTGATGTGCAGCGAGGCAAAGGTCGAGTCGCAGCGCCTGCGCTCGGGGCGGCTCGCGCAGGACGACTGGCCGCGACTCACCGCGGCCTGCGACAAGCTGATGAAGGCGCCGATCTACGTCGACGACACGGGGTCGATCACGATGATGGAGCTCCGATCGAAGGCGCGCCGCCTCAAGTCGCGTGAGCCGAAGCTGGGCATGATCATCGTGGACTACCTGCAGCTGATGACCTCGGGGTCGAATCCGGAGAACCGGGTGCAGGAGGTCTCGCAGATCTCCCGCCAGCTCAAGGTGCTCGCCCGCGATCTCGAGGTTCCGATTCTCGCGCTCTCCCAGCTCTCCCGCGCCGTCGAGCAGCGCCACGACAAGCGGCCGATCCTCTCCGACCTCCGTGAGTCCGGAAGCATCGAGCAGGACGCCGACCTCGTCGCGTTCGTCTACCGCGACGAGTACTACAACGGCGAGGAGTCCGATTCGCAGGGACTCGCCGAGGTGATCCTCGCAAAGCACCGCAACGGTCCGACCGATTCGGTCAAGCTGAGCTTCCTGAAGCGGTACGCGAAGTTCACCGACATGGCCGCAGCTTCGTAGCGGCGCTCGCTCGATCCCCGCCCCACGGTTGCGACGGGGTGTTCTCCGCAAAGTACTCGTGGCTGTAAGTGTTTTCGACCTCCGAATCAGGATCCGTTACGGCAAGGCTCCTGGCCCCGGTCTGGCCGTAGACGACGTCCTGCGTGCCGGCGACGACGGTGGAATGGCTCATCTCGTGGAGAGAAGAACCGTGATCAGACGCGTCCGCGGAACGTATCGCAGTTCGGCGGCCCCGATCCCTCGACCCCGCGGATGAACCACGCCTTTCGCTGCTCGGCCGATCCGTGGGTCCACGATTCCGGCCGAACCTGCCCACCGGCTCGCCCCTGGATCCGATCGTCGCCAACCGAGGCCGCGGCGTCGAGGGCGTCGGCGATGTCCTGGCGGGTGATGTCCGCCACGAAGCCGGTGTCGAGGGCGTGGCCGACCCAGAGTCCGGCGTAGCAATCCGCCTGGAGCTCGAGCCGCACCTGACCTCCCTGCGGGCCGGTGTCGCGGCTCGCCCGGCCGAGTGCGCCCGTCAGATTCTGAACGTGGTGCCCGTACTCGTGCGCGAGGACGTAAGCCTCGGCGAGCGGGCCGCCTCGTGCGCCGAGCTGTGACTGGAGATCCTCGAAGAACCCGAGGTCGATGTACACGTAGCGATCTCCCGGGCAGTAGAAGGGCCCAACGGCCGACGTCGCCGCTCCACAGCCGGTCTGGATGCTGTCCGTGAAGAACCGCGTTCTGGCGGGCTCGTAGTTGCGCACCGTCTTCGCCCAGTAGGCCTGCACGCTGTTGACGACGGCGACGATGCGGCAGTCATCACGTTCGTTCGCGTCTGCACCCGTGCGGCACTCGGCCTGGAGGTCGGTCGAGGCCGTTCCCGGTCCGACGGTCTGGCCCGTCAGCGCGCCGAGATCACCAACGCCGCCACCTCCGCCGCCGAGCAGCAGGAATGCCACGAGGACGATCGCTCCGATCAGCCCGCCGCCGCCGAGAGTGATCGGTACGGCCCCTGGTCGGCCGCTCCCCCCGCTCGCTCCGCGGTAGTCCTCCACCTGCGACGGGTCGAGCCTGGCGTTCCTCCGGAATCGCATCCCATCATCTTCCCAGAAGCCGTGGTGCCTAACCGAACTGGAAGAATGGCCTAGTGCAACGTCCGGGGAATACGGCACAGCTCGTCCGGCTGCAAACGCTTCGCATCGCTTCGTCCTCGGTCGCCCCGGTACAACCCGGTATCGAGGCTCCTTGCGTCCTCGCGCTGCTCGGTTTTCGCTCGCCCGAGCAGCACCGGATTCCCCGGACGGCGCACTAGTGCTCTACGACCCGTCCGCACACGAGCCTCTTGCGGGTAGCCCCTGGGACGAGGCACGCGTGCGCGAGGCAATTCGCGCCATCGTTGCCGATGCGGAGCGTGCCTACACTCCGTCAGGCGCGTGGCCCTTGCACGCGCTCGACGCCGGCGAGGAAGACGACGACTGGGGTGGCGTCTCGCACGGCGTCTACCTCGGTGCGGCGGGGATGCTGTGGGGTCTCGACCGATGCCTGCAGGCCGGTTCAGCCGAGACGTCGATCGACCTTCGGGCGGCCGGGGCCGGCCTCCATGAGGCGTACCTCTCGCACTGCCACCCCCCTGATGAGCCGATGCCGGGCATCTGGACGGGCGAGGCCGGCGTATTGCTCGTCGCCGAGATCCTGGCGTCCCGTCCGGGCAGCACAGATACCCTCCTGGGCGTCGTGCGCGGCAATGCGCGAAACGTGGCGCTCGAGATCCTCTGGGGCGCACCGGGCACGATGCTCGCCGCGCGTGAGATGCATCGTCGCACAGGCGAGGAGCGCTGGGCCGATGCGTGGCGGGAGAGCGCGGCTGCGGTGCTCGGCGAGTGGCACGTGGACGAGGAGTTCGGCTGCCGCCTGTGGACGCAGATCATGGTGGGCAAGCCGGGACGCGTGCTGGGAGCGGTTCACGGATTCGCGGGGAACGTCCTCTCACTCGCAGCGGGGTTCTGCCTCTTGCCCGAGCAGACTCGCGAAGAGATCGTCGTCGGCGCGACAAGGACTGCCGTCTCGACCGCCGTCGTCGAGGGCGGGCTCGCGAACTGGCCCACATCCGTCGGGCGCGATGTCGGCGGTGTGGGCGCGCGGACACAGTGGTGTCACGGCGCCCCCGGCGTCGTCGGAGCGCTCTCGTCGTTACCGCGGGAGGCGGAGCTGGACGCCCTTCTCCTTGCAGGCGGCGAACTCGTCTGGGAAGCCGGACCACTCGCGAAGGGGGCGGGGCTGTGCCACGGGACTGCGGGAAACGGACTCGCGTTCCTCGCCCTCTTCGCCCGCACCGGCGACGAGATCTGGTTGCAGCGGGCCCGTTCCTTCGCCATGCACTCCCTTGCTCAGGTCGAACGCCAGCGCGAGAGACACGGACGCGGATGGTTCAGCCTCTGGACCGGCGACCTAGGGACGGCGCTCTACGCATGGCAGTGCATCGAGGGCGACCCGGCACTACCCGCCCTCACGGCCTGGTAGAACCGAGGCGGCTCAGACGAGTGCGAGCGCCGCCGCTTCGATCTCGTCCTCCGAGAGCAGCACGAGATTCGCCGCGCTGCCGAGGGGGACGAAGGAGTCCTTGCTCGTCACGCGGGCGAGCTGGCCGTCGTAGCCTGCGTCGATCAGTGTCGCGATCACACCCTCCGAGACCCCGCCGGTGCGGCGCGTCTCGTCGACGACGAGCACACGCTGTGTCGCAACCGCCTCGCGCGCGATGTCCTCGATCGGGAGGGGAGCCAGCCAGCGCAGGTCGACGACGCGCGCCCGGATCCCATGCTGCTCGAGGCGCCGTGCAACCCGGAGCGACATCAGAAGGCCGTTGCCCCAGGTCAGCATCGTCAGGTCCCGTCCGTTGCCGTAGGTGCGTGCCGACCCGAGCGGCACGTGGTCGGCGGCGATCGTCGCGAGCCAGCCGCCGTCCCCTTCCTCGTACAGATCACGGGTGTGGTACAGGGCGATCGGCTCGAGGAACGCACAGACGCTACCGTCGACCTTCGCCGCGGCAACGCACGTCTTCAGCATCGCGGCGGCGTCGTCCGGACGCGACGGCGAGGCGATCACGAGCCCCGGGATGTCCCGGAGCACGGCGACCGAGTCGTCGTTGTGGAAGTGACCGCCGAAGCCCTTCTGGTAGCCGTACCCGGCGATCCGAACGACCATCCCGTTGCGATACTGGCCCTGCGAGAAGAACTGCAGCGTCGCGGCTTCGCCGCGAAGCTGATCCTCGGCGTTGTGGAGGTATGCGAGGTACTGGATCTCGGGGACGGGGACGAAGCCGCTGACAGCCGCGCCGAGCGCAAGGCCGAGGATCGAGGTCTCGTCGAGCAGCGTGTCGAAGACCCGGCCGGCACCGAAGCGGGCATGGAGCCCGCGAGTGACGCCGTAGACGCCACCCTTGGCGGCGACATCCTCACCGAAGAGGAGCGTCTCCGGGTGCCGGTCGAGAACGTCCGCCAGAGCGCCGTTGATCGCGAGCGCGAGGGTAACGCGCTCTCCGACGGGGGAGGTGCCCCGGACAAGCGCCGCGACGGCGTCCCGAGAGTGCGGCGCGAGCGACCCCATCACCGCGGACGCGGTCGCGAGCTGGGGCCGACGCGCTGCATCGATGGCCGCCTCGCGCACGCGATCTCGGGTCTCGAGGTACTCGGCCGCGAGGGCCGTACCGGTCCGGGCTCCCGCCGCCACGAGCCATCGTGCCGTTGCGAGGAGCGGGTCACGGTCGAGGTCCGCGCGCACGTCGTGCGGTGCGCGGTAGGCGGCTTCCACGTCCGCGCCCGCGTGACCGAGGTAACGGACGGTGCGCAGGTGGAGGACGGCAGGTCGTCGGTGCTCACGGACCCAGTCGGCGAGCGCCTGAGCCGTTTCGAGCACGGCTTCCGGGTCGTCTCCGGACACCGTTTCGTAGCGCAGGCCGATACGGCTCGACAGAGTGTTGGCCACCCAGCCCGCGGGCGACGGGACGCTGATGCCGAGACCGTTGTCCTCGCAGAGGAAGAGCACGGGTACGGGGAGGTGCTGGTGGGCCGCGTGGCCCGTGGTGTTCAGCGCCGCCTGCGCCGTCGCGTGGTTGAGGGATGCGTCGCCGAAGCTACAGACGACGATCGCGTCGCTCGGCCAGGCGCAAGCGACGCCGAGCTTTCGGGCGCGATCGATCGCGATCGCGACACCGACTGCCCGCGGGAGATGTGACGCGATCGTGGACGTTTGCGGGATCACCGCAAGGTCATGATGACCGAAGACCTTGTGGCGCCCGCCTGCGATCGGCTCGTCGATCGAGGCGGTGACGCCCTGCATGATGTCCGGCACGCCGTCTCGTCCGACCTGGGCAGCGCGCGCGAGGTAGAAGGCGCCGGAGCGGTAGTGGAGGAGCGCCGGGTCCGTCGGGCGGAGCGCAAGCGCAACCGCGGCGTTGCTCTCGTGGCCTGCCGAGCCGATCGTGTAGTAGCTCCGGCCCTCCTTCTGGAGCCACCGTGCGGCAATGTCACAGTTGCGACTCGCGATCTGTGCAGTCCAGAGTTTCTCGGCCGAAGGCGCGACGAGACCGGCTGTGGGTGGCGGCTCGAGCGCTGCCAGTGCCGCAAGCAGGTGCTGCTCGAGTGGGTCGAGATCGGCCGCCATGGTTGCCTGGTGAGCCGCGTCCTAGCCGAAGAAGACGAACGGCCGCACGACGTGAGAGTCGATCGCTTCCTCCCACACGATGGCGCCGCCCGCCTCGACCTCACCGTGGAGCCGTGCTGCTAGCGCTTCGGCGTCGTCGCGGGTGGCCGCACCGATGATCAGGTGTGACCACTGACGGATGGGTTGGTATCCCTCGGCCTCGAGCGTCTTCTCCAGCGCGACCGCCTCGTGGCGCGCGCGACACTCGACGCGCACCTCCCAGGGGGCGTAGCCCTTCTCCGTGACGTCGTCCTCCCACCTCTCGTCGGCGGGCTCGTTGTCCCATCGCTCCTCGTCGGCGAGCCAGTGCTCGACAGTACTCGTCGTCGCGACGATTCGGTGGTGCTCGAGCTCGGAGAGGATCACCGCATGCGCGTGCTCGGCTTGCGGACGCGAGTCCGCGTACACGAAGAGGTTCGCGTCGTCTCCCGAGATCGAAACATGTCCGCCCTGGAGCGCCTGCGCGAGATCGGTGCCGAGAGGGCTCAGCCCGTCCTGAAGGAGCTGCACGAACTCCCGTCGCGCGTTGTCGTTTGCGAGTTCGACCCGCACTCTCCAATCGTCAGCCACAGGGAGAGCATAGAGACTCGATACGAAGCGGTAGCCATCCTGTGTGGCGCGGCTGGCGGTCGCGTGTGCGAGACTGTCTCACGTGCCAGCCACCGTCATCGTCGGTGCGCAGTGGGGCGACGAGGGGAAGGGCAAGATCGTCGACCTGCTCGCCCAGGACTCCGATCTCGTCTGCCGTTACCAGGGCGGGCCGAACGCAGGGCACACGATCGTCGTCGACGGCGAGACCTACAAGATCCGTGCAGTGCCGTCCGGGATCATCACGGGCAAGGCCTGCGCCATCGGTGCAGGTTGCGTCGTCGACCCGCAGGTGTTGATCGGCGAGCTCGACGATCTCGAGTCCCGCGGGCTGCCTACCGCCGGACTCGTCTTCCTCTCCGGAAACGCCCATCTGATCATGCCCTGGCACGTTGCGCTCGACGGTGCGCGCGAGCGGAAGCTCGGCAACCTGCAGATCGGAACGACCCGCCGCGGTATCGGCCCCGCGTATGCCGACAAGGCGACGCGGATCGGAATCCGTGTACAAGACCTCCTCGATCCAAAGATTCTGCGCCAGAAGATCGAGCTCGCGATCACGGAGAAGAACGTGTGGCTCGAGCGGGTCTACGAGATCGCGCCGTTCGACCTCGATGAAGTGGCAAACACCTACGAGGGCTACGCCCAACGGCTACGCCCGTACATCGCCGACACGTCGCTCCTCGTCGATCGAGCGTTGCGGAACGGCGACAACGTCCTCTTCGAGGGTGCGCAGGGAACGCTGCTCGACCTCGATCACGGCACGTATCCGTTCGTCACATCGTCGAGCCCGATCGCGGCGGGTGCCGCGGTCAGCTTCGGCATCGGCCCGAATCGGATCGACGAGGTTCTCGGCGTCTCGAAGGCCTATGTGACCCGGGTCGGTGAGGGGCCGTTCCCATCCGAGATCCAGGGAGAGGATCAGGAGCGCGTCCGCCAGCTCGGTGGGGAGTTCGGCACCGTCACGGGCCGCGAACGCCGCTGCGGTTGGCTTGATCTGCCGGCGCTGCGCTTTGCCGTTCGCGTCAACGGCATCACGTCGCTCGCGCTAACGAAGATCGACGTTCTCTCGTCCTTCGCGGAGATCCCGATCTGCGTGCGGTACGCCCTGCCGGACGGCAGCGAGACCGACGACTTTCCCGCCCATCAGTCCGACTTTCACCACTGCCGGCCCGTCTTTGAGGTTCTCCCGGGGTGGCAGGAAGAGATCGAGGGCAACGAGTTGCCGGACGTTGCCGTCGCCTACGTACGGTTCGTCGAGGCCGCGCTCGGTGTCCCCGTCTCCCTTGTCGGCATCGGGCAGGGCCGTGAGGCCGTGCTGACGCTCCCCTGACACCTCGTTGGCAGTCTCCCGTCTCGAGGGCGTTCCCGGCATCGGCGTCGACCGGATGGGCGACGCAGCGGATGGCGCCGCCGACCCCGACCTACTGCGGCTCGAGAACCTCGATACGGATCTGCGGCCACTCGCCGCTGCTCTCGAGGCGACACGCATCGCGATCGACGACGACAACGCCAACAGCTACCTCCCGTTTCCCGGACACGAGCGGCTGCGGCACGCTGTTGCCAGTCACGTCGGGCGCGGGGTGCGTGAGATCGACTGGCAGCACACGCTGATCACCGCAGGTGGACTGAACGGGATCCTCAACGTCCTCCTGGCAACCCTCGAACCGGGCGACGAGGTCGTGCTCACGGATCCGGTCTACGCCGGGCTCCTGAACAGAGTTCGGGTTGCGGGTGGCGTGCCCAGCCTGGCCCGGCTCGAGCCGAGCGCCGCCGGCTGGAGCCTCGACCTCGACAGCCTCCGCGCGGCCGTCAGCGCTCGGACGCGCGTGCTTCTCATGATGAGCCCGTCCATGCCGTCGGGCTCGGTTCTCGATCGTCCGGCGTGGGACGCGGTCACCGAGCTTTGCCTCGAGCGCGACCTTCTTCTCGTCGTCGACACCGCGATGGAGCGAATCCTCTTTGACGGTCGCCTGGCCATCGATCCGCTCGCGCTCGACGGGATGGCGGACCGAACGATCATTGTCGGTTCGGCGTCGAAGGAGTTGCGCATGATCGGATGGCGCGTCGGATGGGTCGTGGCTCCGCCGGCGCTCGTCCACGACATCGGCCTCGTCTGCATCTCGAACGTCGTTTGTCAGGTCGGGATCGCACAGACTGCGGTGGCGGTCGCTCTCGAGGCGGGCGATGGCGACGTTGCGGCCGCGGCCGCGGAGTGGGAGCGTCGCCGGGACGTGATCCTCGCCGAACTCGACGGCCTTCCGGTGATTCCGCCGCACGGAGGCTGGTCGATGCTGCTCGACATTCGCTCGCTCGGCCACACCGCCGAAGAGGCGTCGGAGCGGCTGTTCCGCCTCGGACGGGTTGCCGCGACGCCGATGACCAACTGGGGCTCCGAGCGGGCCGGCGATTACGTGCGGTTCGTGTTCGCTAACGAGCCGTGCGAGCGCCTGCGCGGCTTCGGCGACCGGGTGCGCGCGGCTCTTCTGTAGGCCGGGGTGCGAGGATGGCGCAACGCTTCAGCCTGACGCCGGAACGTCCTCGGCCTCGAAGTAGAATCGAGCAATGCGCGTCCTTCTTCTCGGCTCCGGTGGACGCGAGCATGCGCTCGCCTGGAAACTCGTCCAGTCGCCGCTGCTCACCGAGCTCCATGCTGCGCCCGGGAACCCGGGGATCGCGTCCCTCGGGCAGTGCCATCCGGTGCGCGCCGACGACAGCGAGGCGGTGCTCGGTCTTGCGCGTGCGTTGCACATCGACCTCGTTGTGGTCGGCCCCGAGGTCCCTCTCGTCGCCGGGCTCGCAGATGTTCTCCGCGTAGGTGGCGTCTCCGTCTTCGGCCCTTCTCGGGGTGCTGCCGCGATCGAGGGCTCGAAAACGTTCGCGAAGGACGTGATGGCCGTTGCCGGCGTCCCGACCGCAGCACCTCTTCCGGAGCCGATCGCCCCGTGCGTCCTCAAGGTCGACGGCCTCGCGGCCGGCAAGGGCGTCGTGGTCTGCCACACGCAGGACGAAGTCGAAGAGGGCCTCGTCGAGCTCGCCGCCCTCGGTGGGGATCTCGTCATCGAGGAGCTGCTCGAGGGGCCTGAGATCTCGGTCTTTGCACTCTGCGACGGCGCCACGTGTCTCGCGCTCCCGGTGGCGCAGGACTTCAAGCGCGCGCACGACGGTGACGTTGGCCCGAATACCGGTGGCATGGGGTCGTTTGCGCCTGTGCCAGGATTCGACGCCGATGCGATCGAGGAACTTGTCGACCTCACGTGCCGCCCGATCCTCGCCGAGCTCGCGGAGCGCGATCATCCGTTCATCGGAACCCTGTTTGCCGGACTGATGCTGACTCCGGACGGGCCGCGCGTGCTCGAGTACAACTGCCGCTTCGGGGACCCCGAGACGCAGTCGCTGATGCCGCTCGTCGAAGGTGACCTGCTCGAAGCGCTCGCGGCGTGTGCCGCCGGTGACCTGGGTGACGTCCGCCTTTCCCGGGGCGCGAGCGCCGCGGTCACCGTCGTCCTTGCGGCTGGTGACTACCCGGCGCGGGGAGACAGCGGTTCCAGGATCGACGGGATCGAAGCGGCCGAGGCGACAGGGGCGCTCGTCTTCCACGCGGGGACTGCCCTGCGCGACGGTTCACTTGTGACGAATGGCGGCCGGATTCTCGACGTCACGGGTATCGGGGACAACGTCGCCGCCGCGCGGTCAGTGGCGTACGCGGCGGCAGACATGATCCGGTGGAGCGGCGTGCGGCGGCGAGACGACATCGCGCTTGCAGCCGCAACGGCCGGCGGATAGGCGTCCTGCCCGCTCAGCTCGCCCTCGAGGCCTGCGTCGAACGGTAGACCGTGCCCGCGCCGAGCCCGACGCAGAGCCAGAGGATCGCCGCGAGGAGGATCCCCCACTCTTCCTGCACGTACTCAGGCCCCGCCCCGCCGAAGACAGACTTCGACCAGTCATCGATCACGTTCATCGAGACGAAGAAGACGATGCCGCCGATCAGTGCGGAGACGATCTGCAGGACGACGTGCCACCGCCCGGTGAGCCACACCGCGAGGGCTGCCGACCCGGCAAGCATCAGGGAGAAGCCGATCACCCAGAGGACGCTAGGGAGCGTGCCCTCGCCCGATTCCGTCACCGCGATCGCGGCGAACTTCGCCAGCCACGCCAGGGCGCCGACGAGGAGCAGGGCTGTGGCGAGCCGGAGCCAGGTGTACGTCGTGGTATTCGTGGATGTCGCGGTATCAGTCATGCCACGACCGTAGAGGCGTCTCGGACGAGTTGCATCTGCCGCGCGGCGGATCTTGTCCTCTGCCGTCGGGCAGATGCCACGCGGCCCGCCCTCGATTAGGTTCCAATCGTGAGTCGGCTTCGCCCACCCCGCCTGGACATCGTTCTGGCGCTTGCGCTTGTAGGGCTCGTGCAGCTGGAGCTGTGGGGATCCGATGTGACGACGCCTGTGCTCGTGGCGCTCCCGGCGTCGCTCGGCATGGCGGTGCCGCTCGCGTGGCGGCGCCTCGCGCCGCTCGGCGTCGCGACGACCGTGGCGGGCTCCTGGATGGCGCAGTCCGTGCTTGACGACTCGCCGCAACCCGTCCAGTCGACGCTTCTCGCGATTGCGCTCGCCGCCTACTCGGTGGGCGCGTACACCCAGCGTCCGCGGGCGATCGCCGGGCTGGCCGTCGTGCTCGGTGCGTGCCTCGTCGTCGAGGCGGGCGACCTGATCGTGATGGGCCCCTTCTTTGTCGGCGTCTGGCTCGCCGGACGGCTCTTCCGCGACCGCCAGCATCTTGCCGTGGAACTGCAGGCTCGCACGGAGGAGCTCGAGTTGCGGCAGCAGGAGACTGCACGCCTGGCCATCGCTGAGGAGCGGGCCCGTATCGCCCGTGAACTCCATGACGTCGTCGCGCACAGCATCAGCGTGATGGTCGTCCAGGCAGGCGCCGAGCGGCTCGCGTCGAGCGATCGCTCCGGGTCGACCGCCGACGTGCTGCGGTCGATCGAGGTAACGGGGCGCGAAGCGCTGGCGGAGATGCGGCGCATGGTCGGGATGTTGCGGGACGACGATCGGCACCCGGCCCATGCCCCCCAGCCGGGGCTCGACCGCCTCGAGGATCTGATCGCGGTGGTGCGTGACGCCGGCCTTCCCGTGGAGCTTCGGGTGGAGGGCAACCCCCGTCCGCTCTCGGCCGGACTTGACATCTCTGCGTACCGGATCCTGCAGGAGGGGTTGACGAACGCGCTCAGGCATGCTCACGCAACGCAGGCCAGCATCCTCGTCAGGTTCGGAGCCGCCGAGTTGGAGCTCGAGGTCGAGGACGACGGAGCCGGTGCGCCGATCGGCGGCGTCTCCGGGCACGGCCTCCTCGGCATGGGGGAGCGCGTGGCACTCTACGGCGGCGTGCTGGAGGCCGGGAACGGCACCGCCGGCGGCTTCGTCGTGCGGGCTCGCCTACCGCTCGCGGAGGGGCACGCGTGACCATTCGGGTGCTGATCGCGGACGACCAAGCGCTCGTGCGCGGCGGCTTCCGCAAGATCCTGGATGCCGACGAATCGATCGAGGTCGTCGGCGAGGCCTCCGACGGGCTGGAGGCTGTGAGCATGGCGCGCCGCTTGACACCGGACGTCGTCGTGATGGACATCCGGATGCCGAACCTGGATGGGCTGCAAGCCACGCGACGGGTCGTCGAAGTGCGTCCGATGACCAGGGTCCTGATCGTGACCACGTTCGGGCTGGACGAGTACGTCCTGGATGCGCTGCGCGCAGGCGCGAGTGGGTTCCTTCTCAAGGACGCTCCGCCAGAGAATCTCCTCGTTGCGGTGCGCGTCGTCGCCCGCGGCGAGGCGCTCCTCGACCCGGCTGTGACTCGGCCGCTTATCGCCGAGCTCGCGAAAAGACCGGGAGCTCGTCCGGAGCTCGGCGCACAGTTGGCCGAGCTCACCCCGCGGGAGCTCGAAGTGGTGACGTTGCTCGCGGCGGGGTTGTCGAACGCCGACATCGCGCGCACTCTCGTGATCGCGGAGGGAACCGCGAAGACGCACGTCGCGAGCATCCTCGCCAAGTTGCGCCTGCGCGACCGCATTCAGTGCGTGATCTTCGCGTACGAGTCCGGGCTCGTGCGCCCGGGTGAGGTGCCCTTGCCGTAGTCGTCGCCGCAGCCGGGGCACGCTCTAGAATGACCCTGTGATTCCTCGCTACTCCCGCCCTGCCATGACCCTGATCTGGTCGGACGGAGCGAAGCTCCGCCGTTGGCTCGACGTCGAACTGGCGGCGCTCGACGGCTGGGCCGAGGTGGGAGTCGTCCCGCCCGAAGCGGTCGCGACGATTCGCGAGCGAGCCGTGACTCCCACGCCTGAGCGCGTGGCCGAGATCGAGCGCGAGACGAACCACGATGTCGCCGCCTTCGTCGACGCCGTCTCCGAGGGGCTCGGCGAGGATG
>NZ_JBDSNT010000073.1:0-17158 GCF_039915195.1 Gaiella sp.
GGTCAGCCAGTTACCTACTGGCACGGAAACGGCTCGGGCATTTACCTCCATCGCCAATGCACGGGATCCTTTGTGTTTCGCCTCGCAGCGGACGCCCGCGAACTCGAAGATGACCCCGGGGTTTCCCGACTTGCTGAGCCCCGCTAGCTTTCCGGCCCGGATTCGTCGTCCGGCGTTAACTGCGTCGTGCGCCGTCGTGGGCCAATCGACCCTGAGCAGACCCTGGCAACAGGGTCACAGGCGGAGATAACCGGCTACAAACGGCTCAATCCGCTCGTCTCGCTACGAGTAGTCCCTTGCGCCGTTCTGCGGCCTCAGAAGGCTCTGATACACAAGTGCCCCCGGCAAGAATCGAACTTGCGCACGCGGTTTAGGAAACCACTGCTCTATCCACTGAGCTACGGGGGCTTGTGCCGCCTGAGGCAATATCTGCCTCAGCGACAGCTTCGGCAACGGACGATGTTCTCTCTCCACTGTCGGTTCAAGCATAGTTTGGTTGTGGTTGCAGGCCTTCGCTCATTCATGCACGTCGTCGTACGCACTCGCGTTCTCGGCCAGGTACTCCTCGATCGAGGAGAACTCCGGCGAATGAAGTCCTTCCCGAGAGAGCGCGAGCGATTGCACGATTCGTATGTTCGTTTATTCGTCAACACACGGAGAGCTACGCCACACGTGCGGTGACGAGCACGAGCGTCCGGGGCAGAACGAGTCGGGTTCCCTCGCTGTAGGGCGCGAGCCGATCCTGGAGCTCGCGCGCGAGCGCAGCCGCTTCGCTCTCCCCGAGTCCGGCCGAGACGCGGCGGAAGTGACCGTTCTCGGCAGCCAGCTCCTTCCAGTACGACGCGGCATCGGGCGTCGTGCGCGTCCCCCGTACCCGGACGGCCGCGACCTCCGCGAGTCCCGCAGCGCGATGAACGGCGGCCGCCTCGTCCGGGTCGCCGAGCTTCCCGAACGCCCGCGCGAACGACGCTTGCTCCGGCCCGAGCACCGCGCCGATCGCCTCACGCGGTACCGAGAACCACGGGTTCTCGTCAGGTGCAGCCCAGAGAACGGTGACGAGTCTCCCGCCAGGCTCGAGCACCCGACGCAACTCGGTGAGCGTCGCGACCGCATCGTCGGCCGCCATCAGCGCGAGCCGGCTCGTCACCGCATCGAACGAGGCGTCAGCGAACGGAAGCGGCGCGTTGAAGTCGGCTTCGAGAAGGGTCAGCTCGACACCGGCCTTCTCGGCCCGGCCTCGAGCCTGCCCGAGCTGTCGTGTATTGGTGTCGATGCCGGTGACCGCTGCGCCCGTGTCGGCGAGCGCCACGGTGAGCCGGCCGCTGCCGCATCCCGCATCGAGCACGCGCTCGGCGCCTGCCACGCCGGCGAGGGTCTCGGCGGCGCCGAACGGCAGCGTCCTTGGCACATCGTTCATGGGGTCACTCTACGACGAGATCTGCCGGCGCCACAGCTCGGCCGCGAGGAGCTCGGCGATTCCGGTCTCGACGAGCGTGGCCACGATCGCGCTGTCGGAGGTCGGGTAAGGGATGTGGAGCGCGGCTCCGTCCACGGCAGCGCCGACCGCGATCACCGACGAAGCGCGCTCACGCGCCCAGTCCATGACGCCCGCGTCAAAGCGTGAACCGGGGAAGAGGAGCGCCGTATAGCCCGGGTGCTTCGAGAGATAGACATCGACGTGGAGCCAGTCGCCGGTCTCTGTGGCGTCCGCCGCGATTCGAGGGCCTTCGCGCAGCATGAGCGCCGACTGCAGAGCCGACGAGATGCGCTCTGCCGGTGCGACCGCGTACACCGTGTGCCTATCGACAACGAGGTCGACCAACTCGTCGAGCCATTCGGCCCGGGTCGATCGGATTGTGTCCGCGGCCGCGACCGCGGGTCGCAGCGCGTCGACCCCGGCGCCTCCCGCCAGTCGCTTGCAGAGGAGAAACAGCACCGCGAGCGTCGCCTGGAAGCTGACGCAGGCGACACCGCCTTCCTCCTCACCTGCAAGAAGCGGCAGCGTCAGGTCGGCTACATTCTCGATCGCCGAGTGGGGACGATTGGTCAGAGCAACCGTCGGGCTCGTGCCACGGTGCCGGGCGAGCGCCTCGATCGTCTCGAGCGTACCGCCCGACGCGGAGATACCGACGACGAGCGTTCCCGCTCGCGGAAGCGTTGCCAGCCCTGTCGAGGCCAGCTCCGCGTACGCATCGATTCCCCGGGCGCGAAGGTGAGCCACTGCAGCGAGAGCCGCAAAGCGCGAGCTGCCCATGCCGAGAAACAGCACACGCCCCACCCCGCCCGTCTCGACGGCAGCGAGCGGTGAGCCAGGCCCGCCGTAGTCGTCGAGAACACGCTCGAGCCGCGCAGGCGCGGAGAGGACGTCCGCAAGAAATCCCTCGGGGCTCACGCGGGCGACGGCCTGTCGAGGAGCCGCCCGATCGCCAGCCCCGGCGCATACGACCATTCAGGTAGCACCGTCGCAGCGTAGATCACCTCGTGGCACTCCTTCTCCACTTCGAGCGCACGCAGGAGCCGCGAGTCGAACTCGAGGCTCGAGCCGACGATGCCGTCGCGGTACGCATGCTCGGCATGCCCACGAGCCTCTGCGCTCCACGCAAATGCAGCTTCGAGGGCTGAGCCAAAGGAGAGACGGCGGGCGGCCGCAGCAGCGACGTGATCGAACGAAAGAAGCAGGCAGGCCAGATCACGAAGCGGCGACCCGACCCGACGTCGGTCGTGGACCGGTCGCGCCGGCTCGCCCTCGTAGTCGACCACGACCGGTCCGCTGGGCGAGGCGATGAACTGCCCCACATGCAGGTCGCCGTGGCACCTGATGGCTGGCGCACCCGTGAGCCGGTCGAGGTCCGAGATGAAGCCCCTCGCTGACTCGGCGCGAGGCCCGAGGGTGGCTGCGAGTTCTGGCGTCGCGAGCGCGAGCGCCTCGTCGAGTTGAGCCCTCGCAGCGGCGACGGCTGCGTACGCATCCTTCGAGGTCGTGGTCTCGATGCCGAAGGCGGCTGCGAGGTCGACGTGCAGCCCGGCCGCGGCGGCACCGAGCGCGCCCATCTCGTCGGCCAGTGCGTCGCGTGCGTCGCGGTCGTCGGTCGCGAGCAGGTCGCGGAGCCGGACGATCAGCCGTTCCCAGCCGACCGGCTCTCCTGGCACGAAGGAGTAGACGCAGGCGAGAGTCTCTTCGCCTCCAGGGTCGTGGTGGGCGAGAGAGCCGCCGAAGGCGGGCGCCCATTTCGACCCGACCTGTGCGAGTCCGGCCAACAGCTCGGGTTCGGGATGTGTTCCCTTCCGTGGTCGCCGGTAGCACTTCACGACCAGGCGCTCCTCGAGCACAATCGATGTGTTCGACTGATCGTCGGTGAGCGCGCGCCCTCCCGCTGGCGGTGTTCCGTCGAGGTGGCCTGCCACGGCCGTGAAAGAGCCCCTGACACCGGCGAGCTGCGCCCCAGCCGTGATCGCGCGCGCGAGCGATGGCCAGAGTGGGTCGTCGGGAAGGGCCTCGTCCAGAGTGCCGTCGGAACCGATGCGGGTCGGCAACAGGTAGCGCTCGATTCCCCCATCGGCATGCGTCACGTCGGCGAGGACGAGCCACCCACCCTCACTCCCGGGCATCTCGACCGCGTCGACGAACCGAGCTGCAGCAGCCAGACCTCCTTTGCCAGCAAACCAGCGTGCGACGGAAATTTCGTCGAGATCGAGCGTCGCAAACGCCTGCTCGAGTGCCCTCAGGGCATCCACCTTCTTCCTTGACTCGCAATCGCAGATCTCGTAGGTTCGTTCCTCGTGCCCGGCATCCAGAAGCCTGCCCGCTCTCCGAGCATGCCGGGAGCCGAGACCTCCGATCGGGCGCCCACGGCCCCCGCTGACGGCACGAGCGGAGGATTGACGTGACGGAGAGCAGAACGATCATATTCTTCCCCGAGGGGGCGTACGGGCCGACCAACAACTGTGTCGCGATAGGTCAGGTTCTGCGTGAGCGAGGCCATCGGGTCGTGTTCGTGCTCGAGGAGTCGTTCTCCGGCAGCCTCGAGGCCCAGGGCTTCGAGGAGCGCCTGATGCGACTCGGCCCTCCACCCGAGCACCCTGAGGAACCCGGGCAGTTCTGGAAGGACTTCATCCGCGAAACGGCACCCGTTTTCAGGAAGCCCACGATCGATCAGCTGGAAGAGTTCATCGCGCCGACGTTCGAGGCCCTGTGCGGCGGTGCCCGGTACGTCGACGACCAGCTGACGGAGATCTTCGAGGACGTCCAGCCCGATGCGATCGTCGAGGACAACGTCGTCTCGTTCCCTGCGATCCTCGCCTCGGGCCGGCCCTGGGTTCGGATCGTCTCGTGCAACCCCCTCGAGGTGAAGGACACCGGGATCGCGCCCGTCTTCTCCGGCTACTCGACCGACGATCGCTCCGCCTGGGATACGTTCCGCGACGAGTACCGCCGGGCGACGGCTGAGCTGCACGGCGCCTTCTCCGCCTTCTGCGAGGAGCAAGGTGCCCCTCGCTTGCCGGAAGGCGACTTCATCCACGAATCCGACTTTCTCAACCTCTACCTCTATCCGGCAGAGGTCGACTACGCCCGTGCCAACCCGCTCGCCGCGACCTGGCACCGAATCGATACCTGCGTCCGGGACGTGGCCGAGTCGTTCACGCTGCCCGACGATCTCGCACATGACGCCGGGGGGCTCGTCTACCTCTCGCTCGGAAGCCTCGGCTCCGCCGACGTCGATCTGATGCGGCGTCTCGTCGACGTCCTTGGCCGGTCACCTCACAGGTTCATCGTGTCGAAGGGCCCACAACACACCGAGTTCGAGCTGGCCGACAACATGTGGGGCGCCGAGTACCTCCCACAGCCGGCCATCCTCCCTCACGTCGACCTCGTGATCACCCACGCCGGAAACAACACGACGACAGAGTGCTTCCACCACGGCCTGCCGATGATCGCGCTGCCGTTGTTCTGGGATCAGTACGACAACGCGCAGCGCGTGCACGAGACGGGCCACGGTCTCCGGCTGCCGACCTATTCCTTCACCGACGAGCAGTTGCTCGGCGCGGTCGAGCAGATTCTCGTCGATACCACCGCGCGTGAGAGGATGAGATCGATCTCCACGCGTGTCCAGGCTGACCCGGGTCGAGTACGTGCAGCTTCCCTGATCGAGCGGGTTGCCCGAGGTGGGCAGCCCGTCAGTCGATGACCTCCTCCACCCACAAAGGAGCACCCCAGATGAAGCACCTCAAACCGACCCGATTCGTGGCACTCGCTGCGATCACGGTCATCGCAGTTGTCGTTGCTGTCGTCACCGGTAGCGCGACCGCAAAGACGTCCGGAACCACCCTGACGATCTCGAACTGGGATGCCTACACGCCGAAGGATCTGATCCCGAAGTTCGAGAAGGCGACGGGAATCAAGGTCAAGCTCGCGAAGCACACGACCAACGAGGACATCATGGGCAAGCTCGAGGCCCAGAACGGCGGTGGCTACGACATCGTCTTCGTCTCCGGCCCATTCGCCGAATCACTCAAGAAGCGCGGTTGGGCGGCGAAGCTCGACCCCAAGCAGATACCGAACCGAAAGAACCTTTACCCGGCGGCCTCCAGGCTCGCGTACGACCTCGGCAACAAGTACTCCATGCCGTACACGTGGGGGACGACCGGCCTCTGCTGGCGCAGTGACCTGACGAAGACACCGACGAGCTGGAACGATCTGCTCAAGCCGTCGGCCGACCTCAAGGGCAAGACGACGATGCTCGCCACCGACCGGTGGTTGATGCTGCCTGCACTCAAGGTGCTCGGCTACTCGATCAACACGGTCAACCCGGCGCAGCTGCAGAAGGCCGCCGCGCTCCTCAAGGAGACAAAGAAGACCTTGCTCGCCTACGACGACACGACCTTCTACTCGAAGCTCGTCTCCGGCGAAGCAAGGCTCGTCGAGGCCTGGGACGGCTGGTGCAACTACGGCATCGGCGAGAACCCGAAGATCAAGTTCAAGATCCCGAAGGAAGGCTCCGACGTCTTCGTCGACACGATGGTCGTGCTCGAGAAGAGCAAGAACAAGGAGGCGGCCCACAAGTTCCTCGACTGGGTTCTGAGGGCCGACAGCGGCAAGGCCGTGACGGAGCTCGTGCTCTACAAGACGCCGAACGCCGTTGCAATGGCACGAGTGAGGAAGTCGCTCGGGAAGCAGTACCCGAACCTCCTCATCCCACCAAAGCTGCTGCTCACCTTCGAGACCGAGCGGGACCTCGGCAAGGCGCAGCCCCTGTGGTCGCGGACGGTGTCGGGAATCGTCGGCTAGCGCGGCGTGCGCCGCGGCCGGCTCCGTAGCACTGCACTCGTCAGCCCCGCCCTCCTCTGGTGGGCGGGGCTGCTCGTGCTTCCGGTCGGCCTCGTTCTTGCCTACAGCTTCTTCCAGCGGGGCACCTACGGCGGTGTCGTTTACGACTGGACGTTCGACAACTATCGCCGTGCTTTCGACTCGCTCTATCTGAGCGTGCTCTGGTTTTCGCTGCGCGTCGCCGTCGAGGCGACCGTGATCTCGCTCTTGATCGGCTACCCGGTCGCACTGTTCGTCGCCACACGTCCTGCGCGGTGGCGGACGGTGCTGCTCGTGCTGATCATCCTTCCCTTCTGGACGAGCCTGCTGATCCGCACCTACGCGTGGGTCGTGCTCCTGAACGACCAGGGCCTGATCAACAGAGTGCTGCGCGGCTCGGGGCTCGTCGACGAACCGGTACGCCTCCTGTACAACGAGTTTGCGATCGTGATCGGGATGGTCTCGACGTACCTGCCACTCATGGTGCTGCCGATCTACGCGGCACTCGAGCGCCTTGGGCCTGAACTCGCCGAGGCCTCCGCCGACCTCGGCGCCAACGCCTGGAAGCGCCTGTGGACGGTGATGGTGCCGCTCACGCTTCCGGGTATCGCGGCGGGCTGCATCTTCGTCTTCGTACCGACACTCGGGAACTTCCTCATCCCCGACCTGCTCGGCGGCGGCCGCCGTCAGATGGTGGGCAACCTGATCCAGGGGCAGTTCCTGAAGGCGCGCGACTGGCCGTTCGGTGCCACGCTCGCGGTGTCGCTCATCGCAATGTTGCTCGTGCTCGTGCTCGTGCAGTCGTGGCTCGCCCGTCGCGGTGTCGATGGGGAGGCGGCTTCGCGTGCGGTCTAGAACCGGAGACCTGGGGCTCGGGGCAGTCTTCGTCGCCGCGCTCGCCTTCCTCTATCTACCCATCGCTGTGCTCGTCGGCCTCTCGTTCAACGAGTCGGGCCTGCCGACGGCGTGGGGTGGCTTCTCGACGAAGTGGTACTCGGAGCTCGCTCGCGACGAGGAGATCAAGAGCGCTGCCGTGGCGACCATGACCGTGGCGCTCGCCGCGACGGGGCTGTCGGTACTGATCGGCACGCCGCTCGCCTTCGGACTCGCGCGGCTCCGTTCGCGCCTCCTCGACGGGCTTGTGTTCGTTCCGATGATCATTCCGGACATCGTGCTCGCGATCGCCCTGCTCTCGGGTTTCAATCTCGTCTTCACCCAGAAGCTCGGGCTGCAACTCGGCCTCTGGTCGGTCGTGCTGGCCCACGCCACGTTTGGCATCGCTTTCGTTGCGATCGTCGTGAGCACTCGGCTTGCCCACTTTGACCACTCGACCGTGGAGGCCTCGCTCGACCTCGGCGCGAGCGAGTCGCGAACCTTTCTCCATGTGACGCTGCCCCAGATCGCCCCGGGCGTGATCGCCGGTGCTCTGATCGTGTTCACGCTCTCGGTGGACGAGTTCGTGATCGCATACTTCACCGCGGGGATCGAGATCACCCTCCCGATCAAGATCTACTCGATGGTGCGCTTCGGCGTCACCCCGGTCGTCAACGCGCTCGCAACGGTTGTTCTCGGATTGAGCATTGCGCTCGTGCTGGCGTCGATGCGGTTGCGCGGACGGCAGGCGGCGTCTTGAGCGGCGTGATCGAGATCATGGGTGTGACGAAGCGGTTCGGCTCCGTCACGGCGGTCGACGACGTGACGCTCTCGATCGGCGAGGGCGAGTTCTTCGGATTGCTCGGCCCGAGCGGCTGCGGCAAGACGACTCTCCTTCGGATGCTCGCGGGCTTCGAGTCGCCGGACAGCGGGAAGCTCCTGCTCGACGGGAGTGACCTGGTGGGCATCAAGCCGTATCGCCGGCCGGTCAACATGATGTTCCAGTCGTACGCGTTGTTCCCGCACATGAATGTCGAGCGGAACGTCGCCTACGGGTTGCGCATGGAGGGTGTCCCGCGCCGTGAGGCGCTCACCCGAGCGCACGAGGCGCTTGCTCTCGTTCAGCTCGAGGGGCTGGCAGAACGCCGGCCGACGCAGCTCTCCGGAGGACAGAAACAACGCGTCGCCCTCGCCCGCGCGCTCGTCAAGCGCCCTCGAGTCCTGCTCCTCGACGAGCCGTTGTCCGCGCTCGATCGACAGATCCGGGGAGAGATGCAGATCGAGTTGAAACGCATCCAGCACACGGTGGGTGTGACGTTCATCGTCGTCACCCACGATCAGGAGGAAGCGCTGACGATGGCCGACCGTATCGCCGTGATGGAGCGCGGCAAGGTTGTTCAGATAGGCGCCCCGGAGACGCTCTACGAGTCACCCGAAACGCCATTCGTCGCACGCTTTCTCGGCGACTCGAACCTGTTCACGGGGACGCTCGATACGCAGGACGGCTCGCCGTCGCTCGTGGACGGTGAAACCCGATGGCTCGTCGACGCGGAATCTGCGAACAGGCTCGGTCTCGTCGGGGGAGCGGAGGCAACGGCCGTCGTTCGGCCCGAGCGAATGTCGATCGTCACCGCGAGCGCGGCGGCCGATCTGCCTGCGGGCGTGAACGTCGTCTCGGGGGTCATAGCAGAGACCGTGTACCTCGGGGCCGCGCGCAAGATCGTCGTCGACCTTCGCGACCGGCAGTCCGTCCATGTCCGGCTCGAATCACGGGCGCCGCACTCGGCCCTCGGGCCGGGTGATGCGGTCCTGGTCGCGTGGGCGCCAGGGGATGCATCGCTCGTCGCCGGACGTCCGGAGTAGGCGTCCTGTCGTACGCAGGCTCCCTGGCACGGCTGCGAGAGTCGGCGCAGCACAAAGCATCGCAATCATCACAAGCGGCCAGCCGTGCCCGTTGCAGAGCATGCCCGCCTCGTGTGCGGGGATGGAGATCGGGATGAGACGAGTCGTGGTGGCCGTCGCTTTGAGCTTTGCTGTTGTAGGTGCAGCCTCTGCAGCGCCGCAGACGCGGGGTCGACGCTCACACAGTTGCTCGCCCGGTACGCGCCGGTGCTCGTGTTGCACCCGGACGAGCATTTCATGCCGGTGTCGGTCGAGGGGTTTCTCGCCGACAGCGACCTGCAGGCCCGAGGCCCAGGCGGGACGTGCGTCTCGGCTTGACCAGCGCTCGTGCCGTGCGGTCGACGGTCCCGCAGCGCTCGACTGTTACGCAGCTGCCGAGCAGGCACACGCGGCTACGCGCGGCCGACGGCGCAAGCGTACTGCCACGAGCGACGGAAGATCCGCTCCTGTTCTCGCGCGTAGATCGTCGGGTCCGAGTACCAGGGTGCGGGAAGTGTGAGGCCGCTCTCGAGTTCGGCCCTGAGCGTGCCTTGGATATCGACGTCCACGGGGCGACCTCCTGATGGTTCCTTCGGCTCTCCTTCCACCGACTCTACGCGCGAGCGAGCGTCCTGTCAGGTTGAATCACTCGCGCATGCGCGCTCATCGTCTCCTGCTTGTGCCGGCTCTGGCTGTCGCGGCCGTTGCCGCGGGCTGCGGAGGAACGGAATCCGAACCCGCGCCCCGCGTGCTGCCACCGCTCGCCCACGAGGCACTCCCCGAGCTGACAGCGCGCGACCGGGCGCTCCCCGCTCGTGAGCTCGCGCAAGATGCGTTGGCCCCGTCCGACCTTGCCGCACTTCTCGCCGCCGCCGGGTATCTCGGTGGAGCCGAGCGCGAGTTCTCGGGGCATACGGACACGTTCGACCACGTCGTGGCTCGAACTCTGACGTTTGCGGATGTCGCCGGCGCGAACGCGTACCTCGACTGGATTGCCGGACACACAGGGGACTTTGTCGGCCCGTCCCGGCCTCTTGTGCCGATCGCGCTCGGTGCGGAGCGAGCGCAGCTCTTCGAGCTCGACTCGTGCCCGACGTGCAAGAAGCAGCTACCAACGTGGTTTGCCGCGTGGCGCCGCGGCACAACGGTCTCGTATCTCCTCACCGCGGGGCGGAATGTCGACCGCCGGAGCTTCGGCAGCCTTGCTAGGAGGCTGGAGCCTCTCACGTCCGAGACTGTTGCTTCCCGGCGCTCGACATGAGACCATCCGCCGACGGGGCCACACAATGAAAGGTGCGCGGCAACGCGCCGACGGAACGGAGAGCGGATGACTGGCAGCAAACCCCAACCAAGCTGGGAAAGTGCGATCAACAGGCGCCGGTTCGTCGAGCTCGGCATGCTCGCCGCCGGAACGACGTTCCTCGCGGCCTGCGGTGGTTCGAGCTCGGGCGGCGCGACGGGTGCGAGCGGCACGATCGCAGACGAACCGGGGAATCTCTCGGTTCTCGAGTGGGCAGGCTACGAGTACCCGGCCTACGGAGGTAAGACGGCAACAGGCGTCCTCCAGGGGTACGTCGACTCCTACCAGGCGCCAAAATACACCTTCCTCACGAGCGACGACCAGGCGCTCGCCAAGGTGCGGGCAGGGTTCAAGCCCGACATCGTCCACCCGTGTGTGAGCTACGTGCAGGACTGGGTCGACCTCGACGCAATCCAGCCCTGGGATACTGCACTGCTCAAGAATTTCGGCGACCTCAACCCCTCCCTCGTCAAGGGAGGGCAGGTCGACGGGAAGCAGTACTTCATTCCCGCCGACTGGGGATTCTCATCTCCGCTTTACCGCTCAGACAAGGTCGAGCCGGACGGCGAGGAGTCGTGGAACCTCTTCTATGACAAGCGCTACAAGGGGAAGATCTCCTGGTGGGACAGCCCCGTCGAGAACTTCCTGATCTACGGCTATACGCAGGGATTCGACCCGTACGACTTCGCCAACTGGACCGATACCCAGCTCACCGATGCGACAAAGTTCCTGATCGAGAAGAAGAAGCTCGTTCGGAATTTCTGGTCGTCCGGGACAGACTTCGACGCGGATGTCGCGAACGGCAACGTGTGGGTTGGCTATGCGTGGGGCGGCTCGTACACCGCCGCGAAGGCGAAGGGACTCGAGGTCGTCTACTCGGAGCCGAAGGAAGGCCGTCTCTCATGGAACTGCGGGTTCGTACTCGCCAAGGAGACGAAGAACTACCACCACGCGCACGCGTATGTGGACGACTGGATCGGGGCGGCCTCGGCGGCGTGGATCATCCCCAACTACGCGTACGGCCACTCCAATACCGCCGTGGCCCTGGGCGGCGTCGACCCGGCACTCGTCTCGGCGTTCCATCTGGACGATCCGACTGCGCTCGAGGAGCCAAAGGCTCACATCGAGCGCTACGTTCCCGACAGGCGACGGTTCGCGAAGGCGTGGGACGAGGTCAAGGCCGCGTAGTACCCACGTGAGCTCCGATACAGACACGGTACCAACCCCGGCGCCGCCCACGAGGCGGCGCCGGGTCGACCTCGGCACCTTCGGTCTCGTTGGGCCGCCCGTGGTCTGGCTCGTCGTGTTCTTCGTCGTGCCTGTCATTATTGCCGGGGCCTTTTCGGTCGGCATCCTCGCATTTTTTCAGGACGAGGCGGCGTTCTCGCTCGACGGGTGGATCGACTTTCTTGACGGCTCTGCCTACCTGCACCTGTTCTGGAAGTCCGCGCGGATGTCGCTGATCGTCTCCGTGATCGCGGTTCTGCTCGCGTACCCCGTCGCATACTTCATGGCGCTCTGTGCGCCGAAACGCAAGTACGTACTGCTGCTCATGATCATCGCGCCGTTCTTCGTGAGCTACTTCCTCCGCCTGCTGGCGATGAAGGTCATTCTTGGCGACCAGGGTGTGATCAACTCGCTCGCATACTGGTTGGGGTTGCGCGATCCGGACGATCCGATCCCGGCGCTCATCTACAGCCAACCAGCGGTCATCATCACCCTCGTCTTCGTCTACGTGCCCCTCGTTGCGCTCCCGATCTTCGTCGTTCTCGAGAACCTCGATCGGCGTCTGCTCGAGGCGGCCACCGACCTCGGCGCGAGCCGCCTGACCGCCTTCCGTGCCGTGACCCTGCCGCTCAGCTTGCCGGGTGTGCTCGCCGGCTTCATCTTCGTGTTCGTGCCGACGCTTGGTGAGTACTTCACGCCGCTGCTCGTCGGGGGCACCGGAGGCTTCATGTTCGGCAACTCGATCGCGGATCTGTACGGCCCGAGCCTCGATTGGCAAACCGGCTCCGTCCTGTCCATCTTCCTGCTCGCGGTGATCGCTCTGCTGATGGTGCTCTTCGGCCTCGCAGGTCGGTTCCTCGCCTTCCGATCGGCACCCACCGGCTGATGGATACTGCGATCTCGGCACGGGGAAAATGGTTTCTGCGGGCGTTCTTCGCGTTCTTTGTCTTCTTCCTGTACGCGCCCCTCCTCCTGCTCGTCATGTTCTCCTTCAATGACGCCGATGTTCCGTCGTTTCCGCTGTCGGGATTTACGACGGACGCGTACGAGCAGTTCGCGTCCAATGAAGTGCTGAAGGCATCCGTTTTGACGAGCATCAAGGTCTCGTCCATTGCGAGCTTCGCTGCCGTCGGCCTCGGCCTCCTCGCTGCAATCGCCCTCGTGCGCCGCCAGTTCCTCGCCAAAGGGGCGGTTGTCGCCTTGCTCCTCAGCCCACTCGTGATTCCGTACATCGTGTTTGCGATCGCGCTGTTGATCCTCTTCTCGCAGATCGACAGGCTTCCGGGGATCGCGTTTCCGCTTTCGATCTGGACGCTCGTGATCGGCCATGTCGTCATCCTGCTGCCCGCGGTGATTCTGATTCTCGTGCCACGGCTCGAGCGGATCGATGTGCGTCTCGAGGAGGCGGCACATGATCTCGGGGCCGGTTGGGTGCGCACGTTCCGCTCGATCACACTGCCGTTGATCTGGCCGGCGCTTCTCTCGGCATTTCTGATCGCGTTCGTTTTCTCCTTCGACGAGATCGTGCTTGCCTCGTTCGTGGCAGGCGACGCGACCACCTTCCCGCTCTACCTCTTCTCCCAGTTGCGGTTCCCGACGCTGTTGCCCCAGGTGATCGCAGTGGCGGTGATCGTGTTCGCCGTCTCGATGATCGTGATCGTGCTCACCGAGATCGGGCGGCGCGTCGTGGAGCGGCGCTTGCAGATCGAGCTCGACCCCGCAAAGTACCCGGCAGGCGCCGAGTAGGGCCGACCTCGTGCTGCTCGTGGGCAGCGTGACCACGGTCGATCCAGCCCTTCCGCGGGCGTGCTACACGACGCTCCGTTGCTCCGTTTCCTAGCTCGAAGCAGGTCCGAGCACGGAAGTGTGATCGGCGGCCCAGCCGACGTGAACCTCCGCTCCGGTCTCGAGGCTCAGTCCCGCCTCGTCGTTCATCCGGTGTGAGACGACGCGCCCGGCGGGCGTGTCGACGTGATACTGGGTCAGCATCCCCAGGTAGACCACCTGCTGCAGGGTTCCCGAAAGACGCGAACCGCCGTCGAACGCGACCTGTTCGGTCCCGATCGTGACTCGTTCGGGTCGAACCGCAATCCGCCAGGTCGAGCCGCTGCTCGCTCCGTGCGGGGCAGGCGCGACAACGCGGCCGACCTCGCCGAAGCGGCACACGACACTGTCGCCGACCACCTCGTCGATGACGACCTCGAGCGCGTTCAGGGAACCGACGAAGTCGGCGACGAACGGCGTGGTGGGGTGTTCGTAGATCTCACGAGGTGTGCCGATCTGGTCGACGACGCCGTGGTTCATCACGGCGATCCGGTCGGACATCGCGAGCGCCTCTTCCTGGTCGTGCGTGACGTACACGAATGTCGTTCCCGTCTCGGACTGCACGCGCTTGAGCTCGAGTTGGAGCGCACGCCGAAGCTTGACGTCGAGTGCCCCGAGTGGCTCATCGAGCAGGAGGGCGGCCGGGTTGTTGATCAGCGCCCTCGCGAGGGCGACTCGCTGCTGCTGTCCACCGGACAGTTGCTGCGGCTTCCGTTGCTCGAGCCCATCGAGCGCTACGACCTCGAGCATTTCGAGCGCCCGACGCCGACGCTCCTGTTTCGGCACCTTCTTCAGCTTGAGTCCGAACGCGACGTTATCGAGCACCGACATGTGCGGGAACAGGGCATAGTGCTGGAAGACCATGTTGACGGGTCGCCGATTCGGCGGCACCTCCGTCACGTCCTCCCCACGCAGGAGGATCCGGCCTCCGGATGGGAGCTCGAAGCCGGCGATCATGCGCAGCGTCGTGGTCTTGCCGCACCCGGACGGGCCGAGCATGGTGAAGAACTCGCCGTCGGCGATCGAAAAACTCGACGCGCGCACGGCCTCGACCGTTCCGAAGCGCTTCGAAACTGCCTCGAGGGTTATGAGTGCGTCGGCCACGGGAACTGCTGAGTCTATGTCACCGTGCGCCCGCAGTCACGCGGTTCACGAGACGGGTGCGAGCAGACCGACCCTCTCACCGCTCGCGCGGCTCCCAACCGAAGCGACGCCAGGCGATAGCGACGCCGACGAGACCCCAGGCTGCCACGATCGCGATCTCCTTCGGGTGGTCTACGAACGAGCCGCCACGGAGGTAGATGTCGTTCATCAGATCGATTAGGTAGGTCAGCGGCAGGACGTCGGCGAGCCACTGCAGCACGTCGGGGTAGCGCCGTGTCGGCCCGAAGGAGCCCGAGAGGAACGCCATCGGCAGGACGATCAGGTTGACGACCGCGGACGAGCCTTCTGCCGACCGGATCAGCGCCGTGGCTCCGAAGCCGAGGCCCGCGAAGCAGGCGACGCCGAGCAGCGCGGCAGCGACCATACCGAGCGGGTTCTCCGGCCCCTTCGCCCCGTAGAGAACGACGCCGAGCGCGATCGTCAGCAGCATCTGCAGCACGAAGACGATCAGCGTCGAGCCCAGGACGGACGTCAGGTAGGTGGTCGCCGGTAGCGGTGTTGCGCGGATCCGCTTCAGGATGCCGGCCTCGCGGCGGATCACGAGCGTGATCGCAAGCCCTGCGAGCGCGGTGTTCGCGCAGCCGTAGCCGACGAGGCCAACGATCAGGACGTCGGCAGCGCGGAACCCCTCGATCCGGTCGCTGTACACGGCCCCGAGGAGCAGGAACAGCAGCGGAGGGAAAATGAAGACGAAGACCGCCGACTCGCGGTTGCGCCAGAACATACGCTGCTGGTTGCGCAGCTCGTGGACAAAGATCCTCACGGGGACTCGTTGCCGCTGCCGTTGTCGATCAGGTCGAGGTAGACGTCCTCGAGGGATGGGCGCACGACCTCGAGCGACTCCAGTTCGCGACCTGCTGCCGCGGCCACGCCGGTCAACTCGGCCAGCACCCGGGTCGGCTCGTCCGTCTCGATCACGACGTCCCGCCCATCCTCGTGGTAGCGGATCGCGACCCGGGGGGCGATTCCGATCAACTGTGCGGGCGAGCCCTGCTTGACGATGCGGCCATCGCGGATCACCGCCACGCGGTCGGCTAGCTGCTGCGCCTCGTCGAGGTAGTGCGTCGTCAGCAGGATCGTCTTGCCGAGCCCCCGGAGGGCGCGCACGAGCTCCCATGCCGTCCGCCGCGCGGCCGGGTCGAATCCCGTCGTGGGCTCGTCGAGAAAGAGGAGCTCCGGATCGCCGACGAGCGCGAGACCGAGGTCGAGGCGGCGCTTCTGTCCGCCGGAGAGCGTCTTCACGCGGGCGTCAGCCTTCTCCTCGAGGCCGACGAGGCCGATCACCTCGTCCACGTCACGGGGGTGAGCGTAGTAGCCCGCGAACATCCGGTGTACCTCGCGGACGGTCAGCGTGGCCGGTAGCTCCGACGACTGCAGGACAACGCCGATCCGCTCGCGCAGCGCGCGGCCGCCGAGCTCCGGGTCGACACCGAGCACCGTCACGTCGCCGCTGTCGCGCTTGCGATAGCCCTCGAGGATCTCGACGGTCGTCGTCTTCCCGGCACCGTTCGGGCCGAGCAGGCCGAAGACTTCACCCGGTTCGATGCGGAAGCTGATCCCAGCAACCGCCTCGTTCGCCCCGTAGCTCTTGCGCAGGTCACGCACCTCGAGAGCCGCAGCGCTCACGTCGTGAGCTCCAGCTCGACCATGCCGGCGACCGGGAAGCCGGGGTCACGCCCGATCACGGCGTACGCGATCTCCGAGCAGTCGGGCTGATGGCCGACGGTTGCGACGGGGCCTTGCTCTCCTTTCATCGCATGCGCCAGCCCGTCAGCGGTTGCACCGGGCGCGAGCGCGTCGTCGACCCGCACCGGCACTCCCACGGCCCGGCCGAGCTCCGCTGCCGTCTGGCGGGCACGCAGAAGCGGGCTCGAGAGAACGACCACGGGTGCATCGGCTCGGGCGGCCAGGCTCTCGCCGAGCGCGCGAGCCTGCTCGACCCCTGCGGCAGAGAGCTCGCGGAGCTCATCCGGCTCGCCGGAGAGTGCGTGGGCATGTCGACAGAGAAAGACGCGCATCGCCTCGGCAGGATAGGCGCAACCCACGGTTCACCCATCCGTAAGGTCGCCGTAAGGTTCCCGCGCTACAACTTGCTTCATGAATGACCGCACCATCGGTCGCGCCGGTTTCCTCGGAATCCTCGGTCTCGGCGCAGCGGGCCTCTTCCTTGCGAAGGACGCGACAGGGCTGCTCGACCGCGTCGTGCCGAAGTCCGTCTCGAGCATCGTCCCGACGTCGGGATGGCGCATCTACACGGTCGGCAGCTCGATGCCGACCTATGACCCCGCGACCTACCGTCTCGAAGTCACCGGTCTCGTCGGGTCGCCCACGAGCTACACGCTCGCCGACCTCGAGGCGATGCCGCGGGCCGATCAGATCTCGGACTTCCACTGCGTCACCGGCTGGTCCGTGTCGGACGTCCGTTGGGGCGGGGTGAGGATCGCCGACCTGCTCGAGGCCGCCGGGGCGAAGAGCAGCGTTCGCGCCCTCAACTTCGTCTCTGCCGAGAACCCGTATGAGGACTCGCTGACCCTGGAGCAGGCACTGCTTCCGGACGTGATGCTCGCCTACGAGATGGACGGTGC
>NZ_JBDSNT010000099.1:0-6988 GCF_039915195.1 Gaiella sp.
GAGACGATCGTCGTCGTCGACGGCGGGTCGACCGACGGTACGGCAGAGCTCGCTCGGGCAGCGGGAGCACTCGTCGTCCTCGAGCCGCGTCGCGGCTACGGTCGCGCCTGTCTCGAGGGATCGCGTGCGACGGACGCGGAGATCCTCGTCTTCCTCGACGGCGACGGGAGCGACGACCCGGCGGCTATCGAGTCTCTCGTCGAGCCGATCCGGTCCGGTCGCGCAGCGCTCGTGCTCGGGGCCCGGGTCGACCCCGAGCGTGGTGCGCAGCATGGTCACCAGCGGCTTGGGAACGCGCTCGTGTCGCTGCTCGTACGCCTCTGTTACGGCACGCGGATCCATGACATTCCTCCGATGCGTGCGATTCGACGTGACGCACTCGAGCAACTCGGAATGGCAGAACTGACCTACGGCTGGCCGACCGAGATGATCGTCAAGGCTGCGCGCCAGGGCCTGCCGATCATCGAGATCCCCGTACCGTCTCGTGCGCGGCGGGGCGGCGAATCGAAGGTCTCCGGAAAGCTCGGCCCCTCGATCAGGGCCGGTACGAGGATGCTCCACGTGGTCGCTCGGTACGGATGACATCAGCCGGTTGCGTAAGACCATGTTCAGGTTCCCACCCTTGACGGCACGCTGACCCGCAGTAAGACTGGCTCACGATGAGGCGTCGCCCAGTACTCTCGCTCGCTGCGACGATCGTCTGCGTCGGTCTGGCATTGCTCGTCGCGTCCTGCGGCGGGAATGACGACGACGAGGGATCCGGCACGCCCGTCTCGTTTTCACAGGTCGTGTCGGTCTTCCAGTCGAACGGCTGCCAGGGCTGCCATCCGGGCGTCAACTCGTCGCTCGATCTCCAGGACGCCAAAGCCTACGACGATCTCGTGGGGATCAAGGCGCTCGAGGATCCCGACCTGTATCGCGTCGTCGCGGGCGACCCCGAGAACAGCTTCCTCTATCTCAAGGTGGGTGGGGCTCCCGTGATCGCGGACATCCCCGCGGTCGGGTCGAGGATGCCGCCGGGGGCACCGCCGATCTCCGCCGAGGACATGAAGATCATCCACGACTGGATCGCGCAGGGGGCGAAGCAAGAGGACGGCACGACCGGCGGGCCGGAGGTCACGACGCCGGGAACGCCACCACCGAGCGTCGAGGGAACCGCGTCGTCGTCCGAGCAGAAGGGCAACGGGACGATCACGGGCACCGTCATCGACCAGGCGCGCAAGCCGATCGCAGGCGCTTTCGTCACGTTGCTGCTCCAGGGATCGACGCTGCAGGGTGGTGAGGAGCACTACCGGGTCGCCGTGACGGATTCGACCGGAAAGTACACGTTGGCGGACGCGCCCGAGGGGCGATTCCTGCTCAAGGCGTACGCGCCGAGATCGATCTACGTCTCTCGTATCGTTGCTCTCGACGAGGGGGAGACCGAGGCGGTGAACTTCGGGCTCCCGACGCGCATCGTGCCGAACCCGACGATTTCGAAGCCTGCCGTCTCGGGTAAGAGCCTTTCGATGACGGTGGCCGGATCGAATCTCGACGGTAACTACACACTCGCGGTCAACCCGAAGGCCGGGATCACGGTCGAGTTGCACAACGCTGACAATGCTCCGGGCCGCTGGTCGGCAACGAGCCCTTCGGCGCTCCCCGGGCCCTGGGTCTTCCTCGGGGTCGACGAGCAATGCAACGTCTCGGACTTCCTCACCGTCGAGGGCTGATCGCGGTCGCTGCGCTCGTTGCGGGGTGCGCGGTTGCGGCTCTCGTGATCGTCGTTGGATCGCGTGGATCTGCGCCTCGCTATGCGGCGGACGTGCAGCCGATCTTCGACAGTAAGTGCATCTCCTGCCATCCGGTCGCCTACCCCTATCTCGACCTTCGTCGTGGGAAGTCGTACGCGGATCTCGTTCGCGTCTCGGCGGCGACACGACCTGCCTTCGAGCGAGTCGTGCCGGGCAAGCCGGAGTTCTCGTACCTGCTCATCCACCCGCCCGATCCGTCACTCCGAGGCGTCCTGACGCGTGATGACCGGGAGACGATCGCTGCGTGGATCAGGGCCGGGGCGAAGGATGACTGACCGGAACCCGGAGAGCACGTGACCTGGCTCGTCACCGGGGGTTCGGGCTTTCTCGGGGTTCATCTCCTCCGACGCCTCAACGAGCGTGGCATCGCTGCGCGCTCGCTCGATCTCGAGCCGTTGGAGGATGGGTTCGCCGACGTCGAGTCGGTAGTGGGTGACGTGCGGGACGAAGGTCTCGTTCGTCGTGCGCTCGAGGGCGTCGACGTGCTGATTCACGCCGCGGCGGCGCTTCCGTCCGGCGGAAACCTCGAGGCGGTCAATGAATCGGCGACGGCCCAGCTTGCGCGTCTTGCCCGCGAGGCCGGTGTGCGCCGCAGCGTCTTCGTCTCCTCCGGCGTCGTCTACGGCATCCTGCCGCCGCCGGTCAATGAGACTGCAACGCCACATCCCTGCGAGCCCTACGGCCGCTCGAAGCTCGCGGCCGAACGCGCCTGGCTCGAGGTCGCGCCGGCTCCTCTCGTCCTTCGCCCTTCGGCGTTCATCGGCCCGGAACGGCTCGGGGTCTTCGGCATCCTCTTCCGTTGGATCGGTGAGGGACGCAGGATCTACACGCTCGGGAACGGTGCGAATCGCTACCAGCTGCTCGACGTGTCCGATCTCGTCCACGCGCTCGAGCTCGCCGCGAACCGTCCCGGAGACGGAGTCCTGAATGTCGGCGGCCGGGTCAGTGGCTCGATCCGCGCAGATCTCGAGACGCTGATCGAGCACGCCGGATCGCGCAGCCGGGTCGTCGGTATCCCCGCGATGCCGGCGAAGGCTGCGCTGGCGGTACTCGATGCTGCCCATCTCTCGCCGCTGCAACGGTGGCACCGCCTTTCGGCGGATCGGGACATCGTGTTCGATTGCACGCGGGCCGAGGCGGTGCTCGGCTGGACTCCGGCTCGGAGCGGGGCCGAGGCGCTGATCCGCTCGTACGACTGGTACCGCGAGGCGGGGGACAGTCGGCCCGAAGGCATCGCGCACCGGAGCCGCTGGCGGGAGCAGGCGCTCGGGGTGCTCAGGAGGGTCTCGTGACCGGGATCGTCCTCGTCGTTGCGAAGGCGCCTACGCCGGGGCGCTCGAAGACGAGGCTCGTGCCGCCGTTGACCGCGCTCCGGGCGGCGGAGCTCCATGGGTGCCTGCTTCTCGACACCGTCGACGCATGCCGCCGGGAAGTCGCGGACACGCGCGTCCTCTACGGCTCGGAGTCCGACCGAGCACCCCTCGCAACCCTGCTTCCGGGCGTTCCGCTCGTCCAGCAGGAGGGACGAGGGCTTGCGGACGCGCTTCGCCTCGGGATCGCGAGACATGTCAACCAAGGTCCTGTGGCCATCGTCTCATCGGACATTCCAGGTGTACCGCACGGCGCGTTGACGGCGACGTTCGAGGCGCTCGACAACGGGGCAGATGTCGTCCTCGGCCCGGCGATGGACGGCGGCTACTGGCTCATCGCGATGCGGGAAGCGGACAGTCGACCCTTCGAGAACATTCCCTGGTCGACTCCCGCCGTCCACGCAGTCACGTGTGCGCGGTGCGAGGCGGCCGGTCTTCGCGTCGTCGAGCTTCAAGCCTGGCGTGACGTCGATACGCTCGTCGATCTCGCGATCATCGCGCGCGACCCCGTACTCGAACGTGCCCCGAACACGGCGAGGCTCATCTCGGAGCTCGTGCCGTCGTTGCCCGAGCCGCCGCCGCTCGAGCTCGTCGCGAGCGAGTTGCTCGCCTCGTCACCGTGGCGCGACCACATCGACGATCGGCTGCTCTGGGAAGGCCGCGAGACGTCGTACTCCTATCTCGGGGCTCCGCGTGCGGTCTTCGTCGCTGCGATCACCGCCGAGGACGAAATGCTCCTCGTCCGGCAGTACCGCCACCCGGTGCGCGACTGGACGCTCGAGGTTCCGGCGGGATCGGTCGCTGACGGCGAATCATCGCTCGAGGCGGCGCAGCGGGAGCTCCACGAGGAGGCGGGGGGTGAGGCTGCGGACTGGGTGCACCTCACGACGTTCTTCTCGTCGAGTGCGCACCTGAGCCTCCGGTCGGATGCGTGGCTTGCCACTGGCGTCTCCGTGGGAGAGGCGCATCCCGACGAGGAGGAGCGCGTCACGCTCGTGCGGATGCCACTCGAGGAAGCGGTGAGGACTGCCAGGCAGGGCGGGTTTGCCGAGGGGCAGACCGCCCTCACGATTCTGCTCGCGGCGGAGCGCCTCGGGCCAACCAGAGAAAGTGGAGGGGTATGAACAAGGTCGTTGTCGACCTGACTGCGGGGCCGGAGCACGGGGAGGCGCCGACCATCGCGTATCTCGTGGCAACGGCAGCAGGGGATGGCGTGACGAAAAGCTCTCCTTCATGCTGATCGCAATGCCGTCGGGGGGCGCATGTCGGCTTCGCCCGGCGTGAACCCGGCGCAGCCCGCGGCTCGGTCGTGGTACGCCGTCCACACCTTCTTCTGGACACGTGCGGCGATCACTGCCGTCGCGTTGCTCGCCACACTGCTCCCGACGCATGCGCGCCTCGAGCGCGAGGGCGCAAGCCCGCTCCTCCACGACCTCGGGTGGCCGATCGATCTGTGGGCGCGGTGGGACAGCGTCTGGTACCTGATGATCGCCGAGCAGGGATATCACGGAGCCGCGGAGACGCTTGCCTTCTGGCCGCTTTACCCGGCGCTCGTCGCCGCGCTCGGCGCGATGCTCGGGGGCCACGATCTCACGGCTGGCGTGCTCATCTCGCTGGTCTCGCTGCTCGGATCCCTGGTGCTGCTCGAGCGTCTCGGTGTGCGTCTCGTCGGTGGGCCGTCCGCACGGCGCGCCGTGCTCTACGTGGCGCTCTTCCCAACAGCGTTCTTCTTCGGAGCGGTGTACAGCGAGTCGCTGTACCTGCTTCTTGCGCTGGGAGCGTTCCTCCTCGCCGAGCGGGGACGGTTCCTTCCCGCGGGAGTCGTCTGCGGTCTCGCCATTCTGACGCGTGTGGCTGGCGTTGCGCTTCTGCCCGCGCTCGCGATCATCGCCTGGCGCTCCGGCCAGCGACGGAGGGCGCTCCTCTCACTCGCGGCCGCTCCGCTGATCGCCTCGGCGCATCTGCTCGTTGTGCACGACACCCGTGGCAGTCTCGATGACCTCTACGGTGCTCAAGCACTGTGGCAACGGCACCTCTCGCCCGCAGGCCCGCTCGGTGGGATCTGGCACGGCCTGGGAAAGGCCTGGACGACTGCTCTCGAGTTGGGCGATCCCGGCGGCCCCGATCTCCTCTGGCCGAGTGAGCTCGTGAATGCCGGGTTCCTCGTGCTGTTCGTGGCGCTCGCGGTCGTCGCCTGGCGACGCGTCGGCGCGCCGTATGGGCTCTTCGCGGCGCTCAGCCTCGCGCTCCCACTCAGCTTCCCTGCAACACCGTCGCCGCTTCTGTCGTTGCCCCGTTTCGGGCTCGTCGTCTTCCCGTTCTTCCTCGCGCTCGGCGTTCTCGGAGAGCGCACGCGCGTGAACGCGGCGATCGTCGGGATCAGCGCGATGCTGCTCGTCCTCGCAACCGTCGAATGGGTTCGCTTCGGGTGGATCGGGTGATGGTGCGCATCGGTTCACTGATCGCGATCATCGTTGTCGTGGCCGCCGCTGCCTGGGCCCTGACGCGCCCGGACGAAGTCGCCACGCCGAAGGCGACGTCGACGCGTGACGAGACCTGGATCGACCAGGACGGAGATGGCGTGCTCGGACGAGGCCCCGGCGAGCCGCTCGTTCCTCGCGGCGATCTCGCTCCGGTCGCCGAGCCATCGCGTGAGCTCGCGACCTTTGCCCAGATCACCGATGCCCATGTCGTCGACGAGGAATCGCCTGCCCGACTCGAGCCGCTCGATCGCTTCGGGCCGCCCTTCACGTCGGCCTTCCGACCTCACGAGACGCTGACCGCGCAGGTTCTGGCAGCCACGGTGCGCGCGCTCAACCGGCTCGATCTGCAGGCGGTTGTCGTGACCGGTGACCTGATCGACAACGCGCAGCGGAACGAGCTCGAGACAGCGGTCGCCGTCCTCAACGGCGGTCGGGTCGATCCCGCGAGCGGGGCGCGCGCCTACGAGGGTGTGCAGGATGCGGCGAATCCCGACCCCGTCTACTACCGACCCGATGTCGATCCACCGCCGAATCCAGGCCTGCTCGCCTCTGCACAGCGTCGATTCGTCTCTCCCGGTCTCCGCGCACCCTGGTTTCCACTCCTCGGGAACCACGACGTGCTCGTGCAAGGGAACGTGGCGCCGAGCGAGCGGACGCGAGCGATCGCCGTGGGTGGCCGGAAGCTCTCGGGCCTCGACGACGAGTTCGTGGATGCCGCACGGGTTGCCGAGCTCCGGCCGCGGAACGTCGAGGAGGTTCTGGCGCAGGGGTTGCCAGGCCCGTCCGTTCGTGTCACACGGGATCCACGACGTCGCGAGCTCGCCGCCGGTGCCGTCGTGGATCGCCTCCGTCGCGCCAGTGGTCAGGGCGGCAATGGGGTGTTGCTGGACTACAGCTTCGAGATCGCTCCGGGTGTTCGAGGGATCGCCCTCGACACGATCCGGCGTGGGAGCGGAGCGGCGGGGATCGTCCGCTCCCGGCAGGTGCTATGGCTTCGGAGGGCCCTCGTCGCCGCGGGCGACGACCACGTCATCGTGTTCTCTCACTCTCCGCTCACGACGGCCGAGGGCGGAGAGAAAGCGCTGACGCTTCTCGATGCCGACCCGAACGTTGTGGCTGTCGTCTCGGGTGACACGCATCGGAATCGGATCACGCCCCGCCCGACGGCGCGCGGGGGCTACTGGTTGATGAGCACATCGTCGCTTGTGGACTATCCACAGCAGGCACGCGTCTTTCGCCTGGGCGAGACAGCCGACGGCCGACTCGTGATCGACACGTGGATGATCGATCATGAGAGCTCGCCGCTCGCTGAAACGTCGCTCGCGCTCTCGTACCTCGACTA
>NZ_JBDSNT010000019.1:0-3412 GCF_039915195.1 Gaiella sp.
GTGTGTGATCTCGATCCGGATTGCGGGCGAGGCTTGCCTCGCCGGGGGCTCGGCGGCGCCTGCGCCCCTACGCGAAGGCGCCGGCGTAGCCGTTCAGCGCCGGTTGGCCGCCGAGGTGGGCGTAGAGGACGCGTGACCCCGGCGCGATGCGCCCGTCGCGGATGAGGTCGATCAGCGCCGCCATCGACTTGCCTTCGTAGACCGGGTCGGTGAGCATCCCCTCGAGACGGGCGCAGAGGCGAATCGCAGCGATCGTCTTCGCGTCGGGGATTCCGTAGGTGCCGGCGTGCCACTCGTCGAGCAGGACGATCTCGCTGTCCACGAGCGGTCGACCGAGTCCGATCGCCTCGGCCGTGCGGCGGGCGATCCGTGCGATCTGATCCCAGGTCTGCTGGACGGTCGCTGAGCCGTCGATCCCGAGCACGGCGCGTTCGCGCCTCTGGCCAGCGAAGCCCGCGATCATCCCGGCCTGCGTCGACCCGGTCACCGAGCAGACGACGATCGTGTCGAAGAAGACGCCGAGCGCCTCCTCCTGGACGGCCACCTCACCGGCCCAGCCTGCGAACCCGTGACCACCGAGTGGATGGTCGGAGGCACCCGCCGGGATCGGGTAGGGCTTGCCGCCACGCTCGATCACCTCGGCAAGTGCCTGCTCCCAGCTCTCGCGGAAGCCGATGTCGAAGCCGGCTTCCGACAGCCGCACGTCCGCGCCCATGATGCGCGAGAGGAGGATGTTGCCGACCGTCTCGTAGCCAGGGTCGTCCCAGTCGACCCAGTGCTCCTGTACGAGCACACAGCCGAGGCCGAGGTGAGCAGCCACGGCCGCGACCTGGCGCGTGTGGTTCGACTGGACACCGCCGATCGAGACGAGGGTGTCGCAGCCCTCCGCGAGAGCGTCGGCGACGAGATACTCGAGCTTCCGAACCTTGTTTCCGCCATAGGCGAGGCCCGAGTTGACGTCCTCGCGCTTCGCCCAGATATCGACCTTTCCGCCGAGATGGTCTGAAAGGCGCTCGAGGCGATGGACGGGAGACGGGCCGAACGTGAGTGGGATGCGGGGAAAGTCGGCGAGGGAGGGCATCATGCGTCTCCAGGGAACAGCTCTTCGACGAAGAAGCGAGCAGCGGGGTCAAGTCGGTCGCCGTAGACGTCGGCAGCAACGGCGAGAACCTCCGTAGAGGTAGTCAGACCGAGTTGGCCTGCGAGGAGACGGACGTCCTCGTCGTCTTCACCCGGCCTGTGGGCTAGAACCTTCATCGCGAGGATGATCCTCGGTGAGGCGGTCGCGACGCTCAGTCCCGGCAGGTCGAGGATCGGGATCGCTTCGATGTCGGGCCCGGTCAGGAATACTTTGACAGCATCATTCAGCCATCCCTCGTCGAGGCCGCGTTCAGCGGCGATCGCAGCGGCAGCGTCGTAGATCGCTCTCTTCGGCTCGAACACTGCGTCGATGTCCCGCGTGGAGCGCCGCTCGTCGAAGGCGAGGGCGATCGCCGCACCCCCGACGACGTACATCTCGCCCTTGAGCCCCCTGCTGTCCAGCCGGCCTGCCAGCAGACGCAGGAGCTCGAGGATCTCGGATCGCTGCACGGCTACACCCGCCGCATCGAGCGGGCTGACCAGAGGATGCCGCGACGCTTCAACGCCACGGGTGTCTGGGCGAGGGCAATCGCGCGGAAACCCGGTTCAGTGCTCACGAACCAGAATCGATCGAGAAGCCGCTCGGGTTCCGATGTCCACCGCGGACAGGCGATCTGCTGCAGTCCGGCTGTGTATTCGGCGACCCCCGCGAGGAGAGCGTCCGCCCGAGCGTTCCCTGTCGGATCGGGGCGTTCCGCGATCATGGCGGCAAGCTCGTGGGCGCTTGCACGGCCGGCCTGATCGAGGAACTCGCGGGCAGCCGGCAGGAGCTCCTCACCCCCGTTGACACGAGTTCCCGCCTCACGCAGCGTGAGCCTCCGTCCGGGCGTCGCGAGCGCCGGCCCATCGTCGGGGACGTTCGTGCCGGACCGGATCCGGTCGAGGAGTCCCATGCGGGAAGCCTACCGTCCGTTTGTCGCCGATTCCGGCCTGCAAGGAAGAGCACGCGAAACTGTCTGTTCTGGACATCTTGTCAGTCGCTCTTCATACTGTGAAGATGGGACGCAAGATGTGGAGACACGTGATCACGAGTGCAGGTCAGGTCTCGTTGCCGGCCGAGGTGAGACATCGCTGGGACGCGGCCGCGGTGCTGATCGAGGATGAGGGAGATCGACTCGTGCTCCGTCCTGTCCCCGCCGACCCGATCGAGGGGCTTCGCGGCATCCTCAAGGGTCATGTCACGACCGACATCTCGACTGCCGAGGCGATGCGTCAGTGGCGCGAGGAGGACAATGCCGCGATGGAGCGCAAGTGGCGCGAGCACTACGAGGAGTAGCTCTCGACGCAGGGCCGGTGATCGATCTCCTGCTCGACGCGCCGTCGGCTCGCGAGATCGCGAGCGCGCTTCGTGACGCCGGGTCGCTGAGGATCTCCGTCGTCAACGTGGCCGAGGTCCTGGACGTGTCGAGGAGGGTGCACGGTGTGTCGGCGGAGGATGCCGATTTGGCCGTCAACCGCTTCCTCGACGAGGTGGCACGACCTGTCGCCGCGACGCGCGAACAGGCGGAGCGCGCGGCGGACATACGCGCGCGGTACTACCACCGGCGGGATCGTGATGTCTCGCTCGCAGACTGCTTTGTGATCGCGTTGGCCGAGCCCGGCGACACGGTCGCTACGTCGGACAGTGCCGTCGCGTTCGTCGCCCGTGCGGAAGGGCTCGACGTCCTCGCGCTGCCCAATGCACGCGGCCGACGACCGTAGCTAGTCCGGCGCCTGCTCGCCCGGGAACCGGGCAAGGAGCGGCTCGATGCTCGCGACCCATTCCTCCTCCCGGTGGGCGCGGAACATCTCCCACGTGCAGAGCGTCGTCGGGTCGGTGACGCGATCGGGAAAGAGGATGCCATCCAGGTGGTCGAGCTCGTGCTGCATCGTGCCGGTGCTGAGACCGCCGAAGCGCTCGACGTTCTCGTTGCCTTCAGGGTCGCGGTAGGACACATCGACCTCGGTGCTGCGGCGGAGCAGACCGCGAAGATCCGGGATGCTGAGGCAGCCCTCGTAGCTCGCGTAGGTCTCGTCGGTGACCGGGGTGACGACCGGGTTGACGAGGATGCGGAGGCCGAGGCGCGGCTTGTATGGGTAGCGGGGGTTGTCGCCGACTTCGACCACGAAGATCCGCAGCGGGATATCGACCTGCGGCGCCGCGAGCCCGGCGCCGTTCGCCGCGCGCATCGTCTCGACGAGGTCGTCGCATATCTGGTGGAGTTCCGGGGTGTCGAGCTCGGCCGCGGACACCTCGCGCGCCCGCTGCCGCAACCTGGGGTGGCCGATCTGG
>NZ_JBDSNT010000046.1:0-10744 GCF_039915195.1 Gaiella sp.
ACTCCGGCGAGCATCTCCGTGACTTCGTCCTCGGTCATCGCGAGCATCGTCTGACCGATCTCGAGCACCTCGCCGTACAGGATGCTGCGGGTCGAGACCCAGGTCGGGCGATCCCTGGTCGAGATCATGACCTGCAGCGGCGACTGCTGAACGAGCCCCTCGACGAACGCCTCGGCCGTAGCGGACTCGCCGATGTGCTGGTAGTCATCGATCACGATCCAGGCGTCGTCGGGCCAGTCCGCGAGGTCCTCGGAGAGCAGATCGATGAGGACCTGGAGCTCCGCCGTCGGATCGGATGTCGCATTCAGCCGTTCACACAGCCTGCGATCGGCCCCCGGAATGATCTCCGCGCCCGCCGCGGCCATCTCACGAGCGAGCACCGCGACATCGGCCGAGGGCCGATGGGCCCTCACCCAGGCCACCCGACGTTCCCCCGCCGCCCACTGCTCGGTCAGGATCGTCTTCCCGAAGCCTGGTCCGGCGACAAGCATCCGCACGCGGGCCCGAGAGCGATCGAGCGCCCGGATCAGTCGCGGCCGCTCGAGAAGACGACGCCTGTGGAAAGGTGGGTTTGGAAAACCGGCCATCGAGTTGACCGAACAGGCTACAACAGGATCGCTCATCAGGAAAGGGGTGGGGGCGCCCGCGGTGGGAGGGGGAGCAAGCCGCGGGCGCCCTGCCGTCAGACCCCCGGTCGCCGATGGAGCACGCCGAGGCTTGCCGAGAGGGGATCCTCTCCGGTGAGTACGCGGAACGCGACGGGGATCTGCCTGCGGCGGCTCACGCCCAGCTTCGAGCGCAACGTGTCCGAATGTGCCTTCGCCGTCCTGGGGGAGATGCCCAGCCGCTCGCCGACCTCGTTGTTGGAACAACCGGCGGCAATCAATGCGACGACTTCGCGCTGCCGGGAGGTGAGGTCGGACTCTTGGTGGAACGCTTGAGTGATCATGACGCTGGAGGCTAGTCCGACGAGCACCGACGAACCATTCCTCCCCGGATGTAACCGCAGGTGTAATCTCATACACCAGAAGAATTTTTCCGGTAATCTTTCTCTTGCATGAGTTCGGAGATCTACATCTGGGGTGCACTCGCCCTCGGGGTCGTGGGCTTCCTTGCCATCGACTTCTTCCTCTTCGGCCGAAGAGGGATCACCTTCCGCAGCACTGTCATCTGGAGCATCTTCTGGCTCGCGCTCGGGATGTCGTTCACGTTCGTGATGGGTGCGTGGCAGGGACGCGATGCGGCCGAGGAGTATCTGGCCGGGTACCTGATCGAACGCAGTCTCTCGATCGACAACATCTTCGTCTTCGCCCTGATCTTCGCGTCATTCGCGATACCCGTGAACAAGCAGGGACGGCTCCTGTCGATCGGCATCGTCATGGCCCTTGTCATGCGAGCCGTCTTCATCGTCGCAGGGGCAGCGCTCCTCGACGCATTCCACTTCACGATCTACCTCTTCGGACTGCTCCTCGTCGCGACCGGGATCAAACTCGCACGCCACTCGAGCGAGCAGGTTCATCCCGAACGCAACATCGTCCTACGCGGGATGAAGCGCATCTGGCCTGGAACGACGGTCACCGCGGCTGTCGTCGTCGTCCTCGCGACCACCGATCTCATCTTCGCGATCGACTCCATCCCCGCGATCTTCGCGATCACCGAGGACGCGTTCATCGTCTTCGCGGCCAACGCCTTCGCCCTCCTCGGCCTGCGGTCCCTCTATTTCCTCCTGGCAGGGATGATGGACCGGTTTGCGTACCTCACGCATGGCCTCGCGATCGTGCTGATCTGGGTCGGGGCGAAGATGCTCCTCACCGACGTCTGGAAGATTCCGACGTGGCTCTCACTTCTCGTGATCGTCCTCGTCCTCGCGGGCGCGATCGGGATCTCGTTCTTCACCACACGCGGCGCTCAGCACGAGAAGCCCGCCGGAGCACCACAGTGACAACCTGGACGTTCCTCTCGCACCACGCGCAGGTCTTCCTCTGCATCGCGCGCGATCCGGATGTACGACTCCGCGACATCGCTGCGGGCGTCGGCATCACGGAGCGCGCTGTCCAGGCGATCGTCAACGACCTCGTCGAAGCGGGCTACGTCGATCGAACGAGGGTCGGGAGGCGAAACCACTACGCGATCCACCCGGAAGTGCCGCTTCGCCATCCGCTCCAGGGCGACCTCGATGCAGGGATGCTGCTCCAGCTCCTCGGCGAGCCGCCCGAGGACGCGGGTCACGGTAGGCGCTAGTTCTCCCGTACGATTCGCGCCATGAGGGACTCCTCGCGCAGAACGTAGCAATGCTTCGCGATCGAGGGCTGCCCGTCGTTGCTCTCGGCTCGATCGTGGCCGGTGGTGCGCTCTGGCTGAGCGGCCACGAGAACTCGGCCGACATCGCCTGGGCGGTGGGTGCCGTCGCCGTGCTGGTGCCGCTCGTGATCTCGACAGCGCGTGCGCTTCTTCGCGGCGACGTCGGGGTCGACGCGATTGCTCTCGTCGCGATCGTCTGGGCACTCGCGCTCGGAGAGTTCCTCGCTGGCGCGATCGTCGCGTTGATGATGTCCGGCGGTGCGGCGCTCGAGGCCTGGGCGGACGGCCGCGCGCGCCGCGAGCTTCGACTCCTCGTCGAACGAGCGCCACGCATCGCGCACCGCTACGTTGGCGAGTCCCTCGAGGAAGTACAGGTCGAGGACCTCCTGGTCGGAGACCTCGTCTCTGTCCGCGCCGGTGAGATCGTGCCTGCCGACGGCACCGTGACAAGCAGGGAAGCAGTGCTCGACGAGTCTGCCCTGACCGGTGAGGCTCTTCCGGTTACGATCACGAGCCACGGCCAGGCCCGCTCGGGCACGGCAAACGCGGGCGACACCTTCGACCTTCGCATCACCGCTCCGGCTGCGCAGAGTGCCTACGCCGCGATCGTCCGGCTCGTCCGAAGCGCAGAGGTGGATCGGGCGCAGTTCACCCGTCTCGCCGACCGCTACGCGGCCTACTTCTTGCCGTTCTCACTCGCCGTCGCGGGCCTCGCCTGGCTTGCCTCGGGCGATCCGACGCGAGGCCTGGCGGTCATGGTGGTCGCGACGCCGTGCCCGCTGATCCTGGCGGCCCCGATCGCGTTCGTCGCAGGTCTCTCACGGGCGGCACGGGCCGGAATCATCGTCAAGGGAGGCGGCGTGCTCGAGCGGCTGGGCACGGCGAGAACAGTCCTCCTCGACAAGACGGGCACGCTTACCCTCGGCGAGCCGAAGCTCGAGGAGATCATCGTCTACGGCAAGCTCTCCGCTGATCACGTTCTCCGACTCGCGGCATCGATCGACCAGATGTCGACCCACGTCCTCGCCGAGAGCCTCGTATCGGCCGCAGCGGCGCGAGAGCTCGCTCTGTCCATTCCGACCGGCGTCAGCGAAGACGCGGGACGAGGTATCGTCGGCACGATCGACGGCTCGACCGTCGCCGTTGGTTCCAGCGGCTGGCTCGAGAGCAACGGCTACATCGGTGTCCGCGAGAGGGCCAGGGAGCATGACACCGGCGAGGGTGCCGGCCGGGCCAAGATCCTCGTTGGGGTCGACGGCGCGCTCGCTGCAGTGATCGTGATGGGCGATCGGCTCCGGCCCGGTGCCCACACGCTCGCACGCGAGCTCCAGAGCCTCGGGGTGACCACCGTGGCGCTCGTGACGGGTGATCGGGCCGAGATCGCCGAGGAGGTCGCACGAACAGCGGGCATCGAGCACGTCTACTCCGAGCAGACGCCCGAGGGGAAGCTCGATGTCGTTCGCGCGACGCGCGACCGTGAGGAGATGCGTAACGTCGTGATGGTCGGCGACGGGATCAACGACGCTCCGGCTCTCGCGCTCGCCGACGTCGGGATTGCCATCGCGGGCAAGGGCGCGACGATCTCGTCCGAGACGGCGGACGTCGTGATCACAGTCGACAACGCCAACAGAGTCGCGCTGTCGATCGGTATCGGCCAGCGCTCACTCCACATCGCACGCCAGAGCGTCGGATACGGCCTCGGCCTCTCGGTCGCGGCGATGCTCTTCGCGGCCTTCGGCTACCTCCCGCCCGTGTGGGGCGCGCTCTTCCAGGAAGTCATCGACGTGGCGGTCATCCTGAACGCGCTCCGCGCTCTCCGCGCGTAAGGCCGGCGGACGCGCCTCTACTTCGTCGACTCTCGCACGTACGCGGCTACGTCGGCGATCTGCTGCTCGTCGAGTTGCGGGTAAGCGGGCATTCCGTTCAAGCCGTTGGTCACGCGGTCGATCACGAGAGCCTCGGCCGGCTTCTTCTCGTCGAGTGACGGCCCGATAGTGCCGGTCGCCTCGGCCGCCGCCAACGTATGACAGTTCCCGCACGACGAGCTTGCGAACACCTCCGCCCCGGCAGCGGCATCGCCCGTGACCGTGCCCTCGCCGCCACCCGTAGCGACGGCTGTCGTAGCCGGTGTGTCGCCCTCGTTCGACGCGAAGTCGCGACCGACGAGATACCCGCCGACGGCAAAGACGAACGCGAGCGCCAGAGCGACGATCATCACGGCCGCCTCGATCGTGTGGACCGACGACTCCCTGCGCACTTTCGACGGCTCGGGGATGCCGCGCTCGTCGAACGTCGCGATCCCGCCCTTCCCGCGCAGGGTCTGCAGGACGTTCCAGAAGAACAGCGCCTGCGCCGCAGCCAGGATGAAGACGAAGGGCAGCGAGATCCGCGTGAGTGTGTCGTAGTCCGACGGGAGGACGGCCCAGCGACGAGGCGCCCCGTCGAGGCCCTGGACGAGCCAGAGGCCGAAGAAGATCATCCCGACGACGAACGTGATCCACACGTGGATCCACGCCAGGCGCTCGCTATAGAGCGCCTTGCCGGAGAGCTCCGGCAGCAATGCGTAGACGGCACCGAAGATCAGGAGCCCGATGTTGAGCATCGCCATGTGGTGGAAGTGCCCGACGATCCAGAGCGTGTTGTGAACGGCCACGTCGAGCGCAATCGTGGCGTTGACAATTCCCGACAGGCCCGCGAGCAGCCACCCGACGAGGCCGAAGAACAGCGCCGTCGAAGCGGGTGTCCAGCGGAATCGCGACCGGTAGATCGTGAAGCCGAGGCTGTAGAGCGACAGCGCCGACGGAAGCACGAGCGCGAACGTGATCGGCTGCATGGCGGTATTGATCTGCGCCTGCGCCGTTCCGCTCGGGTAGTCGAGATAGAGGTGGTGTGCCCAGACGAAGACGTTCGCGATCACGGCGACGGTCCACGCAACGGCGATCACATGCCCGGCGACGAGGTTGCGTCCTGCGTACCTCGGGATCAACCAGTAGTAGACGGCGACAGCGGGGAAGAGGAGGAGGTAGACGACGGGATGGCCGAACCACCAGAGGATGTTCTTCGCGAGGAGGTCGTTGGCGCCACCGACGACGCCCATCGACTGGAAGATCTGCCAGAGCAGCAGGCCTGCCAGCGGGAGCGTTGCGATGATCATGTCCAGCCCGATCACCGCGAGCGGGATCACGGGGTACGGAACCGACTTCTTCGCCGCGAACGTCCGCGGCATCAGGAAGCCCCAGCCGAACGCAAGGCCGAATCGCCTGCCGATCGAGCTCGAGACACTCTGCAGTGCCTCGCGATTCATCACCGTGTGCAGAATCCCGAGGCACCACGCGACGATCGAGAGGCCGACGAGCAGAACGGAGAACGAGAACAGCCCGGTCGCCCAGTTGCCCCAGTTGCCCGATCCGTAGAACGGCAACGGGTAGAGGAAGACCCATGACGCCGCGAAGCCCATGAAGATCGTGGTGATGATCACGCCCAGAACACCGAGCACCATCAGCCACCACGTCAGCTTCGCCATCACGAGTCCGAAGCCCCGCACCGGGAAGCCGACGCCAGCGAGTACCCACCACGCGAGGCCCATCACGGCGAACCCGGCCCACCCGACAAAAGCACCGAGACCGTGGGCCGTCATCATCGCGTACCAGAGGTTGTCTCCGACACGTGCTTGCGGGACGGACTGACTCCACCGGAGGATGACTCCGAGAAGACCCGATGCCGCAAGGATGATCGTCGACCAGACGATGTAGCTCACCGTCAGTCGACGAGCGATCGCGCGCGCGCGCTCGTCGATCACGGAGCCTTCACCTCGAACGTCGTGCTCATCACGTGATGTCCTACGCCGCAGAACTCGAGGCAATGAACCGTGTAGGTTCCGGGTTCGGCGAACGTGTGGACGATCTTCTGCTCGTGGTCAGCGACGACCTGCGCCTGGAAGATCAGGGTGCCCGACGGGTTGTAGACACCGAAACCGTGAGCGACGTCGCGCGAGCGGGCGAGGAAGGCCACGGGCCGGCCCGTGACGATCGGCTGGGGCGCGTCGATCGCCCACGCGTACTGAACACCAACGACGCGAACGACCTGGCCGCGCGGGCCGGCAGTCTCGCCGTAGGGCACGTAGAAGATCGTGCCCAGGAGGAGCGCGAACAGCGTGAGGATCATGATCACGAGCCAGGTCGTCTCGCGCCGCGACCAGACCCCCGAGCGATCCTCCTCGAGCGGGCGAGAGGTCGAGCGGAAGATCGCGAACGAGATCGCGGATCCGAGGATGACGGCAATCGAGTAGGCAACGGTGATGATGACCGCCGTGTGGCTCACGAAGGGCATTGTTTCCGATCCAGAGGATCGCAGGCATCGGTTGTTGGCCCCGTGCCTGTTGCGGCTTATCCGCAACAGAGTGAGCAGCCGCCCCGATGCACCGTGGCACCCGGGGCGAACACCATGCAATCAATGCGCGAAATACTCGTGGCCACGGACGGTTCCCCGGCAGCGCAAGCAGCGCTCGAGGAAGCGCTTGCGCTGTCTCTCGCGACGGGAAGCGGCCTTGCCGTGATCACCGTGTGGCGGGCGCTCCAGGGCGACTTCGGGCTCGCCTATCCCTCGACGGCGGTGCTCGCGGACATCCTCGATGCGGAGCGGACACACGCCGAGGTGACATTGGGCGTCGCCGTCGAACAGGCCGTGGAGGCCGGCGTACCGATCATCACGTTCCTCGCGACCGGCGACCCTGCCGAGTCGATCTGCGCCTACGCGACCGAGATCGACGCGCGGCTCGTCGCGGTCGGCACGCGGGGACACGGCACGGTCGCCGCGCTTCTGCTCGGTAGCGTCTCACAGGCCGTCGTGCGCCATGCGCCATGCCCCGTGCTCGTCGTACGCGATCCACACTGGCCCCGCGAAGAACGTTCCCAGGCTCACGCCACGGTCGACGTCTAGCTGAAGCGGGCAACGCACGTTGACGGCGTGACCCAGGCCTCGAGGGTTTCGAGGGCCACACCCGAGCCGAGCTCCACGAGTGCCCCGTCGATCAGTCCTGCATGGAACGAGCAGACGACCCTCGGATAGCGCTCGGCGAGATCGCGAAACGGGCAGCGGTTCATCACGAGCCCGTTCTCGGTCGCCTCGGGCGCGAATCCGCGACGACGCAACAGGGTGGCAACCCGCTCGATACAGATCTCGTCGTCTGAATCGCGGCCCGGCTCGAGCCGCTCGACCATCACTCTCCCCCAGCTTCGACCCGCCTCCTGCGCGATCGCGACACCATCCGGCAGCAGCTCGAGCGCCGAGGCAAGCGAGGCAGCGAGGAGCGCGTGCTCTTGCTCTGGCTCCGGGGGGACGGCGCTGAACCGGATCGGTGGCCGTCCGCGCCAGCCCGTGTGATCCGCAGCCGAGACGACGAAGTCAGCCTCCTCGAGCACCTGAAGGTGGGAGCGCACCGTGTTCGCATGCAGGCCGAGCGAAGGAGCGAGTTCGGCAACCGACAGCGGCCCATCGGCCGCGCGCAGGAGGTCGAGGATGCGCTCCCTTGTCGGGTCGGCAAGTGCTCGGTGACGAGCCAATCTTCCAGCCATTGCCGAATCATTTCTCGATCGTATGGAGGCCCGCATCAGCGGATTCCCCTACGAAACCTGCGGGCCGGCCACGATGCCACGCCTCCCAATTTGTCTCATGCTCATTGTGAAAATGACCAGCGAGTACGAAGGAGACGACCGATGAAGCTCATTCTCTTAGGCGGCGCGATTCTCGGATCTGCCGTCCTGATCTTCGCGGCGACACTCGTGGCTTCCAACCGTGCGCTCGACGACAACGCGGCAGCTGCAAGTGCGTCAGGTACTAGCGCGAGCGGGAGCTCCGACTCGGTGTCGATGAAGGGCGTGAGCTTCGCTGGCGCAGCGCCGGCGAACGCGAAGGATCTCGCGCTGGCCCACAAGCCGTTCCCCGCAGCGCTCCCGCCAACCACACCGGGCGATGTGCTCAAGGTGCACATGGTTCTCAAGGACGTGACGATCGAGATCGCGCCGGGCGTGAAGTACAGCGCCTGGGGCTTCGAAGGTGGCGCACCCGGCCCGGTCGTACATGCACGCGAGGGGCAGACCGTCGAGATGACGCTCACGAACAAGGGCGCGATCCCTCACTCGATCGACTTCCATGCCGCTCGCATCGCACCGAACCTGGCCTTCGTGGATGTAGCTCCCGGCGAGTCCTTCACGTTCAAGTTCAAGGCCAACGACCCCGGGGTCTACATGTACCACTGCGGCACGAAGCCCGTTCTGGCGCACATCGCGAACGGCATGTACGGCGCGATCATCGTCGACCCGGCGAAGCCATTGCCGAAGGCGGATCGCTCATACGTGCTCGTGGCGAGCGAGTGGTACCTGTCGAACGACGGGCTCACCGAGCCGGCGCAGTACGACACGGCGAAGGCGCGCGCAGTGATGCCCGACTGGACGACGTTCAACGGGTACGCGGGCCAGTACGTCACCCACCCGCTCACCGCCGACCCTGGCGACACGGTGCGGTTCTACGTCGTCGACGCAGGGCCGAGCCTGACGACCGCGTTCCACGTCGTCGGCACGATCTTCGACACCGTCTACCCGAACGGCGACATGAACCCAGAGCACGTGGAGAGCGGCGTCCAGACCGTCAACGTGCCGGCCGGCGGCGGCGCCGTCTTCGATGTACAGATCAACGAGGAAGGGTTGTACCCGATCGTCAGCCACGCGTTCGCGAGCGTCGACATGGGCCAGGTAGGAATCCTCAAGGTCGGCAACCCTCCGGGAAAGGCCTCTCACTGATCACCCCGCCCGGGCCGGCGCCGCTGCGCGGCGTCGGCCTCCGAGGCCGAGATACCTAGACCTCGTCCAGCAGTCCGTTGACGAGGGCGTAGCGCACGAGCTCGGCCCGGGTACCCAGGCCGAGCTTCTGCATGATGTGGGCGCGGTGCGTCTCGGCGGTGCGCACCGAGATGAAGAGCTGCGCAGCGATCTCCTGGTTCGTGTTGCCGAGCGCGAGCAGGCGAAGCACCTCGCGCTCACGTTCCGAGAGCGGATCCGTGGCAGCCCGCCGCGCCGCCTCCACCTCGGCCTGAGCGAGACGGGCACCGAGCGTTGGATGCACGTAGCGCCCGCCGCGCGCGACCTCGCGAACCGCCTGCACGAGTTCGGTGTCGGCAGCCTCCTTGAGCATGTACCCACTCGCGCCGGCTGCGAACGCTTCACGCACGTAGGACGGATCGTCCTGCATCGAGAGCATCAGGACCCTCCCCTTCGACGCCGAGACCACCTCCTGGCATGCGTCGATCCCCGTTCTGCCAGGCATGACGACGTCGAGCAGAACGACGTCGGGCTTTTCGAGTCGCGCCGCGCGGACGCCCTCGTCACCATCGCCGGCCTCGGCGACGACCTCGATGTCGTCCTCGCGGTCTAGGAGGAGCCGGAGACCGGTCCGCACAAGAGCGTGATCATCGACGATGAGGACGCGGATCGTCACGGCAGTTGTCACCATACAACCCGCGCCGGTGCACTCATACGTCGGCGCCGAGGGCAAGAGGCGAGTCGATGCGCCCGAGCCAGTCGCGGACAAGGAGAGAGTTGGCCTCGAGTCGCGCGAGGAACGCTCTGTCGGCATTCACCGGCTCGGGAAGCTCGCGCTTCCCTCTCTCCGGATCTCGCCCTCGCTCGGGATCCCATGCACGTCGACGGTCACCGTCCCGGGCTCAGGGCCTGGAGCCACCTTGATTGCTCTCGCCGCCATCGGGCCGCCCCCCGACGAGCAGCACGTCGGTGCCCTGATGGACGATATCTCCCGCCTGATTCACCGTCCTGACGTCGCAGGCCACAACACCCGTTCCCGGCCGCGACCGTGACGGGCGGACATCGGTCACGGCGTACGCACCGTGGATCGTGTCACCCGCATACACCGGCGCGAGGAACCGCCTCTGGCAGTCGAGGTAGGCCACGATCCTCCAGTTGTCGAGCTCGCTGCGGAGTCCCCCGGTGATCGAGAGGACGAGGTGCCCGTGCGCGATCCGCTCGCGGAAGGGCGTGTGCTCGCGGATGAACTCGATGTCGGTGTGAAGGGGATTGAAATCGCCCGAGATCCCGCAGAACCACAGGATGTCGGCCTCGGTGACGGTTCGCCGCGCGGTGACCACTTCTCGGCCCGCCTCGATATCGTCGAAGTAGATCGTCATCTCGTCCCCTCTCGGTCTAGATCCCGGCGGCATAGCCGTCTCCACGGCCATCCGAGCCGCCGATCAATGCCTCTTCGTGACGCAGAATGATCTGCCCCACCCCGAATCCGTGCTGCACATCGGCGATCGAGACCTCGTGACCACGCGCGCGGAGGTCGTCGGCGAGATCGCTGAGCCCCGGCTCGAGTGCGACGCTTCCGTCGTCCTCGACCCGCCATCGCGGCGCATCGAGCGCCGCCTGAGGATCGT
>NZ_JBDSNT010000050.1:0-23970 GCF_039915195.1 Gaiella sp.
ATCGAGGCCCTCCCCACTCGCCGCGGTAGAGTCACTCCACGATGAGACTCTCCCTCTACGAGTTCGAGACCGGGGCCGAGACGATCGGCGGTGACCGCGTCATCTACGACATCGCCAACGACACGGCCCGCTTCGGGGCCGCAGAGGTCGAGGGGCATGCGCTCGTGTGGCAACTCGACGCGACGCCCGCGCAGGCCGAAGGGGCACGCCTTTCCCGACGTGTCCAGCTCGATCCGTACGCCGACTGGGTGATGCGCTGCGATCGCATCGACTTCCCGCCCGACAGCACCGCCTACCGTCACACCCACCCGGGACCGGGGATCCGCTATCTCCTCCACGGCGAGCTCGACGTCACCACCGAGGGGAAGAGGCTCTCGTACGGCAAGGGCGGTACCTGGTTCGAGTCGGGCTCCGATCCGGTGCTTGCGGAGTCTTCACAGCACCAGCCAACGGCGTTCGTTCGCGTGATGATCCTGCCTGCCGAGTGGGCCGGAAAGCGCACGATCCGCTACGTCGATCCGGCCGACGACCACCGGCCGAAGCTCCAGAAGCCCACCGTCTACTTCGAGCATTCCATCCACCTGAGGTGAGAACCGGCGGGCAGCTGATCGTCGACCAGCTCGTCGTCCACGGCGTCGACGTGGCGTTCGGTGTACCGGGCGAGAGCTACCTCGCCGTGCTCGATGCTCTCCATGACGCGCCGATCCGCTTCGTCTCCTGCCGCCACGAAGTCGGCGCCGCCAACATGGCCGATGCCTACGGCAAGCTCACGGGTCGCCCCGGCGTCTGCATGGTCACGCGGGGCCCCGGGGCGACGCACGCCGCCGGCGGCATCCACACCGCCTACCAGGACTCGACGCCGCTGATCCTCCTGATTGGCCAGGTCGGGCGCGAAATGATGGAGCGCGAAGCCTTCCAGGAGATCGACTATAGGCAGATGTTCGGGCCGATGGCGAAGTGGGTGGCGCAGATCGACAGCGCAGACCGTGTTCCCGAGCTCCTCTCGCGGGCGTTCCATGTCGCGACAGCAGGGAGGCCGGGGCCGGTCGTGCTCGCCCTGCCCGAGGACATGCTCGTCGACGAGTCGAGTGCCGAGGACGCTGCAACGTACTCGGTCACCCGCGTGCATCCCGCTGCTACCGACGTCGACGCGGCACGAGAGCTGCTCGCGGGTGCCGAGCGGCCCCTCGTGATCGTGGGCGGGGCGCCCTGGGGCGCGGAGGCGAACGACGCACTGACGCGCTGGTGCGTGGAGAGCACGGTGCCCGTCGCGTCGGGATGGCGCTGCCAGGATTACGTCGACAACACGGCCGACGTCTATGTCGGTCATCTCGGGCTCGGCCCCGACCCTCGACTCGCGCAACGGGTGCGGGCAGCGGACGTGCTGCTCGTGATCGGCGATCGCCTCAGCGAGATCACGACCTCGGGCTACACCCTCCTCGAGGTTCCGATCCCGGCACAGTCGCTGATCCACGTTTCGGCAGACCCGAACGAGCTCGGACGTGTGTATGCGCCGACGCTGGGAATCGTCGCATCGCCCGACGCGTTCTCCCGGTCGCTCGCCGGCACGCCTGCGCTCGAATCGGGTCACCGGGAGGCCGAGACGCTGAGGGGTCGCGCCGACTACCTCGCGAACCTCGTCCACACTCCTGCGCCGGGCGACCTCGACATGGGCGAGGTGATGGCGACGCTTCGGAAGCGCCTGCCTGCAGACGCGATACTCACGAACGGGGCCGGCAACTTCACGGTCTGGGCGCATCGCTTCTTCGAGTTCCGGCAATACCGCACGCAGCTAGCACCGACGAGCGGGGCGATGGGATACGGCGTCCCGGCGGCGGTCGCGGCGAAGATCCTGTATCCCGAGCGAACCGTGGTCTGCATGGCGGGCGACGGGGATTTCCTGATGACAGGGCAGGAGCTTGCGACCGCGGTTCAGGAGAACGCGGCCGTCGTGATCCTCGTCGTCAACAACGGCATGTACGGCACGATCCGGATGCACCAGGAGCGTCACTACCCGGGGCGCGTCTCCGGGACGGATCTCGTCAACCCGGACTTTGCGGCGCTCGCCCGCGCTTTCGGCGCCCATGGCGCGCTCGTCGAGCGTACGGCCGACTTCGCCGCTGCGTTCGATGAGGCGCTCGACTGCGGCCGACCGGCGCTGATCGAACTCCGGGTCGACCGGGAGGCGCTGACGCCACGTCAATCCCTGTCAGAGGTCAGGGAAGCTGCGCAGGCGCGGCTGTCCCCGCCCTAAGATCCGCCAACCAACCGCCCTCACCAACGAGAAGGAGCAGCAGATGGCCAAGTCGTACGCAAGCACGGTGATCGGAGCATCGCCGGATGAGGTCTGGGCACACGTTCGGGATTTCAACGGGCTCGCGACGTGGCACAGCGGCCTCGTCGCCCAGAGCGAGATCGAGGATGGTCTTGCCGGCGATCAGGTCGGTGCGATTCGCAGTTTCACGCTGACCGACGAAACTCACCTTCGCGAGAAGCTGCTCGCGCACTCTGATCTCGAGCGTTCGTACACGTATGACTTCCAGAAGACGCCGTTCGACGTCGACAACTACTGCGCGACGCTGCGCGTGACCCCCGTCACCGACGGCGGCGGCAGCTTCGTCGAATGGTGGACGACGTTCGACTGCGATCGCGACCAGCAAGGGCACTGGACCGACTTCTTCGCTTCCCAGGTATTCCAGGGTGGCTTCGATGCACTCAAGGCCCATTTCGCCTGATCATGTCGACGCGTCGTGAGCTCCGGGTCGCAGGGCAGGCAGAGCCCATCTCGCACTTCACGGATGCGGTCGAGGCAGGCGGATTCCTCTTCGTCTCCGGCATCGTTCCCGTCGACGAGCAACGCGAGCTCGTCGGCGGAGACGACGTGGTCGAACAGGCGCGGTGCGTCTTCGAGAACATGCGCGCCGTGCTCGCCGCAGGGGGTTGCACGTTTGCCGACGTCGTCAAGGTGACGGTCTATCTGACCGATGTCGCTGACCGGCCTCTCGTCAACCCGGTACGCCAGGAGGTCTTTGGAGAGATCCGGCCGGCGTCGACGCTGGTCGAGATCTCGGCGCTCGTGATTCCGGGCGCGAAAATCGAGATCGAGTGCGTGGCACTGGTTCCGTCGTGAGCCTGCGGAACGAGATCTCGCTTCCGACGAGGCCGGTTCTCTCGCACTCCGCCGACGCCGTCCAGGCGAACGAGCTCCTGTTCGTCGCGGGGATTCTTCCCGTTGATGCGAGTGGGGCGCTCGTCGGTGAGGACGATGTGTCGAAGCAGGCGCAGTACGTGTTCGCCGAACTCGATCAGATCCTGGCCGCCGGTGGTTGCGACGGCACGGACGTCGCGCGCATCAACGTGTACCTGACCTCGATCGAGGATTCCTCGGAACTGGACGAGCCGCTCCTACGAACCTGCGGTTCGGCGCGCGCCGCAGGCACGGTCGTCGAGGTCAGGGCTCTGGCCGTTTCGGGCGCACGGATCGAGATCGACGCGACGGCGGTGAGGTCGCCGTGAGCGGCCACCACCCCGACGGCGGGCCGGATACCGCGGCCGCCGATATCTACAACGCCGGGATCACTTGGCTCGCGGAGCCGCTCCAGGGAGCCGCGGCAGGCCCGCTCGCGGGGCGGACGCTTCTCGTCAAGGATCTCATCGACACCGAGGGCATCCGGACGACCTACGGTTCGAGGATCTACACGGATCACATCCCCGCCCGACACGCCACGGTCGTTCAACGCGCTCTCGACGCGGGGGTGACCATTGTCGGCAAGGGCAACCTGCCCGAGTTCGCGTGGGGCGTGCTCGGCGCGAATCCCTGGTACGGGACGGTGCACAACCCGCTGCATCCGGGGAAGACGACGGGTGGTTCGTCGGCGGGCAACGCGGCAGCGATCGCCGCGGGTCTCGTCGAGCTCGGCATCGGAACCGACACCGGGTGCTCGATCAGGCTGCCGTCGGCCGCCTGTGGAACGGTCGGGCTCAAGTCGCAATGGGGGCTGCTTCCGCTCGACGGGGTCTTCCCGCTCTGCCCCTCACTCGATACGGTCGGGCCGATGGGGCGCACCGTCGAGGACGTTGCGCTGCTCTGGTCGGTGCTCGCTGCGACCGCTGCACCGGAGCCGCGCCTCGACGGCCTCACGGTGGGATTGTTGCGTCGCGCTCCCGACCTCGGCGACGGGCGCGAGACCGAGTCCAGCGACGCTGCCGATGCGTGGGTGGCTGAGCTGGAGCGCCTCGGTGCGAGGGTCGTCGAGTCGGCGATCCCGGCCGCGCAGGCGGACATCTGGCCACTCTTTCTCCATGAGGCTGCCTGGAGTCACCGCGAGACGTTCCCGTCCCGCGCCGACGAGTACGCCGACACGATCCGCCCGAAGCTCGAAGCAGCGCAGTTCGTCCCACCACGCGCGGTTGCCGCCGCTCGCGAGGCGCTCGCCGCGTGGCGCACCTACGTGCCAGAAGTCGACCTCTACGTCTGTCCGTGCTACGCAATCGACCTGCCGCTCGAGGACGCCGACGAGCTCGAGGTTCGGCTACCGCTCTCGTCCTTCCTGCGGTGGGTCAACCTGATCGGCTGGGCCGGCCTCGCTCTCGGGAACATGCAGTTCGTCGCGCCCGACGATCGTACTGTTATCGCAGCCGGCCTGGCCTGGGAGCGTCGGTAGAATTCGCGGCCGTGCGCCGGGTCTCGACAGCGGTCGTTCTCGCGGGCCTCGCGCTCGTCGTTGGCGGCTGCGGGAAAGACGAACCGGAGCGTTCGCCCCTCGCGGAGAGCCTCGCGGCACTCTGTGAGCAGGCGCGGGCCGACACCGAGGCGTTCGGCCTCCCGGCCGAGAAGGGGTTCGGCGTCATCGAGCCGGGTGCCGAGAGAGGGGTGCGCCTGGCTGCTGACATCAAGAAGCTGCAGAGCTCGACGCCGGCGGAGAAGGAGCAGATCGCCTCCCTCGCGGAGTATTTCCGCTTCTATCACAACGAGATCCGAGCCGGGACGAAGCTCTACGAGGCGGGGTACCCGGATGCCTACGCGATCACGGTCGCGCGGGCAAAGCCGTCGCTCGCGAGTGCGGAAGCGCTTGCAACACGGATGGGGGCACCTGAGTGCGCCGTGCGCCCGTTCCCTGACCGTTAGGGGCGCAGCTTCGGGGTTGTGAACCGTCGGCTCCCGGCTTCGGGATCACGCGAAGCTGCGAGGGACGACGTTTGGTGGCCACGGTGCGCTCTCTCACCGCGGCCCCTCACGTCCCGTCGAACTCGGGCTTTCGCTTCTCGACGAACGCTTCGACACCTTCGTGGAAGTCGTGCGTCTGCTGCATCAGCCCGTAGGCGAGGCCCTCGAGCTCGAGACCGACGTGGAGGGGGCCGTCATAGACCGTGTTCAGGACGCGCTTCGACATTGCAAGCGACAGGGGTGCATGGCGTGAGAGCTCGTCGATGAGCGACGCGACCGTCTCGTCGAGCTGATCAGGCGCGACGACCTCGGTCACGAGGCCGATCGCGAGAGCCTCGTCGGCCCTGACCCGGCGACCGCGCATGATGATGTCCTTTGCACGACCGACGCCGATGAGTCGGGCGAGTCGTTGCGTACCGCCCGAGCCCGGGATCATCCCGATCGTCGCCTCCGGCAGCGCCATCTGCGTGTCTTCGGCAGCGATCCGGAAGTCGCACGCGAGCGCGAGCTCGAGCCCGACTCCGAACACGTACCCCTGGAGTTTCGCGATCACCGGCTTCGAGCAGCGCTCCGGGGCCGCGACGTTCTTCGCGAGCTGCGAGACGACCCACGGTGACTTCGTCAGAAAACCGGCGATGTCACCGCCTGCGGTGAACTGGCCGCCCGCCCCGGTCAGGACGACGAACCGCACGGAGTCGTCACGGTCGAAGTCTGCGAACACCGCCGCGAGCTGGTCGCGCGCCAGCATCGACACCCGGTTGAACTTCCCGGGTACGTCCAGGGTGATCGTGGCCACGCCTCGATCGGCGTCGTGTTCGACCCGGAATCCGTCGAAGGTTTCGCCTCGTTTCTCGCCAACGGTTTCGGCTCGTTCCTCGCCGAAACCATTCGATGGGGCGTTCACGCGTCGGCTCGGGGTTTGGGGGTGTTCATCGGTAGCCTTTCGTCGTAGCGGCAGACACTTGTCGCACTATCTAACGCATTTCGGCCTCAGCCGAAATCGTTCGGAGGACTCGGCGCAGGATCTTCCCTGATGGGCTCTTCGGAAGCTCCTCCACCAGACGATATTCGCGCGGCCGCTTGAAGCGGGCGAGCGGCGAGGCGAGGCAGAACGCATCGAGCTCGTCCGCGGTGGTCTCTCCGACGACGACCGCAACCACGTGCTGGCCGAGTCGATCGTCCGGCGCCCCGACGACGGCTACCTCATGGACGTTCGGGTGGCTCGCAATGATCTCCTCGACCTCGAGTGGGTGGATGTTCTCGCCGCCGGAGATGATCATGTCGTCGAGTCGCCCGTCGATCCAGAGATCGCCTTCGTCGTCGAGGTGACCGACGTCGCCGGTGTGGTACCAGTCGCCTCGGATCGCTTTCCGGTCGGCATCGGGACGGTTCCAGTAGCCCGCGAAGGCTTCGTCGCTCGAGAGATGGGCGCAGATCTCGCCGTTGGGCTCGAGCTTGAGTCTTGCATTTGTGGCCGGTCGTCCGGCGCAGCCAGGCTTCACGGTCTGATCGTGCCCGATCGAGAACGTGTAGATCTCGGTAGAGCCGTAGTGGTTGACGAAGACGTCGGGGTGGAAAGCGGTCACGCATCGGGCCACGAGAGAGGAGGTCATGGCCGACCCGGCATAGCCGAGTATCCGGACGCTCGACAGGTCGCGCTCTGCGATTGTCTCGGAGGCGACGAGATCGTAGAACAGGGTCGGAGCGAGATAGAGCGACGTTATCGACTCCTGCTCGATCAGCCGTAGTGCCGCGTCGGGATCCCATCGTGCCTGAGGGACGTAGCACCCGCCGATCGTGTGCATCGCGAGGAGCGAGTGAATGCCCATCGTGTGGTAGAGCGGCATGACGCCGAGGGTGCGCTCGGCGAGGAGGTAGCCGTGCTGAAGCGCCTGGCTGAAGCCGCCCGCACGGTCGGCAGCGTGGCTTCGTGGTACTCCCTTCGGGCGCCCGGTGGTCCCGGACGTGTACAGGAGGAGCGAGGTCTCGCGTTCGTCGCGACCGAGGGCACCGGCGTGTTCCGGCCCGTCGGGGAGCGGATCGCCGTCTCGAATGACGATCGAGGCGCCAGCGTCGTCAATGCAGTAGTCGAGCTCTTCCTCGGAGAGTCGCCAGGAGAGCGGGACGAACACGGCACCCGCCCACTGGGTCGCCCAGTAGAGAAGTGCGGTCTCGAGCCGGTTGTCGAGCACCGCGGCGACACGGTCTCCGGGCTCGACGCCAAGGCCTCCGGCGATTCGCGCCACGCGCGGGAGGAGCGCGTCGTACCGGATCCGTGGGAAGGCATCGAGCTCCGGGTGTCGTTCGCACGCTGCGAGGAGGGACTGCGCGAGATTCACTGTCCGGTCTCCCGTTGTCGTGACCGCTCGTCACGCGCTTCCTCGATCGCGGCGACAATGGGGGCATAGCCCGTGCAGCGACACAGCTGACCGGAGAGCATGTCCACGATCTCCTCGTGTGACGGGTCGCAACGAGACAGGAGATCCTCGGCCGCGATCAGGATCCCGGGCGTGCAGAAGCCGCACTGGAGCGCGTGATGGCGCTTGAACGCCGCCTGGAGTGGTGAAAGTCCGTCATCTCCTGCGAGCGACTCGACGGTCTCGACGACCGACCCGTCCACCTGAACGGCGAGGAGGCAGCAGCCGCGAACCGAGACAGTATCGAGCTGCACCGTGCACGCGCCGCAGACGCCGTGCTCGCAGCCGACATGGGTGCCGGTCAGTCCGAGCCGGTGACGGAGGAAGTCGGTCAAGAGCAGACGCGGCTCGACGTCCTCGACGACCTTTCGCCCGTTGACGGTCAGCGTGATCCTGGTCATGCCGCACGCTCCCATGCGCGGAGGAGTGCCCGCTCGACGAGCGTGCCCGTGAGTGCGCGGAGGTACTCCGGCGTCGCGTGGATCGAGCCTCCCGGGTCGACGGCAGCTGCGGCGAGCGCCCCTGCCTCCCGCGCCACGGCCGGCGTGACGAACGATCCGTCGAGCGCCGCTTCGACGTCGGCGAAGCCGGTCGGCCGGTCGGTCACCGCTCCGATCCGGATCCGAACGTCCGCCGCCATGTCCTCGACGCGCTTCACGACGACTGCCACCATCGAGAGGGCGTAGTCGCCGGCGCGGAGAGCGAACTCCTCGAAAGCCGCGCCCTCGAACTCCTCCGGCGGTGGCCAGAGGGTCTCGACGACGAGCTCTCCCGGCTCGAGCGTCGTCAGGAAATGCGTGACGAAGAATGCGTCGGGATCGATCTCTCGACGCCCACGCGGCCCTTCGGCCACGATCGTCCCGCCGAGAGCGGAAAGACAGAGCGGGATCTCGGCCGAGCCGTCCGCGTGGGCGACGCTGCCGCCAACCGTCCCACGGTTCCGGGTCACGAAGTGACCGACGAACGGCATCGCCTCGCGGAGCAGAGGATGCGTGCGGACGTCGTGCTCGAGCGTCGTCTGGCGCACCGTGGCACCAACTCGAAGAACGCCGTCCGACTCGATCCCGTCGAGCCCCGCACGATTGAGATCGACGAGGAGTGTGGGACGGACGAGGCGCATGTTCAGGGCAGGAACAAGGCTCTGGCCGCCCGCGATCGGCTTTGCGTCCTCGTCACGACCGATCGCCTCGATCGCCTCCTCGAGCGACCGGGCGGCAACGTACTCGAAGGCAACGGGCTTCACGTAGCGCCTTGCCCGTTCAGCAGTTGCCAGACGCGTGGCGGCGTCAGCGGGAGCTCGACGTCGTCGCGTGCGATCGCGTCGGCGACGGCGTTCGCGACGCAGACGGGGGCGCTCATCGTGTTCCCCTCGCCGATCCCCTTCGCTCCCAGCGCCGTCACGGGCGACGGTGAGGAGAGGTGGCCTATCGTCAACGCAGGGATATCGGGTGCGGTGGGGGTGAGATAGTCCACGAGCGACGCCGTCATCAGGTTGCCCCACTCGTCGTAGACGTGGCGCTCGTACAGGGCGGCAGCAAGACCGTGGGTGAAGCCACCCATCACCTGTCCGTCTGCGAGCAGCGGATTGAGGAGACGCCCGGCATCGTGGACCGTGATGTAGTCGAGGACGCGCACCTCACCCGTCTCGCGATCGACGTCGACGGCGCAGATGTCGACGATGAAGCCGTGGGACGCGGAGGAGGCGATGCGATCTTCGTCGTCGGGAGGATCGAGCGTCGGCGGTGCCCAGAACGCAACGGCCGAGAGGCCCGGCTCCTCGCCTGCGGGCAGCCCTTCGGGGTTCCAGTGCGCCATCCCGGCGACCCGCCGCAGCGAAAGGGCGTCGTCGCCCGCGTGCGCGCGGATCGCATCGATCTTCGCCCGCAGCTTCAACGCGGCGGCTTGCACCGCGCCAACGGCGACGCCGGAGAACCGCGACGAATAGCTACCCGAGGCAACCGTCCACGGAACGCTGGCGGTGTCCATCTCCGACAGCACCGTTATGTCGTCGGGCGTGCAGCCCAGCGTATCCGCGACGACCTGGGCGCACACGGTGCGATGTCCCTGCCCCTGCGGCGTCGTTGCGAGCCGCACTGTGATGCCGCCGAGGGGATTGATCGAGATCGAGGCGCCCTCGGCGTTCCCGGACTTCGGCAGCGTGAGCGCACGCTCGTCGGCGGTCTGAGCGAGCGTGATGTAGCCCATGTTCGAGATCGAGGGCTCGACGATGCACGCGAGTCCGATCCCGGCGAGGCGACCGTCGGCGCGGGCCATCTCCACCTGCGTGCGGAGCGCTGCGTAGTCGGCGAGTTCGAGAGCGTGGTCGAGACAGGCGGCGTAGTCGCCCGAGTCGTACAGCGCTCCCGACGGGGTGCGATACGGCATTGCCTCCGCGGGGATCAGGTTGCGCCGCGCGAGCTCGGCGGGGTCGATGCCGAGCCGGCGGGCGGCGATGGCCATCGTGCGTTCCAGGCCGAAGTAGAGCTGTGGCCCACCAAAGCCGCGGTTCAGGCCGGAAGGCTGCGTGTTCGTCAGGACAACCCGATTTCGAACCGCTACGTTCGGCACGGTGTAGGCACCCGAGAGCGACCCGTGCATGCGGTACAGCGTCGCGGGCTCGGGCGCGCGAACGTAGGCGCCCACGTCCTCGATCGCGTCGTAGCGGAGCGCGATCAGCCGACCGTCCGTCGTGAAGCCAGCCTCGACCTCGGTCGTTCGGCCCGTCGCCGCTGCGCTCGAGGCGAGATGCTCCAGTCGATCCTCGATCCACGTGACCGGGACACCGAGATGTCGTGACGCGAGGCCCATCAGGACGATGTACGCGAACACCGACGACTTGACCCCGAAGGAGCCGCCGGAGTCCGGCGGTGTGAGGAGCCGAAGATGGTCGCCTTTGAGTCCGAGTGCGGCTGCCGCGACACCGTGCAGCGTGAACGGTCCCTGGAAGTTCGCCCAGGTCGTCAGCCGCCCGGCCGTCGCATCCCAGTCGGCGACAACGGCGTAGCACTCGACAGGCGTGCACGTGAAGCGGGGAACGTGGAACGTCTGTCGGAGGACGAGATCGGCCTGGGCCATCGCCGTGGCGACGTCTCCGTACGCGAAGTCTCGCTCGTGCACCGGATGTGCCGCAGCCGCGACGGGGTCGAGGACGGCGTCGAGCTGGTCATAGTCGACGTCGACGAGCTCGGCAGCATCCTCCGCGAGATAGCGGTCGCGTGCGACCACGACGGCGATCGGCTCGCCGACGTACCGCACGGTGTCGATCGCCGTCGCGTACTGGGGCACGCCGCTGTCGATCCCTGCCGGGAAGGGACGAGACAGCGCCATCACGTCGGCGCCGACGAGGACGCCGATCACTCCCGGCGCGTCGAGAGCAGCGCTCGCATCGACCTCGATCCTGGCGTGCGCGAGCTGCGAGCGAACCACGGCGGCGTGGTAGCTGTGCGCGACCGGGGAGAGGTCGTCGAGGAACCGGCCCTCGCCGCGGAGCAGCGCGTCGTCTTCGAAACGCTGCAGGGGCCGCCCGACCCAGGGCTCTGAGCTCGCGGACATCGGCGTCATCGTCGCGGTTTCTGAGCGGGCGTGGCAATCGTCCGTTCGGACGAGGGGCACTGCCGGAGTGTGCGGCCTCTGAGGCTTCCTCGCTTCAGCGAGGCTGCGGAACGGATCGGGCGCCGCTCCAGCCCCTGGCTGACCCCCGGCGCCACGTCCCTGGCACTACCCGAGCAGGCCGCGGTGTCGAGCGGTGTACGTTGCCTCGGAGCGCGAGCTCGCACCGAGCTTGCGGAAGAGGCTCCGGGCATGGGTCTTCGCGGTCGTCTGGGAGATTCCGAGGCTGTCGGCGATCTGCCGGAACCGCATCCCGCGATCGAGGCACGAGAGCACGTCGAGCTCGCGGGGGGTGAGAGCCGTCTCTTGTCTGCGAGCGCGGCTCCTTGGGAGCCACGACTGGCCGCGCGAGACAGCGTCGACCGCCAGCGAGAGCGCATCCTCGACGTCGGCTCGTAGGACGAATCCCGTCGCGCCCGCTGCGAGGGCGACGCCGAGGCTGTCGCCGCCGTCGTGCGGTGCGACGACGAGCAGCGGCGCGTCGACACCGGCGGCTCGGAGCTCGCCGATCCACGCGTCGATCCGTCGCCCCCCGAGTGCGAGGTCGCCGATCACGACGTCCGGGGCGCGCAGGGGGCCGGACCGAACGGCGTCCAACGGCGAGCGGGCGAGAGAGGCGCGCGCAAGCCCGGTTTCTTCGAGGAGTCGCGCGATGCCGTGGCCGACGAGCGGGTCGTCATGGCAGACGAGCACAGCTGTCAGTGAGATCTCGTCAGGTTGGTCAAGCGCGAGTGAAAGCCCTCCGAGCAACGGCTCGACGAGGGTGCACGCCTCTGCCGCAGTTGGACCCGTCGAATCGAAGTGGAGGTTGAGCGCCCCGTCGCGTCCCTCCGCATGACGCAGCGGCAGCGAAGCGCCGGAGCGGAAGCCATGCTCGCGCACGATCCGATCGAGCGGTCGCGAGAACCCGCGACGCTGATCGAAGTCGGGCGAGACGAAGACCTTTCCGTCGGCAGCGCTTCGATGATGCGTCGACGTCCCGAGCGGGAACCGCGTCCCCGGCCCGAGCAACGCTTCACCGCGCGCCTCGATGATCTCGAACGCGTCGTCGCGGAGATCGATCTCGGAGATCGAGACTCGTGCAGCCCCGACCGCCTCGAGGATCCCGTCCGCAACCTCGGAAAGGCTCGGCTCGCCGTTCGTGAGCATCTGCTCGATCTCACTGATCATCTCGGGCTGCGCCACCGCTCGACCGTACCACCCTCAGCGGGAGTGTCGTACGGCGGCGAGAGCGATTTCCTCGTCGGTTGGTCCGCCGTGCTGGAGCGCCCTGAAGGCGATCAGCACCGCCCGGGGGTCGCGGGCGTGGCGCTGTGCTGCGAGTGTGAGCGGCTCGCGGACGGCTCCGCCGCAGTGGGCACACGGCCAGTAGAGCCGCGACATCAGCGTCGCGGCTCGCCCGTCCGGGTACATGCGGAGGATCTCGAGGATCGTCGTCGAGCCGCGGATCTCCCTGCGCACGGGGTCGCCGTCGACGACGCCGTGCGCAAGGCGGAAGCCAGGGAGGGCCGTCCGGGACGGTTCCGGAGTCGACGTCTTATACCGCCGCGTGCGCGAGGATGCTCGGATCGGAGCTCGCCATCCGAACTGCGTTCTTCGGCAGCTGGTAGCGGGCGTAGGGCAGGATCGCCACCTTCGCGTCTGCTCCATGACGGGCCATCGCGGCCGCGAAGGCCTCGTCCAGTGACGTCGTCGCGTCGAGCCCGATGTCGGCTGCCATCCCGAGGTTCTCTTCAAGGGTCACGATCGTCAGGTGCTTGCGCGTCATCACCTCGTAGATCGGCACCCAGATGCAGCCTGCCCACATCTGGATCTCGCGCTTGTGGATGTCGTGCAGCACGCGCTGGTAGTTCTCGGTGCTCGGCGGCATGTACGGCGTCATCAGGTCCATCAGCGCGAAGCCGGGGAAGTCGCCAATCGCAGTCGAGACGCCGGGGGACGGGCTCGTGTAGATAATCGTGCCGCCGTCCTTCAAGACGAGATCGGCCGACATGCACCCCCATCCTGTGTGGAAGAACAGGTGGTCTGTGGGCGCGAAGACGCCGCAGATGACGATATCCGCCTGGCCGTGCTCCTCCACCCAGCTGTCGTACGCGTAGATCGCGTTGAAGCGGCGAATCGCCTCGCGGTGTGCCTCGGGGTGCGACCCGAAGATGCAGTCGATCACGCGACCGTGGGTGTCGAGGATCACGTTCATCGTGCAGTCGAGCCCGCACATGGTCGCTACCTCGTCGATGTCCGTGCGCATCGGGCCGGCGTAGGCACCGTAATGGGTTTGCGGCGAGGTGACGAACGCGCAGTGGTTCGACTCGATCGTCGCGTCCGAGACGACACCGGGGAGGATGAGCTTGCCGCCGCCGCCGGCGCCCCAGTGGTTTGCCTGCGCCTGCCCGATTGTGATCTTGAGGTCGCTGGAGGCGACCTCCGTGTGCAGCCACACGGGCGTGCCGCCCGACGAGACGCCGACGAAGGTGTACGCGTCCGCGTTCTGCGGGTCGTTCTGGTGGAAGGCCCAACCGTTCGCCTCCATCCGGGCGAGGTTGGCGGGGCCGATCTTCTGCTCCATGTCCGCCTCGGACATCGGGAAGACCTTGCCGTTCGCGCACACGACCCGGACGTCGGTGACCCCGGCCGCCTCGATCGCGTCGAAGACGGGCGGGAGCAGCCTGGACGATGGAGTGGGCCGGAACTGATTGTCGATCACGACGGCAATGCTCTGCTTCCCGGCGAGGAGCTCCGCGAACGTCGGCCCGTCGAACGGCTCGGCGAGCGCCCGGCGCGCAGCCTCGGTCGAGTCGCCTACCGGTGCCGGTTCGTCCGGGTAGATCGCAGCCACGAGATTGGCGGCCGGGATATCGAGGTTGAGCGTGTCTCGGTGCTTCTTCGAGTCGTCATCGGTCGCGCCGATAGCCAGGGGATCCATGGACTCGTACGGGATCACGGCGTGGTAGGTGTCGCTCATCTGCCCTCCAGGAGTGTCGTTGCGTCCGTCTCGAGGCTAGGTGCTCGGAGTGTCGGCGGTCAAGGAGATGATCCCGATAGCGCCCGTCGACTGCCTCGTCCCAATGGACGAGGCAGGCATGAACACACGTCGGAAAGAATCGATAATCGTTGAGTTCTCGGTTGTATCTGTCTCGTCTGGTTGTTAGGTTCGTGTCGTCTTGAGCGACCGAATCGCACAGCTCGATATCCGACGGCTTGCTCCGAAGCTCGTCGTCGGTCTGCTCGTGGGCTTCGCGCTCCTCTACATCGTCGTGCTCGCGAACCCGACGCCCGACATCGGCGGCAACTGGCGCACGACGACGTTCGGCTCGGCGATCGACGACTGGCAGAGCTTCACCCGCACGCTGCTGAACGGTCTCACGTTTGCCGGGCTGCTGTTCATCGTGGCGAGCGGGTTCTCCCTCATCTTCGGGCTGATGCGCGTGGTCAACATGGCCCACGGCTCCTTCTATCTCCTCGGCGGCTACATCGCCTACGAGGTGCAACAGAAGATGACGGGCTCGGGGTACTCGATCGCCGGTGTCGAGGTCAACACCTGGGAGTGGGTGTTCCCCGCCCTCATCGCCGCCGCGTCGATCGCCCTCGTCGGCCTCGTCGTCCAGCAGGTGTTCCTGCGTTGGAACCAGGGACAGGAGCTTCGACAGGCACTGATCACGATCGCGATCTCCGTGATCATCGCCGACCAGATTCTCGCCCACTTCAACGAGGGTATCGCCTCGAGCGTCACGTGGCCCGGCTGGACGAACCGGCTCGTCGAGCTGCCGCTGCTCGGGATCCAGTACTCGCTGGCCCGCCTGATCGTGTTGTTCCTCGGCCTCGCCGTCGGGCTCGGGCTCTGGATCTGGCTCTATCGCACGCGCACGGGCATGGTCATCCGGGCCGGCGTCGACGACCGGCAGATGACCTCGGCACTCGGCGTCAACATCCAGCTCACGTTCGCCATTGCCTTTGTCGTCGGCTCGTCGCTCGCAGCGTTCGGTGGTGCCGTCGGCGCCTCACAGGGTGCGGTTGCCGCGGGCCAGGACGGCCAGTGGCTGCTCAACTCGCTCGTCGTCGTGATCATTGGTGGCCTCGGCTCGCTGCTCGGTGCCGCAGCGGGCTCGCTCCTCTACGGGCTCGTCTTCTCGTTCTCGGCGATCTATCTCCCGACGATCGGCGGCAACTGCTGCACCCAGTACTCGATCGTCTTCACGTTCGTCCTGCTCGCTCTCGTGCTCGCGTTCCGCCCGCAGGGGTTGTTCGGGAGATTCTCGTGACGCGCGGTCCGAAGGCTGTTACCGAGCGCGCCATCGGCTTCGGAGGGCTCGCCCTGGCGTTGATCGCCCCGCTGGTCTTCAATGCCTACTGGGTCGATGTGATCCTGACGCAGGCGCTGATAGTCGGGATCGCGGCGGCGAGCATGATCTTCCTCGCCGCGTACGGCGGGATGATCTCGCTTTCCCAGACGATGCTGATGGGTGCGGCGGGCTTCATGATCGGCAACATGGTCACGAAGGGTGGCGCCGGCGGCGAGACGAAGGGATTGACGCTGGGCTGGGACCCGACCCTCGCACTCGTCCTTGCGCTCGCCGGGACGACGCTCCTCGGTGTCCTGCTCGGCGCCGTCGCGGCGCGCAGCACCGGGATCTACTTCCTGATGATCACCCTCACCTACTCGGTTGTCGGCTTCTACTTCGTCGGCCAGGTGACGGTCGTGTCGGGCTTCTCCGGGATCGCGAACATCAACAGCTACACCCCACCGTTCGTCGGGGATATCGTCGAGAACCGGAATCGGCTCTACTACATCGCACTCGGCGTCGCAATCGCTGTGTACGCGTTCATCCGGTTCGTGATCAGGACGCCGTTCGGCCTTTCATTGCAGGGGTTGCGTGACGAGCCGGTGCGCATGAGCTCGCTCGGCTACGCCGTTCCCCTACACCGGACGCTCGCCTTTGGCCTCGCAGCATTCATGGCCGCGCTCGCCGGCATCCTCCTCGTCTGGTGGCAGGGCCAGATCGCTCCCGGCGACATCGGCTTGCAGGCGACCATCGACCTCCTGATCGTCGCGGTGATCGGCGGACTGACGCGCGTCGAGGGCGCGTGGGTCGGCGCGCTCGCTTTCATAGTGATCAACAACTACATCCGGGACAGCTGGCTCACCGACCTGCTCGACACCGTCCGAATCGGTGGCAGCTTCCAAACAATCATCGGGCTCATTTTCCTCGTCATAGTGATTGTCTCTCCCGACGGCCTGATGGGCGCCTGGGACAGACTGTGGGGCCTGAGATCCGGTACCGACAGCGGCGAAGGGCCGAGCGTGACTGCGATTCCGGCCGGGGAGAAGTTGGTGTGAAAGGAGGCTGGTTGCAGATCATCAGTTGGGGTCAGTTCGAAGGTTTCACGTTGTTTGTCATCATCAACCAAGGAGGGCAACAGGCATGAGAGGTATTTCACGCCACTGGAAGCTCGTGCTTCCGCTCGGTGTGCTCGTGGTCCTGGCGACCGTCGTCGTTTCCACGTCGTTCGCGGCGTCGAAGGCGAAGACGGTCCGGGTCGCGATCATGACCGACTGCAAGGGCGGCTTCGGGTTCGGCTATGAGCCGGACATCGGTGGCGCACAGGCAGCGTTCGCCAACTACGCGAACGGCAAGGTCAAAAACAAGAAGAAGCCGTCGGCAGGCATGACGGGCATCCGGGTCGGCAACACGGATGTCCAGATCGTCGGCTACGGCTGCGGCGATGACACGGTTCCGACCGCTGTCAAGGAGACGCGTCGCCTGATGGAGCAGCTGAAGGCGGACGTGATGGTCGGCCCGCTGTCCGGTGACGAGGCCGTCTACGTTGCGAACTACGCGAAGAAGCATCCCAACAAGACGTTCATCATCGGCACTGCCGGGTCGCAGGATCCGACGTTGCAGATCGCACCGAAGAACATGTTCCGCTATCACGGCGACGGCGCCCAGTGGAACGCCGGAATCGGTGAGATCGCGTACAAGAAGCTCGGTTGGCGCAAGGCCGCCATCATCATGGACGACTACAGCTTCGGCTGGACGTCCGGGGCCGGCATCATCGCCGACTTCTGCGCGATCGGCGGCAAGATCACGAAGCGCGTGTTCCCGCCGCTGAACACGACGGACTACTCGTCCTACGTGCAGCAGCTGCCCGCACCGGGCACCGTCGACGGCACTTTCTGGGTCGTCGGTGGAACGGGCACAAGTGCGGCTCTGACCGCGTACGAGCAGGCAAACGGCGCACTCAAGCCGAGCCAGCACATCGGCAACCTGTTCTTCGCCTTCCTCGGCGCCGACAAGGTCGTGGCTCCCAAGGTCGCCGGCTCCTACCTCGGCGGCTTCGGCACGGCTCCCGGCCTCAAGACCGGGCAGGCGAAGATCTACGAGAAGGTCGTCGCTCGCTGGTATCCCGGACTCAACGGTGGCAACTACGCCGACGGGTTCGTCTACAACTACTACAACGCCGCGTGGGCGCTCATCCAGGGCCTCACGGTGTCGAATGGCCAGACAGGGGCGGCTCTGCACGCGAAGATGCCGAAGACGCTCCGCTCGGGCTACGAGGTGTCGGACAAGGGCTCGGTCAAGCTCGATGCGAACCGGCAGGCGATCCAGGACCAGTACCCGCTCCAGCTCGTCAAGAACGCTGACGGGAGCGTTGCTCCGGTCGTCATCGGCTACGTGCCGAACGTCAACCAGTCGTTTGGTGGTCTGTTCACGAAGAACAGCCCGGCGCCTGGTCGTACGCAGCCCAAGTGCGTGAAGAAGAAACTGCCCTGGCAGGGCAAGATCAAGGTCGTCAAGAACGGCATCATCTACCCAACGGTCATCAAGTAGGCGGAGTGACCGCAGTAGCTGAAAACGGAGTGGGGGTCGGGCTGAAGCCCGACCCCCACGCTGTGCCCGACGAGCCGATCCTCCGCTTGCGGGGGGTCGGCCGGCGGTTCGGCGGAGTTCAGGCCGTACGCGACGTCGATCTCGACGTCGCGTACGGCGAACGCCGTGCGATCCTTGGCCCGAACGGGGCCGGCAAGACCACGCTCTTCAACCTCGTCGCCGGCGACTTCCCCCCGTCTGCCGGAACCGTCGAGGTCATGGGCCGCGACGTCACGCACCTCCCCGCGCGCGTGCGGCCGAAGCTCGGCCTGGCACGGACGTATCAGAAGACCCGCCTCTTCCCCGGTCTCTCGGTCGAGGACAACATCTTTCTCGCGATCGTCGGTCGCGACGGCGGGCGCCTGCGGATAGTCCCCCATAAGCAGAACCGCGTCGTGCGCGAGCGTGCGCGAGCCGCGGCCGAGCGCGTTCTGCTCGGTGACAAGGTCGACACGTTCGTTCGCGACCTCTCCCATGGCGAGCAGCGCCAGCTCGAGGTCGGGATGGCGAGCGCCGTCGAGCCCAAGCTGATGCTGCTCGACGAGCCCGCATCGGGTCTCTCGTTCGGCGAGCGGGAGCGGCTGACAGAGCTGCTGCTCGGCCTTCCGGAGGACGTGACGTTGATCCTGATCGAGCACGACATGGACGTCGCGCTCACCGTCGCCGGCTATGTGACGATGATGCACGACGGCCGGAAGGTCGTCGAAGGCACGCCTGCCGAGATCCGCGGCAACCAGATGGTGCACGACATCTACCTCGGAAACCGTTTTCACGCGGAAGACGTGAGCGCCAGGGAGGAGGGCTCGTGAGCGACGTCCTGCTCGAGATCGAGAACCTCGACGCGTCGTACGGCTCCGCGCGAGCGCTCGAGGGCGTCTCGTTCTCGATGGCCACCGAGGCCGTCTCGGTGATCGGGCGCAACGGCATGGGCAAGACGACGTTGTGCAATTCGATCATGGGCATCGAACCACCGAGTGCGCGCGGGTCGATCAGGTTCCGGGGAATCGAGCTGCTCGGGAAGCCGTCCTACAAGATTGCCGGCACCGGCATCGCGTACGTCCCGCAGGGGCGGCGGCTCTTCCAGTCGCTGACAACCGACGAGCACCTGAAGATGATCAAGACGCCGCGATCGGGTCGCTGGACATCGGCTGCCGTCTACGAGCTCTTCCCTCGTCTCGCCGAGCGCAAGAAGGTGAGCGCGACGCAGCTCTCCGGTGGGGAGCAGCAGATGCTCGCAATCGGCCGCGCGCTCCTGACGAACCCCGATCTCCTGATCATGGACGAGCCGTCCGAGGGCCTCGCGCCGACGATCGTCGAGCAGGTGATCGCAACGTGCCAGGCGCTCGTCACCGAGGGAATGGCGATTCTGCTCGTCGAGCAGAATCTCGGCGTCGCCACCGAGGTCTCCGCGCGGCAGCTCGTCATGGTCGCCGGGCGGATCGCTGCGGAAACGACGGCCGACGAGCTGATGAGCGACCCCGACGCGCAGCGCCGCTATCTCGGCGTCGAGCCGCTCGCAGCGAGTCACTAGCCGCCCGGAGCACCGCCTTCGCGGCGGTGTGGTAGACCACTTCAATCCCGGAGTCGAAACGGAGGTGCCCATATGCCCACAGTCGTGCTCGTCGGAACGCTCGACACGAAAGGCCACGAGTATGCGTACCTCGCGGACCGGATCCGTGAGGACGGCGTCGGCGTCGTCCTCGTCGACGCCGGGATAGTCGGCGTCCCGCAGATGACGCCCGATGTGAGCAGGGAGGAGGTTGCGGCTGCAGCCGGCGCGGACGTCCAGGCACTCGCGGACGCGGGCGATCGCGGCGCGGCGGTCGAGACGATGGCGCGCGGAGCGGCCGAGATCGTGAAGCGTCTGCACGCCGAGGGTAGGCTCGACGCGATCGGCGGCCTGGGCGGCTCGGGCGGATCCTCGATCGCGACCTACGCGATGCGTCAGCTGCCGATCGGCGTGCCGAAGCTGATGGTCTCCACGGTGGCGTCAGGCGACACGAGCCCTTACGTGGGGTCGGTCGATGTGACGATGATGTACTCGGTCGTCGACATCGCGGGCGTGAACAGCATCTCGGCGAAGATCATGACGAACGCGGCCGCAGCCCTCGCCGGCATGGCGAAGGCGTCGGTGCCGCCGCTCGGTGAGGCGAAGCCGCTGATCACCGCGTCGATGTTCGGCGTCACGACCGCCGCCGTGACGACGGCCCGGGAGCGGCTCGAGGAGCTCGGGTACGAGGTGCTGGTCTTCCATCAGACCGGCGCCGGCGGCGGCTCAATGGAGGCGCTGATCGAGGCCGGGTTCATCACGGGGTCGCTCGACGTCACGACCACCGAGTTCTGCGACCTCGTCGCAGGAGGGGTGCTCGCGGCCGTGCCCGACCGTCTCGAGTCTGCAGGGCGGCGAGGTGTCCCGCAGGTTGTGTCGCTCGGCGCGCTCGACATGGTCAATTTCGGCCCGCTCGAGACCGTGCCCGAGCGCTATCGCGACCGGAACCTCTATGTCCACAACCCCACCATCACGCTGATGAGGACGACTCCCGACGAGTGCCGCGAGATCGGCCGGATCATCGCAGGCAAGCTCAACGCAGCAACCGGGCCGACCGAGCTGTTCGTGCCGTTGCGCGGCGTGTCGGCGATCGCCACCGAAGGTCAGGTCTTCTACGACACGGAGGCGGACACTGCACTGTTCGACACGATCCGCGAATCGATCGACCCGTCGAAGGTCGTGCTCCATGAGATCGACGCCGACGTGAACGACCCGACGTTCGCGCTCGCGATGGCGAACCGGCTGCACGAGCTAATCGAGGCTGCGGCATGACGAGGTCAGAGGCACTCTCGAATCTGCGCGCCCAGATCGCGGCCGGCAGCCCCGTCATCGGTGCGGGTGCCGGCACCGGGCTCTCTGCGAAGTTGGCGGAGGCCGGCGGAGCCGACCTGATCATCATTTACAACTCGGGCCGCTACCGCATGGGCGGCCGCGGCTCGCTCGCGGGCCTGATGCCGTACGGCGACGCGAACGCGATCGTCGTCGACATGGCACGTGAGGTGCTTCCGGTCGTCAAGAGCACGCCCGTGCTGGCGGGGGTGTGCGGCACCGACCCGTTCCGCCTGATGCCGGTCTTCATCGCTGAGTTGAAGCGGATGGGCTTCAGCGGAATCCAGAACTTCCCCACGGTTGGCCTGATCGACGGCACCTTCCGGGTCAACCTGGAGGAGACCGGGATGGGATACGGGCTCGAGGTCGATGCGATCCGCATCGCCCACGAGCTCGATCTCCTCACGGCCCCGTATGTCTTCAGCGACGACGACGCAGTGGCCATGGCGGAGGCCGGCGCAGATGTGCTCGTTCCGCACATGGGGTTGACCACGGGCGGTTCGATCGGGGCGGACACGGCGAAGACGCTCGCCGACTGCGTTCCGCTGATCCAGGGTATGCACGACGCGGCGAAGCGGGTCAATCCCGATGTGATTGTGCTCTGCCACGGCGGGCCGATCGCCGAGCCGGATGATGCCGCCTACATTCTCGCGCGCACGGAGGGTGTCGTCGGCTTCTTCGGAGCGTCGTCGATGGAGCGCCTGCCGACCGAGGTAGCAATGACAGAGAACATGAGGCGGTTCAAATCGATTCCCGTGAAGGGGGCGTAACGAGATGGCAGGAGCATTCAAGCCGGCGAGTTCACTCTCGCGCGACGACCACGACTGGGGCGTGTTCGCCCAGATCAGCGGACCGCGTGACGGCCTCTCCGGGATCGTCGCGATCGAGGCGACGTTCCTCGCGGGCAAGTGTCACGATTTCCACCGCCATCCCGGCCAAGAAGAGGTCATCTACGTGATCGAGGGCACGATCGAGCAGTGGCTCGGAGAGGAGAAGCAGACGCTCGCGGCTGGTGACTCGGTCGTGATTCCGGCCTCCGGAGTGCATGCGACGTTCAACGACGGCGCTGCACCTGCCAAGATCCTTGCGATTCTCTCTCCCTCGGTCGGCGAGGACGGCTACGGCGTGGAGGACGTCGCAGGCGACGAGCCCTGGGCATCACTACGCTGATGCTGGCGATACAGGTTCACGAGGGCGGCGAGCTCCGCCACGAGGCAGTGCAGGATCCGGTTGCGGCTCCGGGCGAGGTCGTCGTCGAGCTCCGGGCGGCTGCGCTCAACCGCAGGGATCTGCTGGTAGCGGGTGGCACCTACCCGTTCTCGCTCCCCCTGATTCCGGGCTCCGACGGTGCCGGCGTGCGGCGTGATACGGGCGAGGAGGTCGTGATCTACCCGGCGCTCCGGTGGGGTCCGCACGAGGAGGCGTTCGGCGCGGACTTCCAGGTTTTAGGCGGCCCGCGGAACGGCACCTACGCGGAGCTCGTTGCCGTTCCCGAGGCCAACGTGTTCGCGAAACCTGCGCGGCTTTCGTGGGAAGAGGCGGCTGCGTTCCCGCTTGCGGCGCTGACCGCGTACCGCGCGCTCTTCTCCCGAGGTGGGCTTCGAGGCGGCGAGACGGTGCTCGTACTCGGTGCGGGGAGCGGCGTCTCGACCTTCGCTGTGCAACTCGCGGCCCAGGCAGGCGCGCGCGTCCTCGTCACATCGTCCTCTGCCGACAAGATCGAGAAGTCGGTTGCGCTCGGTGCAGAAGGAGGCGTCAACTACGCGACTGAAGATTGGGTCGCTGCGGTGAAGGGACTCGGCGGCGCTGATCTCGTCGTCGACTCGATCGGCTCGACATGGCCGCAGTCGCTCGACTGCCTGCGTCCGGGAGGACGGGTCGTCGTCTTCGGCGCCACGGGCGGTACCGAGGCAACGATCCCTGTGCGGCCCTTCTACTTCGGCCAGTGGTCGCTGCTCGGGACGATGATGGGCAGCCCGAGGGACTTCGCGGGGCTTCTCGCGGCTCTCGATTCCGGCACTTGGCGACCCGTGATCGACTCCGTTTCGCCGCTTGCCGAGGCCGCACGTGCGGTTGCAACGATGGCGAGTGGGCAGCATTTCGGCAAACTGGTGCTCTCGTGCAGCTGAGCACAACAGAGTGGGGGGATCCGACCGGACAGCCGGTCGTATGTCTGCACGGCGTGACGGGCCATGGGCGACGCTTTCGGCGTCTCGCCGAGGAGCGCCTCCAGAGGTACCGGGTCATCGGGGTCGACTACCGAGGGCACGGCCGTTCGGGCTGGGAGCCGCCCTGGAGCGTCGAGCAGCATGTCGCCGACCTCCTCGAGACGACCGACGCACTCGGGATCTCCGAGGCGGCGTGGATCGGGCACAGCTTCGGCGGAAAGCTCGTCGCCGAGGTTGCCGCCCGCCAGCCGGATCGCGTGGTGTGTGCGGTCCTGCTCGATCCCGCGATGCAGCTCGACGCTGCCGTCTCGGGCGAGCGGGCCGATCTGACGCGCGCGGACGTCTCGTTCGCGAGCGCAGACGAGGCAATCGAGGCGCGGCTCGGCGACGGCTCGCTCCACTCGACGCCGCGCGAGACGCTCGAGGAGGAGGCGCGCGAACATCTCGTCGAGAGCCCGGACGGCCGTTTCCGCTGGCAGTACTCGCCGGCAGCCGTCATCGTCGCCTGGAGCGAGATGGCGTCGTCGACGCCGCCGTGGCCGAGGTGCCCGACGCTCGTCGTCTGCGGCGAGCGCTCGTGGATCCCTGTTGTCGCGCCGCGGAACGGCCACGTCACTCGGACCGATGTACCCGGCGGCCACAGCGTCCTCTGGGACGACTTCGATGCGACAGCCGACGCGATCGTGCAGTTCCTCGGCTGACGTTCAAGCCTCTGACGTAAGGATGCTGGCGCAGGCGAGCGGGCCGCCGTCTGCCTCTGCCGATAGGGTCGCTGCGTGATCATCTCGCGAATAGCGTTGATCGTGTCTGCGGCTGCTGCGTTCGCTTGGACTGTGAAGGCCCTTGTGATCTGGGAGGCCGGAGG